>NZ_CP009452.1:1375578-1680098 GCF_001278035.1 Sphingopyxis sp. 113P3
CTTCCTGTCGCCCTCAGAATTTTTCGGGAACACAACGTCACGCAGTATGAATGTCAGCCATGCCCAGATGCCGGCCCTGGGCAGTACATGCGTCCACTCGGAACCCAGTGACTGAAGCACGCGAGCAGCCAACTCTTTCGAAGTCGCGGCAGGGGCATCGCTGATCGATTTTGTACCCGAGACGGGCAGTGCAAATTGCGGATCAACAGGATTGATGGCGCTCTCCGGCAGTTCTCCCTCAAAGATACGCTTGAAGGCGCTCAGCCCCGTCGGCGTGAATTCGTAGACGGCCGGATATTCTGTCATTCGGCATCTCCCCCCTGAGTTGCCTGAAGCAGCTGGTCTGCCAGGTTGTGACGAGAGCAGAACGAATCCAGAAGGCGTTCGATGTAGTTCTGCCTCTCGTTCTTCTCTTCGGGATCGGTCGGCGGATTGTCGCCGGGCATGATGGAATCGGCCCATCTCAGCCAGTCTTCGACCCACGGCAGATCTTCGGAATGTTCTCCCCGCAGGATCTCGTCAAAGACCTGCTTCACGACGCTGGGAAGTACTGCGCCGACAAAAACGGGATTGCTGCGGGCCCACATCGCGGCATTTGCTATACGCTTGTCCACCTTGACCAGGGGATAGTCTGATTCCCTGATCTCGAGCTTCCATGACTGGGGAGCCGTATCATCCGCGAGGAACAGCAGGATGCCTTTGCTGCTTTCTTGGTCCTTGTGGTCGTTCTTCTTCAAGGTCCAGCTGTCAGTGCTGGCGAGGAGCAGTCCCATGGCCTTCGTGCCCGGATCAGCGATTCGGAGCTGACAACTCGGCGCAACAAAGCCCTGAGACCGCAACTCCCGGCTGCTGCTCATCTTGCCAATCGTGCCGAGATCAACAATTTCGACCCGCTTGTTCTCGACGAGGCGCAAGGAAACCCGCGCATTTTGTGGAAATTGCTTGAATGCGTCGGGACTAACTAACGTCATGGTCACCAGCGGCTTGCCGCCGAGCTCGGTCAGCGAGACTCTCACCACCGATTTGCTGAGCTGGCGTCTCCCGGTGAGCCTAATCCGTCGGCGCATTGCTCTCGGTCCTTATGCGAATGTCGAGTTCACGGCGAGTGTCGAAGCCTTTGACTTCGACCATGCTGCCGGACACCCAGTCCTGAATTCGCAGACGATTGTCCGTGAAACTGGGCGTGCAGTTTTCCGAAAGGATTTCCAGATCTTCGAACCGGAAATCATACTCGCTCCATGGTGGCTTGCCTGACCCATCCGCATAGGCAACCGTGACATCCGCCAAGGCCGGAAACTTTGTGTAGTTGTCATTGGAATTGAGGCGAAAGCCATCTTCAAGTGTGTCTACCGTTACCGCACTTGCATTGGCCGGCGGCGGGTCGAAAGCAGTGGGAGGATCCGGGTTCGGATCCTTCTCGCTGGGCTTCGGCATTTTCTTCTTCGGACTGGACGGGTCCGGCACGGAAAAATAACCATCCCACACTGAAGCGTCCGGTTCTGCACTTAATTCGGTCAAGAACTCGCGAAGGTCGTCCGGAAGCGATTTTACCAGCCGCTTCACGTTTATTCCGTCAAAGCCGGCGTCGGCGAGCTTCGTTCGAACTTCCTTGGATTCAAGAAGGTCGAGATGCGCCTTGCCTTCACAGAAGTTGAGATATTGAGCCAACGGCTCCTGATCGATCAGCATGACAAGATCAATGTCGGCGGGCCGCCGGCTGCGAACATCCGGCAGACTCATCCCTTCCCGGAAGAGACGATCCAACGGCATCTTGCCATAGGGTGTCGGTGCAGCAACAATCGTCAAGCCAACTTCCGTGGTCTGGCCAGATTTGGTCATCGGGAAAGTCAGCCTAAAGACGATCGTCTCGCCGTCGGCGAGCTTCAATCGGTAGCGTTCTGCATCGGGCTGGTCCCGGTAATCGGACAGTTTTGCCTTGGCGTCCGGCAACTGGATGGCCGACTTTGAACCGGCAAGACCAGCCTCGATCATTGCCAGATAGCGGCTGGTCCCGCCCTTGATCGGCTTCGACTTGATGTGTTGCGACACACAGGGCGCAACCTTTTTGATTGAATCCTTGTCGAGGCGATCCACACCCACCTCGACGACCAAGGTACCGTTGAGAATTGCCGGAGCGAAATGATCTATCGCAGCGGCAAGAATGCCGTCCTCATCCAGTTCGGCGTGAGGGAACGGGATGACGAGGGAAAGCCCTGTCAGATTGGCATCCTGAGGGTAAGGCGAGAGACGGAATGCATCGACGAGCGATGCGTGGAAATTCGCTCCATCGTGCAGCCTGTAAATCGAGTTTTCTTCGCTTTCAGCAAGATATGCGTGGGTGGATTTGAATTCCGATCCATATTGATCGGCCTTAAGTACGGACATGCCACATGCGGCGAGGGCCATGTCGTCGAAGCGCCGGGTCAGCCCAATGACGGTGTGCATCTGTGAGGCGATCAGAAAGGTCACCCGGCCGATACCCCTGCCTCCCCGTCCAGTGCCGGTCTTGTTCGATAGACCGAAGTTGAGCCAGTACCCCCAGAAATCGCCCTTTCGATCCTTCAGATCGCCAAGCAAACCCTTGGTGTTCGAATCTTCGACCGCGATCCACGTGATCCGTTCACTGGCCCAGCCTGCTGGCACAGGCAGGTTGGCCCGTTGACGGTGTTCCATTGCCTGCCTGAGGAAGGCCCCGCGTTTTCCAAGGCGATCTTCATGGAAGGAGAAGCGGATGACGACCGGCTTTGTCATGTCCAGCCGGGCGTCAAGACTGTTCTGTATAGCCTCTCGGACGAATGTTTCCGAATAGGGATAGTCGACGCGGTCGAACATCTCGCTGTCGAGCCCTTGATTTATGGGCGTGCCTCCGACCGAAGGCCATATCCAGGACCAGCCACTCATGCTTGAACCCCCCACGCTCAGATATGAAGATGCCGCTCACGCCTAAAGCCGGAACTCACCGCCACTTCCATCGCTCTCCTTCGAAAAGCGCGCCTTGGCGCCTTCAAGCCCCTTCTGCAGGGCACCGAAGATCTTCCGGATATCAGCTTCGCTGAATTCATAGGCGGACCTGTTCGACAGGTTGCCGATCAGCTGAATGTCTTTCAGCGCCTTGTTGACCCTTGCCTCCGCAAGTTCCACGAACTTCTGACGCTTGTCGCGCATGACATCCCCACATTCACAAATATGCGTGGAATGTGTCACGAAAGGCGCTTCGCGTCAATATTCGGATTACATTTTAAAAATATTGTAAGAATGTGCAGACGGTACCGATCGAGGTGGTCGCGCCTACGCAAGCAAGTTTCTGATAATGTTCGCAATCTTACGAGCAAGGAGTGGTGGAACAGCGTTTCCGACTTGGACAAACTGCTGGGTCCGGTTTCCCTCGAAAAAGTAGTTATCGGGAAACGTCTGCAAACGTGCCGCCTCCCTGACGGTCAGACTGCGACACTGAGTCGGGTCGGGGTGAATGAAGTAGTTCCCATCCTTGGATATGTGGCTGGTGATGGTGCTGGAGGGCGCGTTCCAGCGCTGCACCCGGAAGCGATCCGAGAACTTGCCGGAGTCCCAATTGCCATGTGCAGGAGCCAGTCGAGCGGGGTATTCATCCGCCTTGGGCGAACGTTGAAAGTGATCGGCAAACACCGCGGCAAAGGCATATCGCGCGAGGTCGCTTTCCATGTGCCCACGGGTCTCGTGATTGGGGAGTTCTCGCAGGTCCGGATCGCTCAGCCAGACCCCGAGCCGGTTGTCCGGTACCGAAGTCGTCTGCCTGCTGCACCGCGGCGGAAGCTCCTCGATTTCTTGGAGATCGCGCGCGTGACCGGCCAAGGTGTCGGCAACGCGGTCCAGGCAAGTGTCCTCATTGCGGCAGGCAGAGGCGGCCGCTCGATAGGCCGCGATGACGGCCTTGCGCCAACTTTCCGGGTTGTCTTCCGTGCGGCTGAGGCCACTGCGGAGCTTCGGCATGCCCGATAGAACCGACGAAACGGTCGCCTGAGTGGCTACGGGTTCCAGCGTATGTCCGGAGAGCCTCCCGCTGTCGTCACTCGATATTTGGTCGGAGCGAATGCCCAGAAGAATCACGCGGTGGCGGCTCTGGGGTATGCCATAGTCTTCGCAGCGAATGATATGACCGCCGTGGCGCCCCTTGCCACCTGCAACCAGAGGGATGAGCGTATAGCTGTCGGGATAGCCGCCTGCTGAACACAGGTCGGACAATACCAGATCGAATATGCCTTTGCCTTCGACCTTGGAAGACAGCATCCCCTTGACATTCTCCATCACGAAGGCGACCGGCCTCAGCTTCCCGATGATCCGGATATATTCACGATAGAGGAAGTGGCGATGGTCCTCGGCGGGGTCGTATCCCTTGATGCCGCGATTACGGGCGCGACCGACAAGCGAATAGGCCTGACAGGGCGGCCCCCCGATCAGGATTGCGTCGTTTCCAGCCGTTTCGCGAATTTCGTCAAGCACGGGATCCAGTGCGGCTGTCGCCGCTTCCGTGCCCAGTTCCAGCATCATGGTTTCTCGAACCGCTGCGGCCCATTCGGCTGGATGTCGCGCGATTAGGTCGTCTTTCGAAATCCGGCCAGCAATATAGTCATAATAGGTCTGCGGGATTTTGTTGAACTGCCGAACAAAACTGCGGAGGCGCAATGTAGCGAATGCAGAGACCTCTTTTTCGACAGAAAGCACAATGTCAAAAATTCGGTGCCCCGTTTCATCTCGCAGCGAAGAAAAGCCCTCCGCCAGACCTCCCGGCCCCGCAAACAGGTCAACAGTCTTGAAACTTCTAGTCATTCGCCCGACAATTCCTTTCATGGTTCAACCACATACCAGGACCGGCGGAACTAGCCAGGGGAATTCGTGATGTCAGACATTGTCGACCAGGCGACGCGGTCCAGAATGATGGCGAGGATCCGAGGGCGAGACACGAAGCCCGAACTCGCGATGCGAAAGGCGCTGCATGCAAGAGGCCTGAGATACCGGCTCCACTACAAGGGATTGCCGGGCAGGCCCGATCTGGTTTTTCCGAAATTTCAGGCAGTCGTATTCGTCCATGGATGTTTCTGGCATCGCCACGAAGGCTGCCGCTTCACAACCACGCCCGCCACTCGGCCGGAATTCTGGGCGCAGAAATTCGAACAGAATGTACTCAGGGACCATCGGGCGATCGCAAATCTCGAACAGTCCGGATGGCGAACCGCGATCGTGTGGGAGTGCGCTATCAAGGAATATGGCGGCGAACAGATCAGTGACAGGATCAGCCAATGGTTGGCCGAGGACCACGGGTCATTGGTTGTTCCTGACTCACACCCCGAGCCAAAGGCGCGGCCATAGACGGAAAAATTCGAACACTTTCGGAGCAATCGAACAAGCGGACGCTGCTTCGCTTCGAATGACGACCGTTATCGTCGTTAATTCGGCCGTTTACGGTAAGGAGCCAGTCAATCGAATGCGACCGTAAGTCCAAATAGCGCGGATAATCAGCATGAATGGCGGCTAGACCATTTTCGAAGTGACCCAGTCCCATTCGATCCCGATCGGCTGGGACCAACAGCGGCAAAAGCTCGGCTTTTTGCCCCACCGCTAATTACCGCATTCGTGGTGCGTTCCCGCTCTCCCGGCACCTCCAATACCGCACCACGCAATGGCGCCGCTGAGAAAAGGCGCCAAAAATCGTGGAAAGCGCTTTGTATCCCCGGTTCCCTCTATGACGAGAGTGACCCGAAAATTTGGCATTCCCGGGCAGAAGCGCCGGATTATCACGCAATTTCAATGAGTTAAATGTAGATGGCGGAGCGGGAGTCCGCCTAACTACCTGCCGAATGCGTCCAGATTCATCCTCATAAACTACATAAAACCTACGCTTTTCGGTCAATGTAGCACACCGACCGTCCGCATGTGTTCCGTTGCGTTCCCATAAAACCGCGCTATTATCGGGGAACGGTTATGGGAACGGCCGCTATTTCCGCCAATGTGGCAGGGCGCTGGCAGGTTCGATTCCCTCACAGGGAGCCGAAATGCCAAGGAAGCTGCACAACGCGCTAACCCCTCTTGCGGTGAAGAATGCCAAGCCGGGACGCCATGCCGATGGTGGCGGGCTTCATTTGCTGGTGAAGCCGACCGGCGCGCGCTCATGGGTCTATCGCTTCATGCTCAATGGCAAGACGCGGGACGTTGGATTAGGCGCGGCTGGGCAAGGCGGCATGTCACTTGCCGATGCGCGCGACGAAGCGGCGGCGCTGCGTCTCAAGGTCAAGGCGGGCATTGATCCGCTGGAGGAACGGGACAGGGAAGCCGCTCAGGCGCTTGCGGCGGCTCAGGCTGCAAAGGTGGCCGGAACCACGTTCAAGGACGTGGCAACCGCCTATATCGCCGCGAATGAGGAAAGCTGGCGCAACCCCAAGCATCGCCAGCAATGGCGCAATACGCTCGACACCTATGTCTATCCGGTGATCGGGGATTTGCCGGTTGCCGAGATTGAAACCGCGCATGTGCTCAAGATCATCGAACCGATCTGGCGCACCAAAGCTGAGACGGCGGCGCGGATTCGCGGGCGGATTGAAACCGTGCTCGATAGCGCAAAGGCACGCGGTTATCGGCATGGCGAGAACCCGGCGCGCTGGCGCGGCCACCTTGCGCAAATTCTGCCCGCTCGCACCCGGCTATCGCGCGGCCATCATAAGGCCATTGCCTATGAGCAAATCCCGGCATTCGTCCGCGCGCTGCACAAGCGGGAGGCCGTGGCGGCGCTGGCGCTGGAATTTACGATCCTCACCGCTGCCCGCTCTGGCGAAGTGATCGGCGCGACTTGGGCAGAGGTTGATTTGCAAAAGGCCATCTGGACGATCCCAGCCGACCGCATGAAGGCCGCGAAAGAGCATCGCGTGCCTCTTTCCCCGCGCGCTGTTTCCATCCTCGAAAGCCTCCAGCCGCTTGGCAGCGAATATCTGTTCCCCGGTGCAAAGGGCGGCAAGCTTTCCGGCATGGCAATGGGAATGCTCATGCGCCGCATGAAGGTTGACGCGACCGTGCACGGCTTCCGTTCGGGCTTCCGCGATTGGGCAGCCGAATGCACCGGCTATGCCCATGAGGTTGCCGAAATGGCGCTGGCCCACACCATCGAGAACAAGGTTGAGCGGGCCTATCGGCGCGGCGATCTGTTCGAAAAGCGGCGGCGCCTCATGGACGATTGGGCCACATATTGCGCCACGATCCCGGCGGCTGGTGCCAACGTGACGCCCATTCGCAAGGCTGAGGGCTTAGCGTAAGCCATGGGAATTAGATGTTGGGTAAATCGAAAACCACGTCGCGGCCAAACGCAACTCCGCAAGCCTCGCAAGCAGCTTTCACTATTCGATGCTTTTCCCGATTCGCGATATTCGTGCCGACAAACCAGCCAGGAATTAACTCGACAACTGTGTGAGTTAAGTCAGGACGATCCGGATAGACCTCTGCGGGTGAACGGGCGATATGGTTTCGCGTTCTGCCTTTGGCTGCCGTGGCGATTTGCTCCGTTCGGTCTGGAAACGCCCTCACTAACCGCCTCAGTAATTCGAGGAACATCGCCGTTGCGTCGCGGCCTGTTACTGCCTCGCCGCGAAAGGACCCGGAGAGCTTTCGGGACGCCTCACCCCTAGGTCGCGGCGGTTCCCGAGGCGGCTGTGGAAGCGTGGATGTAGCTGGTTGCTGTAATGGAGGCTTCGCAGAGAGAGATTGCCTTTCGGGTGGCGCGCTGGCCGTTGCCTGCCTTTGCAATATGAAATTCTCGGCGGCCTCTAGGGGTGGCCGAATGCCGCAGAGAGCCTCAGTTCTTTCGACAAGCAACTCGATAAGCAGCGGGTCCGGTTCAGTCACAATCTCCGACCATGCGCGCGCCAACGTGTCAGACGCCATGCGCTCATTCGCCCGGCTGGCGTAGTCCTGTTGCGCATCGGATTGGGCCGCGCCACTGCGCTGACGCTCATACGAAAGATAACGTGAGAAGATGCGCTCGCATTCGCCTGGGGACCGTTCCAACAAGTCCAGCTTGTAGAGTCGCCGATCTTCATAGCTTCCTTGCGCCGATGGAAGATAAAAACTCCAAGTCCGTCCATCAGTGAGGACCGCGAATGGCACTCCTTCATGGAAGGCATATTCAAATAGCTGCCGGTCGGCGGCCTCGACTTTCCCAATAGCTTTGGCCTCAATGAAAACACTCGGACGGGCAGGATAGGCGCACAGTGCATAATCAACGCGCCGCCCTTGCGAACTAAACTCTGGCAAGACCGTAAGAGGATCGGTCGTGTCCCAACCTAGGCCGTGGACTCATAAGCGTTGATCCAGAGGCGTGCTGAGAAGAGCTTGATGGCGGCGAGGAAGTTGTCGGCTCGCTTGTCGTATCGGGTGGCCAAGCCTCTGGCGTGTTTGAGTTTTCCGAAGAAGCGTTCGATCAGGTTGCGATATCGGTAGAGGAAGGTGCTGAACACAAAGCCCTGCCTGCGATTGCGCTTGGCGGGAATGTTGGCGAAGCCGCCTTGTGCTGTGATCCGCGCGCGGATGGCGTCGCTGTCATAGGCCTTGTCGGCGAGGAAGGTGCTGCCTTCCGGCACGGCGCCGAGCAGCGGATCAGCTTGTTTGCAATCGCTCGCCTGTCCTTCGGACAAGTGCAGCTGGATCGGCAGGCCTCGTCCATCAACCAGTGCGTGGATCTTGGTCGTCAAACCGCCGCGGGAACGTCCCATGCAGCGATTTGGGTCCCCCTTTTTAAGGTCGCACCGTGCTGGTGGACCCGGATGGAGGAACTGTCGATCATCACCAACTCGCCGTCGAAGGCATGGGAAACTGCCGTCAGCAGCCGATCCCACACACCGGCTTTGCGCCAGCGCACGAAGCGATTGTAGCAGGTGGTGTGTGGACCATAGCGTTCCGGAATATCCGCCCAGGGGCTGCCTGTGCGGAACCGCCACAATATCCCGTTGATCACCCGGCGATCATCCACACGTGGCACGCCCCGCGGCTTGTTCGGAAGCAGCGGCTCGATCACAGACCATTCGAAATCTGTCAGCTCAAAACGGCGACGCATCTCCAAGACTCCTTTCCCGAGCCTTGAATCAATCACTGCCGCCTCGCGCAACTCAGTTTATGAGTTTACCGCCTAGTCTTGCAAGAACCGGTTCGATGATCCCGATGCGGATAGCCGCTTCATTGATGTAGGAGCCACTTTCGAGCCGACTGGCAATCTTTTGAAGAAGGTCAATCATTCCTCGCCCCCAAAACCATAAAGGACGGTAGGGGTTTAGGTCAGACTAGGCAACGGGCTGTATAGGACGCATCCGGGTCAGGTTGAATATTCTTGTTTCGTTCTTATCCTCGCTCGGGGATAGGCCGGCCAGCCGACAAGCGCGCATCCCACGCGCTTCCCCGCCTCGATTTGGGAGCCGCTAGGGAGGCGGAATGAATAAGGTAACGAGCGAAGGATGGCCGGAGCCGACCGAATGGGCGAAACGTCTCCATGATCGGCTGGAACAGCTTGGAGCCGACTACATGGCAACGCCATGGGCTGTTGCCGACGATCCCGACGAATTTAGCGGCTTGAACTTCAAACAGGCACGGGCTGCCGAGATCGTTCTAGCGGTAGCAAAGTCGCTAGACGAACTGCCGCTATTCAAAAAATCGAAGGGCAGAGCGGCATTGCACGATGTGGCAGGGGCATTGCGCGATGTTGTCATGGGCGGAACGCCTCGACTGTTTACGCCTGTTCGGCCCGGAACGCGCGGCGGCGACGGCATCGACCGAAATTATCTCAAGGTCTTTGTCGTTTGGGCTGTCCGCTTCATGGTTGAAGCCCATGGCTGGACTGAGGCGAAGGCGCGCAAACTGGTCACTGAAAAGTTTGCCGAGGCGGGCGCGACCGGGAGGAAGGGCAATCGACTTAGCCAGTCAACGGTGCAGGACTGGTGCGAGAAGGCTAATCCCCTGTCGTCAAACCGGGAAGATGCTCGCATACATCGGGAAGTGGAGCGGCACATGGAAGAATTGAGGGCTGATCCGCAATGGCCCGGCAATCTTGATGATTCGATTGCTTGGATCGAGCGGATGGCGTCCGATCCGTTGCTTGCATCGAAATACGGTTAACCCCCATTTTACCGGGCATTAGTCCGCGCATTTTCGGCCTTGTTCAACCGCGAACGAGGTCTTTCAATGCAAACCGAAAAGCACGATCCCCCGAAAATCGCCTATTCCATCAAGGAAGCCTGCAAGGCGTCCAGCTTGGGGCGCACCACCATTTATTCGCACATTGCGGCGGGGCGCTTGCTCGCACGTCGCATCGGCGGGCGCACCGTCATTCCGGCAGAAAGCCTGCAAGGGCTTATCGCGGGGGAGGCATGAGCCATGCCCCAGAAAAGCGGGCTCTTCCTCGTGAACGGGGGATGAGGGAAATTGGGTTAGACTTGTCATAGGAAGGACAAGTCTGATGAAGAAGAAGGCTGATCAGGGAATCGACGGCATATTAGGGCTGTCGGATGTTGAGATTGTCCGTGTCGAGCGGCGACGCGACATTCGTGTGTGGGCGCGGCCAACGAAGCGGCCTGTTTGCCTTTATTGCGGCCACGGGGGGCTGCGGATCAAGGCGACTTATGAGCGCGAGCTCAAGCACACGCGTCAAGGCAACCAGATCCTGATCGTGCACCTTGCGGTGCCCAAATATCATTGTGCCGGTTGCGGCCGCTATTTCCGTCATCGCTTTTCGGGCATCCGTCCGCGCTATCGCGCGACGGAGACGTACCGTCTTGAGGTCTTCGACGGTCACCACGGAGGCATCAGCCAAAGCCAGTTGACGAGCACCCATGCGATCGGCAGTGCAACCATCGAGCGCTGGTATCATCATTTCATCGAACAGCGCGTCTCGGAGCTGTCCGGTCGGCCCTGCCCGCAGGTCCTGGGGATCGACGAGCATTTTTTCTCGCGCAAGAGAGGCTATGCGACGACATTTGTCGATCTGAAGAATCACAAGGTCCACGATGTCGTCCCGGGACGCTCGGAAGACAGTTTACGAAGCTATTTGCGAAGGTTGCCAGGGCGCGACAAGGTCAAGGTCATCGTGATGGACCTGTCGGAAACCTATCGCGCAATCGCCCGCAAATATTTTCCGAACGCGAAGATCGTCGCCGATCGCTTCCATGTCATTCGGCTGCTCAACCAGCATTTCCTCGAAGGATGGAAGCGCTTCGATCCCGAGGGCCGAAAGAATCGCGGGCTGCTCAGTTTGATGCGGCGCCATCGATGGAAGCTAAGCGAAGAACAGCGCAAAAGGCTGGCCGTCTACCTGAAAGCCAATCCGGTGCTCGAAGCCCTCTACACTGCCAAGCAGGACATGGCCCTCCTGCTGACGCAAAAATCCCTCAATGCCAAAAAGGCCAGCCAGCTTATCCCCGACCTGCTCAGGCTGATCGATCAGTTCGCCGCCAGCCCCCTCAAGTCCCTCGCCGATACCCTGACCAGCTGGCTCGAGCCCGTCGCCCGCATGTGGCGCTTTTCCAGGAACAATGGAATCACCGAGGGCTTTCACACAAAGATGGAGATGATCTCGCGCCGCGCGTTCGGCTTCCGCAACTTTCACAACTACCGCTTGCGCGTGCTCGCTCTTTGCGGTTGGAATGGCGTCATCAATCGGGTCTGATCCACCCTCATCCCCCGTTCACGGGGAAGAGCCAAAAATATCAATTAAATCAATAGCCGGTGGCGGAGCGGGAGGGATTCGAACCCTCGATACGGTTTTGCCGTATACTCACTTTCCAGGCGAGCGCCTTCGACCACTCGGCCACCGCTCCGCATGCACTGGATGAAGGCGGGCCCTAGTCGGTTGCTAGGGCTTTCGCAAGCCGATTGGGCATGGCAGACAGAGCCGATGAAACAATTGCTCGCTGCCGCCGCCACAGCCTTCGCCCTTTATTCTGCTGCACACGCGCAGGTCGCCAGACCTCCGCTCTCGCCGGGGCAGATCGTCGATGCGGCCAAGGCTGAGGAATGGACCGCGATCGCAGCTTCCGACCTGCTGGTCATGGACCTTGCGAGAGATGCGGCGGGCAGCGTACGGCGCGTCGTCATCCAGCTGATGCCGGCGCCGTTCAGCCAGGGCTGGATCGGCAATATCCGAAAGCTCGCCGCCGCGCGTTGGTGGGACGGAACCAGCGTCTACCGGGTCCAGGACAATTATGTGGCCCAATGGGGCGATGCCGATGGCGACGAGCCGGCGAAAGCCAAGCCGCTGCCGGAAGGGCTGGCGGCGGTGCCGGAGAGCGAATATGCGACCACGGCCGAGTTGATTGCCGAGGCCGTATCGACCGATGGTTCCGCCGATATAATCGCAATGGAAGCCGAGCTTGCAGGCGAGCGGGACCGGTTGGGAGAGATTGCGATTGGGGCGACGCGCACAACAGTCGCGCCGCAGGGCTGGCATGAGCGCGACCCCTACGCACCGTGGGTCGAGATCCACGAGGGATGGCCGCTTGCCGGGGGACCAGAAGATGAGGCTGGCTCGCCCATGTGGCCCGTCCACTGCTATGCAATGGTTGGAGTGGCGCGCGATATGTCGCCCAACACGGGGAGCGGCGCCGAGCTCTACGCCGTCATCGGCCATGCCCCGCGGCACCTTGACCGGAACATCGCGCTCGTGGGCCGCGTGATCAGTGGGATCGAGCATCTGTCAAGCTTGCCGCGCGGGTCCGGGCCGCTCGGGGTCTACAATGACCCCGCGCAGCGGGTCCGGATCATCTCGGTCCGCCTCGCAAGCGATCTGGCAGAGGCCGATCGGCCGCATTTCGAATATCTTTCGAGCGAGAGCGAGAGTTTTGCCCGCTATGCAGCGGCGCGTGCCGATCGGCGTGACCCCTTTTTCATAAGTCCCGCGGGCGGGGTGGATATCTGCAATCTTCCGGTGCCGATCCGGCCCGTGGCGGCGAAATAGGTCTTGGAAGGTATCACAGTCACGGTTCCGCTTTGGCGCTGGCAGCCGGCAACTGCGCCGGGCGCATGGTATTTCGTCGCTATCGAGGGTGACGCGGCCGACAGGGTGCGCCTCGCGGCCATATCGGGGCAATGGCTCGACGGACTGCGCGGGTTCGGTTCGGCCCGCGTCGAAGCGCGGATCGGTGACAGCAGCTGGACAACCTCGGTTTTTCCGCATCGCGAAAGCGGCGGCTGGCTCCTGCCGGTCAAGGCCGCGATCCGCAAGGCCGAAGGGTTGGGCGAAGGCGACGCAGTGACGGTGACCGTCAGTCTTTAGTCTCGTCCATGGCCTTCTCTTCGCGGGCGCGCGCCTTGCGTTTCCTGAGGTTGGCGCGCAGTGCCTCGGCGAGGCGTCGCTCGCGTTCGAGGTCGGCGGGAGAAGGCGGCTTGCTCATTGCCCGCGCCATGCCTGTGAAATCGCGACCTCGTCAAGTCTCGCACCTTGACAGCGGCGGGGCGCCCCGCCATAGGCCGCGCCTGCCCGGCGGCGATGCGTCGCAAGGGCCCCGGCTGCTGCTGTAGCTCAGTGGTAGAGCGCACCCTTGGTAAGGGTGAGGTCGAGAGTTCAATCCTCTCCAGCAGCACCATTATTTCATTAAATTGTTATAGTTGGATATCCTCTCGGGGGCTCCAAGACTGCTGGTTGCTCCCGAGACATTTTCGGCGAAAGCGAAAGAGATTGTCGCTACCGGGCGCCCGTGTCCCCTTCGCTCGGGTCGTGCTGGGCGCGGGCGCACCGAGAAGGGGCAGCGGCGGGAGACAAATTGTCACGGCCGTGCCGATGGGGATCGGGGCATCGAAAAGCCGGATAACCGCTGCGGAAGCTCTTCTGGCCCAGATCATTGCTCCCCGCCTCATTGGCAGCGCCGGCGGAGAGCTTGAGGACGGCGATCTCGGCCGGGCCTTCGGCTCAGACCATGTCGAAGCTCACTTTCTTCGATCTTGCCTCCCGGTGGTCTCCAGTCCAAGTGGCTCGAAATGTGAGTTGTGGGGGCGAGTGAGTGGGATTTCAGCCTTTCGGATACCGATTTGAAATAAAGTCGAACCTGCCCCCGAAGGCGGCCAAGGCGGCCATCCGGTCGAAGAAAGCCGGGATCTTTGACCCCAAGGATGGCGCACGCGGCTGGATCGCAGGGCCGTTCATATGCCTTTGGTTCAGCGCCTTCGACCGTTACGGCCCCATGTTGTTCGGACTTATCTCGGCCGACAGCTTTGGCACGCGGGTACATGGCAGAGCAGGTTCAGACCTTAACGGCGTTTTGATGTTCACGCTCATCACGGCTGGGGTCGTGGTCATGATGATAACCGATGGCGCGATATCAGCCACTCAGCCGTTGGCCTTTGTTTTGGTGTTCCTCATCGGCGCGCCATTGATTTATTGGTTCGCCCACAAGGACCGGAAGGACGCTGATCCCCTCGTCCACTTCCTGCGCAAGGCACTCGCCCAACCGGATGCCCGTTCCAGATCGACAGCGGCTACCAGAAAGCTTCGCAAAGGTCTGCGCCTGGTGTTGAACGGCGACTACCTTGAGGGACCGGTGACAGACGAGGGCACAGAAGCCGCGCTCATGCGCGTGGGCAACCGCGGCTTCCTGATTATCGAGTCGGCTCCTCAAAACTACCTGCAGACCGCTTTACACGATGGAGGATACGTCCTGGAGGTCCGCAAAGGCGGCCCCAGCCAGCATTACAAAGCAGAAAGATATGGCAGGGCGGCAGGCAGTGCGGCGCTTGCGGACGATGCCTTCACCTTCGAGGAAATATGCGAGACGATGTCCGCATATATCGCTGGCGCTGATATGCCCCGCTTCGTGAAATGGAGGCCCCTCGAGACACAGGCCTAGCCGTACCCCGCAGAAATGCTTGTGTCTCAGGGGCGCCCTCGTACCCGTCGGTCGGTTATCCATGGTAAGTGCGAGGCCGAGGGCCGGAATATCTCCAGCACAGCATTTTTTTTGCGTTTAGCGATCTTCCATTCGAGGGCGTCCGTCCCCGCCATGCAATCGCTGCGCCGCGGCAAGCGTGCGCAATACCTCGGACCGCATGTCGAGTTCGCGACGTTCAGAATCGGAAAGCCCGTCGGCGCCATAGCGATCGGCGAGCCTTTCGATCATGGCGGCATCGCGTCGCAGCGCACGCGCTTCTCGCTTCGTGAGTTCGCCCCGCGCGCGGCCCGCCTTGATGCGGTGGCGCGCTTCGCCAATCTCGTGATCGATTGGGGGGAGGGTGGGCAGTGTCCCCTGGTCGGTAATGCCCGGCATCGGCTGAGGAAGAGGACCGGGCCCCGCGACAAACTGTGCCGCCGCCGCCGCCGGCAAAGCCAGAAAAAGGGCAGAAACAAGGATCAGGCGCATCAGGTGCCTCCGCAGCCGACAGGTCGAAAGAATGCTTCACCTTGCGGGCTGAACGCGCCGTGAACCTATATTTTCGCGCCGAGTAGCCAGTCATGGAAGAGCTTGACGGCCGGCTGGCGTAGCGCGCGGGGGCGGCAGACGAACCAGTAGCTGTAGGGACTGTCGACATCGAAATCGAAGAGCCGGGTGAGGCGGGGATCCTGCGCATAGTCGAAATGATGGCCGTGCATGAAGGCAACGCCTATCCCTTGCGCTGCAGCTTCGAGCATCAGCGGTCCCGAATCGAAGAAATCGATCCCGGCAGGTTCGAGATAGGGCATGCCGATCGCCTGCTTCCATTCGGCGAATGTCTCCGGCATTTCGCGGTGGAGAAGGATAGTGAGCCGCTGGAGCTGCTCCGGCACCGTGATCGCCCGCTCGCCGTCGGTAAGGGACCGCGCCGCGATCGGGAAAATCTTGTCCTGGTCGAGCCGCGCTGCATAGAGCGCGGGATCGATCGCGCGCGCGAGCGCGATTGCGGCATCGAGACCCTCGCCGAGCCGAGATTCGCCGTGCGAGAGCGTGTCGATGTCGATATGGAGTTCAGGATATTTCTGGCGCAGTTCGGGCAGGCGAGGGAAAAGCCGCTGCTGCGCGAAAAGCGGCAAAACATTGAGGTGGAGGCGCAGCGAGGCGTCGGGGCTGCCAACGCGCGCGATGACGCCGCGCAGATCATCGAGGATCGGCGCCAATTGCCCCTGCAGCGTGCGGCCCGCCTCGGTGAGCCGCAGACCCTGGTGATGGCGGTCGAAAAGCGGGCGCCCGACCGCATGTTCGAGCGTCTGAATCCGGCGCGAGAGGGCGGGCATCGAAAGACCGAGCTGGCTCGCGGCCGCCTTCACCGTGCCATGACGGGCGACCTCCAGAAAGGCTTCCATGCTGCTCAAGGGGGGAAGGCGTGCCATCATGTCTCTCGCGGGGGGTGATGGCATGAGAGCAGCGCGCGCGCCAGAGGCATTTGGTGCAGTGCGGTATAAAAGCCTTGGAGAGGCCCATCGTGCAGCCGGGGGCTCGAAATAAGGGAACGCCTATCCTATCTTCGGCATTCTGACTATTTTGCGGGAGACACATCTTGGCCGACGCACCGGTTAAAGAAAAGCAAGTCAAGCTCCAGGTGGCAAACGCCCGCGCCGAAGAAAGCGGGGGCGGCATCGCGCGCATCCCGCGCGCGGCGATGGCCGAGCTCGGGGTGACCGAGGGCGATGTGATCCAACTCAGCGGGAAGCGGGTGACGGCATCGCGGGTCATGGCGCCTTATCCGGAAGATGAGGGGCTCGAGGTCGTCCGCCTCGATGGCCTCCAGCGCGCGAATGCGGGCGCGGGCGCGGGTGACATGGTGATCCTGAGCCGCGCCGAGACGCGCCCTGCAACCCGCGTGGTGTTCGCGCCCGCCCAGGAGAACCTGCGCCTTCAGGGCTCGGCGATCGCGCTCAAGCGCAGCTTTTTCGGCCGACCGCTCGTCGCGGGCGATACGGTCGCGACCGCGGGTCAGCAGCGGGTGTCGGCGGGCGATATGCCCCCGCAGCTTCGCCAGATGCTGAACGCACCCGCCTATGCGCTCGCCGAAGTTCGCCTCAGCGTGGTGTCGGCAAGCCCCAAGGGCGTCGTTTACATCGACGAGAATACCGAGGTTGAACTGCTTCCCGAATATCAGGAGCCGCAGGATACCCGCCGCACCGATGTCACTTATGACGATCTCGGCGGGCTCGGCGAGACGATCGACCAGCTTCGCGAGATGGTCGAATTGCCGCTGCGCTATCCTGAACTCTTCCGCCGCCTCGGCGTCGATCCGCCGCGCGGGGTGCTGCTGCACGGACCGCCGGGCACGGGCAAGACCCGCCTAGCGCGCGCGGTTGCGAACGAGAGCGAGGCGCAGTTCTTCCTGATCAACGGGCCCGAGATCATGGGGTCGGCTTACGGTGAGTCCGAAAAGCGCCTGCGCGACGTGTTCGAGCAGGCTGCAAAGGCGGCGCCGTCGATCCTTTTTATCGACGAGATCGATTCGATCGCGCCGAAACGCGGGCAGGTGCAGGGCGAGGCTGAAAAGCGGCTTGTCGCGCAGCTCCTGACCTTGATGGACGGGCTTGAGCCGCGGACCAATCTTGTCGTCATCGCGGCCACCAACCGCCCCGATGCCATCGACGAGGCTTTGCGCCGCCCGGGCCGTTTTGACCGCGAAATCGTGATCGGCGTGCCCGACGAGAGCGGTCGCCGCGAGATCCTCGGAATTCACACTCGCGGCATGCCGCTCGCCGAGGATGTCGACCTTGCCGAGCTCTCGCGCACGACGTTCGGCTTTGTCGGCGCCGACATGGCCGCGCTCACCCGCGAGGCCGCGATCGAGGCGGTGCGGCGGATCATGCCCAGGCTCAACCTTTCGGAGGGGACCATTCCGCCCGAGGTGCTCGACGAGCTTCGGGTCACGCGCGAGGATTTCAACAATGCACTGAAACGCGTGCAGCCCTCCGCAATGCGCGAGGTAATGGTGCAGGCACCCAAGACGCGGTGGAGCGACATTGGCGGCCTTGACGCTGCACGCGACAAGATGATCGAGGGCATCGAGCTGCCTTTGAAGCATCCCGATGCCTTCCGCCGGCTCGGGATCCGTCCCGCCAAGGGCTTTCTCCTCTATGGTCCCCCCGGCACAGGCAAGACGCTGCTCGCGAAAGCGGCGGCGCGCGAGTCCGATGCCAATTTCATTGCGATCAAGTCGTCGGATCTTCTCTCCAAATGGTATGGCGAAAGCGAGCAGCAGATCGCCCGGCTTTTCGCGCGCGCACGCGCCGTTGCGCCGACAATCATCTTCATCGACGAACTCGATAGCCTGGTGCCCGCGCGCGGCAGCGGCACCGCGGGCGAACCGCAGGTCACCGAGCGCGTCGTCAACACGATCCTTGCCGAGATGGACGGGATCGAGGAGATGCAGTCGGTTGTCGTGATCGGCGCGACCAACCGGCCGAACCTCATCGACCCGGCGCTGCTTCGCCCAGGGCGACTCGACGAGCTCATCTATGTGACCGTCCCCGATGCCGGAGGGCGCAGGCGCATCCTTGAAATCCACACGATCAAGATGCCGCTGGCGAGCGATGTCGATCTGGACGCGCTCGCCGCGCGCACCGAGCGCTTTACAGGCGCGGATCTTGAAGATCTCGTTCGCCGGGCGGGTCTTGCAGCGCTCAAACGCTCGATGACGAGCGAGAGCGTGACGATGGAGGATTTCGAGACCGCGCTCAAGGATACGCGCGCCTCGGTGACCGAGGCGATGGAGCGCGACTATGAAAAGATCCAGGGCGAGATCAAGCAGCAGGCGATGAGCGTGAACCCGATCGGCTTTTTCGCGCCGGGTATGCTGAAGCCCGTGCGCGAGCAAAAGCACGCCGACGAGGCGCGCGACTAGGTGGAAAGGGGCGGGTTTTGCCGGAGCGCGGACCAGCCCCACACCACCAGCCAGGCGCAGAACCCGGCCATCACGCCGTAAGCGACCATCGCGTGCCAGTTGTAGAGAAGGACGCCGATCGCGGGCGAGACGATATAGGCCGATCCGTTGATCGAAGCTGTCATGCCCGCGACCGCGCCCTGATGGCGTCCGGTGACGGCGAGCGAGGCGCCCGCGGTAAACCCGGGGCGGAAGAGGCCAAAGCCGAGCGATGCGGCGGCAAAGCCGATGACGATCGCATGGAGGTCCTGGGCAAGGCCGGTCATCACGGTGCCCGCCGCGCCGAGCGCTGCGCCCACGAGAACCGTCCAGCGCGGCGTCATCTTGAGGAGGGGTATGAGACCCCACTGCGCGAGCAGCGTCGCAAAGGCGCCCGCCATGAGCACGATCCCGGTGATCGCGGCCGCCTCGTCGGGATTGGTCCTGAGGTTGAGGCGGTCGAGAATGAGAAAGCCGATGACGCCGAGCATCATCGCCTGCGACTGGCCGCCCAAGAGCCCGGCGAGCATCCAGGGGCGCACCCGGCGGTCGCTCCATTGGAGCGATGGCCGCAGCGCGTCGCCGGATTCCTCCTCATCTTCGTCGCGCCGCGCGTCAGTCGCGAGCCCCGAGGCAGGATAGGGCGCGATCGACCCGCGCGCTGCGAAGCGCGGCATGTCGTTGGGGAGGCGCCAGCGCAGCGTGATGAGGACGACAAGACCGATCAGCGCGAAGACGAGAAGCGGGCCTGAGAGCCCGACGATGGGCAGGATGAAGAAGGGCGCGATCGCGGGGCCGATCACTGTTCCGAGTCCGAAGGAAGACGAGACAAGCGACAAGGCCTGCGTCCGCTCCTCAGGATCGGTCCGCGCGGCGACATAGGCCTGGACGGCGGGCGGGGAGGCGGATCCGAACCCGCCATAAAGGCTGCGGAAGAGCGCGAAGATGATGAAGGTTGCCCCGCTTGCGATCAGGCCCGAAAGGCCTGCCCACAGCGTCAGACCGCACAGCGCCATCGACGAGATGAAACCGAGCATTCCGAGCGCCATCAGCGCCTTTCGCCCGCGCTTGTCCGACTGGCGCGCCCAATGCGGGGCGGTGAGGACCCAGAGCAGCGCCGACCAGCTGAAGGCGAGGCTGACCCAGACGTCGGGAATGTGAAGCTTGGCGCCGATCGCGGGGAGGATCGACTGCATCGCGGTGTTGCCCGCGGCCGCAACGAGCATGATCGCAAAGAGGACGGCCATCCGGTCATTGGGGATCGAACGCGATATTGCCGTCATGCCGTCCCTTCCGCTTACCGCAAGTCCGCCTCTCCCTACACGCGATGCCCTCGCTGTCCAACGCTCAGCCCATATCTTTCCTTGCGCTGTCTCGTCGTTTTTGCCACCGACAGGAAAACCGAAGCAACGCGAAAGCCACCATGACCCATCCGCGGGCGCATGCCCAAGAATCGAAGATCGCGCTCCCCCGCCGGGTGCGCGAGCGGCTCAAACGCTTTTTCGGACCGTGGGGCATGTTCATCCGCGGGTTCATCAAGCATCCGGTCATGGTGGGTTCGATTGTTCCCTCCTCGCCGACCTTGATCCGGCACATGCTGCGCCCGGTCGACTGGAAGAACACCAAGCTCTTCGTGGAATATGGTCCGGGCGTCGGTACCTTCTGCCGGCCCGTTCTTGAACGCATGGCGGGCGATGCGACGCTGATCGCGATCGACACCAATGAGGATTTCATCGACTATCTGCGCAAGGATATCCGCGACAGCCGCTTCATCGCTGTCCACGGGTCCGCCGCTGACGTCGAGGAGATCATCGCAGCCCACGGGTTTCAGGAGGCCGATTATGTCCTCTCGGGGCTTCCTTTTTCGACGCTTCCCGCCGGCGTCGGCCCCGCAATCGCCGCGGCAACGCACCGCGTTCTGCGCCCGGGCGGCGCCTTCCTCGTCTATCAGTTCCGCGCGCGTGCGCGCGAATTTCTTGCGGTGCATTTCGAGCGCATCGACAATGCGTTCGAATGGGTGAACGTCCCGCCCTGCTTCCTCTTCTGGGCCTGGAAGGACTGAAGGGACCTCAAACCGATTCAAGATCGGGCTCGGCAAGCCCGAAATTCAAACGGCGCGACACCGTATAGTCGGCGAGGCATACGACGAACCAGGCGAGCGTCCAGCGCAGCCGTTTCGGCCAGCTCGCTCGCGCCTTGTGCGATTGACGGGTGATCACTTCGCAATCCGGCTCGAGGGCGGCGATGAAATCCCGCATGGTAGCCGCAAACTCGGCGTCGTCGATGCGCAGCATGATCTCGACATTGACGAAGAGGCTTCGCGCGTCGAAATTCGCCGACCCGATATAGGTGACATTGTCGATCACGATCAGCTTCATGTGAAGCTTGCACGGCCTATATTCCCAGATCTCGGCGCGCTTGCGAAGCAGATAGCCGTAGAGGAGCCGCGATGCCCCGACGGTCGCGGCATTGTCCGACCGGCCCGCCATGATGAGGCGGGCGCGGCCCTGGCGCGCGACGCGGCCCAATCGCCGGAGCATTCCCTGGCCTGGCGAGAAATAGGCCATCGCCATATCAAGCCGCTGCGCCCGGTCGAGATCCTGCCGCACGGCGCGTGCCCAGGGCGAAAGGCGCTCGGTGGGCCCGCCCACGAGCCATTCGACAGGGCCGCCTTTCACCGGCCATTCGCGGATGATCCGGCGCAGCATCAAGAGCTTGCCATCGTTCGCGGCCGTATAGGCATGGATCGCCTCGAACCATGCGGCGGCCTTTGCGAGCGAGGGACCCTCGACAAGAAGGCCAAGGTCGAACCAGCAATCGCGCCCCGGCGGACTGAGATAATGCTCGGCGATGTTGAAGCCCCCGGTGACCGCAATCTGCCCGTCGAAGAGGAGGAGCTTTTGATGATTGCGAATGAGGTAGCTCGAGCGCCAGCGGCGCGAAAAGAAGGTCACCGAGCCGCCCTCGGCGCGCAGCGGCGCGAAGAGGCTGTCGGGCGTATCGGACGAGCCGAAGCGGTCGATGACCGCGCGCACCCTAACGCCGCGTCGCGCGGCAGCAACGAGCCTTGCGACGATGTCGCGTCCGATCGGATCGTCGTCGAAAATATACATGATGATGTCGATGCTGAGCACCGCGCCGTCGATCAGCGCGCACAGCTTCTCGAGCCGGTCGGAGCCGTCGAAGAGTAGCTCGAGCCGATGCCCCGCCACATTGGCCGTCAGTCTTTGGGGCGGCGGTGCAGAAGCGGTAGCCTCGGTCATGTCCTGCACATAGGCCGCGCGCTGGCACGCGGGCAAGCGAGCCGTTCGATTGACATTTGCGGGGGCTGCTGCTAGCGCGCAGCGCTTGCCGCCAGACCCCCCGGGGTGCTGGCCTCTCCTCGATCAAGGAATTACCATGGCCCGCGTTACCGTCGAAGATTGCGTCGACAAAGTGCCCAACCGTTTCGATCTGGTCTTGCTCTCGGCGCACCGAGCCCGCGAGATTTCGGGGGGCTCGGAGCTGACCGTCGATCGCGACCGCGACAAGAACCCCGTCGTTGCGCTGCGCGAGATCGCCGAGCAGACCGTGCGCCCCAAGGAGCTTCAGGAATCGCTCGTCGGCACGCTGCAGAAGGTTGTCATCGATGACGACGACACGCCCGATGAAATCAGCTCGATCAGCCGCTCGGCCGAAGCGCTGCGCCTCACCGCGGCCGCTCCGCCGCGCAGCCCTGCCGGCGGCGGCGCCGACTTCGAATAAGGTTTTCGCAAGAAGACGAGACTGAGGAGCCGCGGGAAACCGCGGCTCCTTGTTTTTCAGCCTAACTCGCCTGCTGCCTCGTGCGCGCCCGCGCGAAGCCGTCCCGGGCCATACAGCGCGCCAGCCACGCTTGCGATGCTTCGCCGAGCAGGTCGCCCGCATCGAGGGTGGTGGCCAGAAACGCAGCATAGCCGACCGTGATATCGGCGATGGTGAAGCGATCGGCCGTGAGCCACTCGCGCCCGTCGGATAGCGCCGACTCGATACTCTTGGCGCGGCCGCCGAAGAAAGCCTTGTAATCCTCGGCCGCTTGCGCGAGCCGCCGCGCCTCGGGCTCGACGCGCGTGTAGCGGATCACGATCGCAAGCGGGAAGGTCAGGGTCGCATCGCTGCGATGCAGCCAGTTGCGGTACGCCCAGTAATCGGCCTCGTCGCGGCGCACCTCAAGCGGCGTTCCTTCCGCGATTCGCTCGCAGATCGCGGCCGATTCGGTCATGAGCCGCCCCTCCTCGACCCAGCCCGGCACCGTCATCAGCGGGTTCACCGGGCGATAGTCGGGGGCAAAGGCGCGCGGCGGGAAGGGGAGAAGGCGAAGATCGATCTCCAACCCCGCCTCTTCCGCGGCCCAAAGGCAGCGCAGCGACCGCGCGTCGGGACAATGATAGAGGATCGGTTTCGGTTTCATGCCGCAATATCCTTCTGCCGCTCGATATGGAGCCGGTGCTCGCGCCAGGCAATGAAGAGACCGCTGAGGACGATCAAGGGCGCGCCGACCCAGGTCGTGTCGGCCGGGAGGGTGCCGAAGAAGTACCAGCCGAAGGCTATGGCCCAGAGCAGGCTCGAATAGTCCATCGGCGTTACCACTGCGACCGGGGCGAGCCGCAGCGCGCCCGTCAGCGACATCTGCACCACCGCGCCGAAAAGGCCGAGACCGACGAGGATGGCCCATTCGGACGCGCTGTGGGACGTCATCACGAAGGGCAGCGCGAGGGTGAGGGGAATGAGCGAAATCAGGCTGAACCAGAAGACGATCGACATCGGGCTTTCGGTGCGGCTGAGATCGCGGACCTGGATGGTGATGAGCGCGGTCATGATGGCGCCCCCAAGCGCGATGAGCGTTCCAAGGCCATGATCGCCGCTGAACCCGCTCGCGACGACCGTCGTGGGGTTGAGGACGACGAGGACGCCGAGGAAGCCGATGATGACGGCGCTCCAGCGCTGCCAGCCGGTCGGTTCGCCCAGGAACAGCGCGGCGAAGATCACCGCGAAGATGGGGACCGAGAGATTGATCGTCGTCGCCTCTGCCATCGGCAGGTAGATCATGCCGCCGAAATTGAGCGCCATGCCCGTCAGCCCCATGATGGCGCGGCGTGCATGCGTGCCGGGGCGGCGGGTATGAAAATTGGAAAGCCCCCCGTGCCGCATCGCCCAGATGATGAGCAGCGGAAGCACCACAACCTGCCTCCAGAAGAGGCTCTCGGCGACGTGAACGCCCGCTTCGGCCGCCATCTTCACCAGCACGAACATGGCAGACAGGCTCGCCATCGCGAGCAGGCGAAGCGCAATACCGCCCAGATAATGTTGCGGGACCTCGGGATGCGGGGCGGCTTTCATGTGCCGCAAGCGCATATCAATCTCGAAATGCTTTGCAAGCTATGTATCTCGCCCGGCCGCGCTTTGCGAAACAGTTATGCAATCCCCTTGCGCATCCGCCCCCGATGCGGCTAAGGGCGGCGTCCGGCCTAGGGGTATAGCTCAGCTGGTAGAGCATCGGTCTCCAAAACCGAGGGTCGCGGGTTCGAATCCTGCTGCCCCTGCCAGGCCGGGGTGGTCCAGCCCGGACACATAGGTCGTCTAATTGCGGACACTTTTCGCGGTCTCTTTTTCCAGCTTCGAAGCCTGGGTTCCGCCTTGCCGGTTGCAGGGTCGTCTTCGCGCCGACATGAGTCGCCGAATGATGGAGCTTCGCGGGGTGAGCCTTCCAATGCTACAGGCCCACTCCGTTGAGCGCGTTTGCATACTCTCGAAGCCCTTTAGGCGCAGAAGGTTCTGATCTGGAACCCGCCGATCTGACGCCGAACAGGACCCCGCCTCCGGGCGGAGTCCGTTTTGCAATCATTGATTAGTCTGCAATCAATGTCTGATGTCGGTGCAGGAGAATTGATCATGGGCACCATGACGATACGAAACATCGACGAAAGCCTTAGGCGCCGCCTGCGCACGCAAGCGGCCGCGCACGGCCGATCCATGGAAGAGGAAGCCCGCGATATCCTCCCTTCCGCGCTCTCGACCGAAGAGCTGCAGGCCGACAATCTCGCCGATGCCATCCTCCGCCGCTTTCAACCCATGGGTGGTGTGGAGATCGACCTCGCGCCCCGCGAGGCCATGCGCTCTGCGGTCGACTTTTCGTGATCATTCTCGATCCGAATGTCCTCTCGGAAGCGCCGCCATTGCGGCGCCGCGCGCCCATCCAATCTTTAAGCCGTGTTTAGCGGGGCTGGTCCAGGCGCTGATGCGTGCGGATATAAAGAGGTCCGAGTGACCATGATCGCCACAAACCGTCGCGCTCGCTGCTACGAAGCTGCGAGCGGCGCCATTTGATCACCAGACCCAATTGCGATTTGTCCCCCCGGCGGAACCGAAAAACAATGTAAATCCCGCCCCGTTCGAATGCTACGCGCATGATCGCCCCTGCTTGCGCCCCATGGTTTCTCGTTGCCGGGATCGGTTGCATTTTTCCAGCAAAATCGTTGCCAGATAAGAATATTTGCCATTGCCAAATATACTGGCGGCGGGCGTCGCGTGCAGGCAAGTCGGCATGGCGGGCGGGGAATATGGGCGCCTTTCAGCATTCTAAAGCGCACCTGTTCGTCGCGGGAACCGAACGCTCCAACGATGCATTCATGGTCGGGTCAGGGGATTTGGCCTTTGCTCATGGCCGCTCGCTACTAACAGGAGAAGGGACCCATGAAAAAATTCCTTGCCGCTCTCTTGTTCGCGGGGATCGCGCTTCCCGCTCCGGCCGCTTACGCCGATCCGCCCCCTTGGGCGCCGGCTCATGGCAAACGCGCCAAGGACCGCGCTCTCTACGACCGCTACGGCCGCTACTATGAACCGCGCCGGCTGTCCTATAACGATCGAATCTGGCGCGGCCGCGACGGCCGCTATCACTGCCGCCGCGATAATGGCACGACGGGGCTGATCATCGGAGCGGCCGTCGGCGCGCTCGTGGGCCGCGAACTCGACGGCGGCCGCGATCGTACGGTCGGCACGATCATTGGCGCGGCGGGCGGGGGCCTCCTCGGCCGAGCGATCGATCGCGGTGAGCTCAAATGCCGCTAGGCGGCGGGTGCGGCTCTTCTCTTTCGCTCAGGGCAGCACGCGCCCTTCGTCGCGCCGCGGCATTGGCGCGGCAAAGCGCAGCGCAGTAGAGGAGAGGATCAGCCAGCCGGCCGCCGCCGCGAGCGCTGCGGGCAGGCTCGACAAATCGGCAACCACGCCGAACAGCCAGGCGCCAAGGGCCATCCCGCCAAAGGTCACGGCCTGATAAATCGAAAGGCAGCGGCCGAGAATCGCCTCGGGCGAGCGCAGCTGCATTGCGACATTGAGCGTCGTCATCGTTGCGACCCAGCACATGCCCGCAATGAACGCCGCGGCAAGCACCGGCGTCATGGTGCTTGATAGCCCGAGCGCGAATGTGGCCATAGCGAACAGGAGCGCAGCGCCGCCGACCAGGGTCTCGCTGCCCCAGCGATGGCGCGCCTTGCCGACCCAGAGCGCGGCCACGATCGAGCCCGCACCAAATCCCGTGAGACACAGACCATAGACAAGTTCGTCGCCCGCGAGCTGATCGCGAACGACCGACGGCAGCAGCGCCTGGAAGCCTGCCGCGCCGAGCCCGAAGGCAAAGCCGCGCACGAGCACCCGGCGCACCGGGTCGGACTGCGCGCAGAAGCGAAGCCCGGTGGCGATCGCAGAGAGCATCGGAGAGCGCTTGGGGGGCGTGATCTCGGGGTGCCAGCGCAAGAGAACGATGATCAGCGCGACATAGCTCAGCGCATTCAGCCCGAAGCCGATGGCAGGACCCGTCAGCGATATGAGCAGCCCGCCAAGCGCCGGCCCGACGCTGCGGGCAAGGTTGAAGGCGATGGTATTGAGCGCGATGGCCTGCGGCAGATGCTCGTGCCCCACCTGCAGGCGCACCGAGGCCTGCCACGCGGGCGCGTTGAGCGCCGTGCCGCAGCCGACGGCAAGCGTGAAACAGAGGAGCAGTATCGGATTGATCACACCGATCCAGGTCGCAAGCGCGAGCAGCGCGGAGACGATCAGCATCCCGCTTTGCGCTGCGAGCATCACCCGGCGGCGGTCGAAATTGTCCGCGATGGCGCCTGCGAAGATGCCAAGCAGCATGATCGGGATCGTCGCGCTCGCCTGCACCAGGGCGATATAAAGGTGCGAAGGCGTCAGCTCCGTCATCAACCAGGCGGCCCCCACCGCCTGGATCGTCGACCCCATGTTCGACGCAAGGTTCGCGATCCAGATCGCGCGAAATGCGGGAAAGCGGAAAGGGGCGAGGGCAGAAGGAGCGGAAGGCTTGTCGATACTCACTGAATTGCGACTAGACGCGCTGCCGCGCTCCGGCAAGCCTGCGGTTTCGCAGTCAAGATCAGCAGGTCAGCGCGGCCTCGAACAGGCAGCGGAAGCGATATTCGCACTCCGCGCGCTGGTGCGACGACCCATCGAGCGCGTCGATTTTCATGATGGTTCGCAGCACGCCGATCCCCATGAGGACTGCGAGCAGCATGTTGGCGCGCAGCTCGGCATGCTCATCACCCAGGATCTCGGCGAGGGGACCAAGAATGTCCTGATGGACAAGGTCGCGAATGATCTCGCCCGCCTTGGGCGAGGACGCCGAGCGGAGCATGACGATGAACATCTCCATGCGGTACTGGCGGTCCTCGTCGGCGTCCTCGACGACAAGCTGCGCGAGATAGGCTGGGACTTCGGCAGCAGTCAGCGGCTGACGAAACAGCCCTTCTTCCTTGCCGTGAAGCAGGACGTCGCGAAACAGTCCTTCCTTGCCGCCGAAATAGCGGCTGATCAGCGCGACATCGACGCCGGCATCGCCGGCGATATCGCGCAGGCCGACGCTGGCATAGCTTTCGCGCAGGAAGCGGTCGCGCGCCGCGGACAAAATGGCCGCGCGGGTTGCAATCGCATCGCGTTTCTTGATCCCCTGAGGGACGGTCGTGGTCCTCGACATAAGGCTTCTACTATCTAAGCTGAGAATTAAATCAACACCTGTTGACTTGATGGAAATCGCAAATTAGGGCACTCCTCCGGCATCGCGCTGCGCCTCCCCCTCCCTGCCGCGCGATGCCGAACCGCCCTGACAGAAAAGAAAAATGCTATGCTCAAGCGCACTCTCCTGGCGCCACTGATCCTTTTTTCGGTGCTTGTTTCCGCCTGTTCAGGCGGGGACACGTCGCAGGGCGGTCCCCCCGCGCTGCCCGTTACCGCTGCCAATCCGCTCGTGAAGGAGGTAACCGAATGGGATGATTATGTCGGCCGCTTCGAGGCGATCCAGAGCGTGGAGGTGCGTCCGCGCGCCTCGGGCTATCTGACACGATCGCATTTTTCGGACGGACAATATGTGCGGGCAGGTCAGCTGCTGTTCACGATCGATGCGCGTCCGGCGCAGGCTGCACTCGATCAGGCGCGCGCGCAGCTCGCGCGCGCGCAGGCAACGCTTGCCAATGCGCGCACCGAGCTTGCGCGCTCCGAAACGCTCGCGGCGTCACAGGCGGCGAGCCGCGAAGAGGTCGAGCAGCGCCGCGCTGCGGTGCGTACGGGCGAGGCCGATGTGGCAGCAAGCCGCGCCGCGATCCGCGCCGCCGAGCTCAATGTCGGTTTCACGCGCGTGACCGCGCCCATCTCGGGCCGTGTATCGCAGCGGCTCGTCGATCCCGGCAATGCCGTCACAGCCGATCAGACGGTTCTGACGACCATCGTATCGACCAATCCCTTGCACTTCAGCTTCCAGGGGTCCGAGGCGAGCCTGCTCGCCTATGAGCGGCAGGGCGACACGCTCGAAGGCTCGCCGGTGCGCATTCGCCTGCAGGGCGAGGAGGCGTATAGCCGCACGGGCAAGATCGATTTCGTCGACAATGCGCTGAGCACCGGTTCGGGCACGATCACCGTGCGCGCGCTTGTCCCCAATCCCGACGGCAAGCTGCGCCCGGGGCTTTTCGGGCAGCTTCAGCTTGCCGCCTCGGCGCCGCGCGCGGCGATCCTCGTTCCCGACACCGCGATCGTCACCGACGCTGCACGCCGCGTCGTCTATGTTATCGGTCCCAAGGATGTCGTGCAGGCACGCCCGGTCACGCTCGGACCCGTCATCGATGGCCTGCGCGTCGTGCGCACCGGTCTCACCGCGAAGGACCGCGTCATTGTGAACGGCATCCAGCGCGCGATGCCGGGCAAGCCCGCCAAGGTAGAGGCGGGCCGCATCCTCCCGGATGGTAAGGTGGTCACGAGCAAGGCCGCGCCGCCAGCGGGTACATCCAAGGCAGCGCCCGCGAAGGACGCGGCCAAGTGAAGTTCAGCCGCTTCTTTGTCGACCGTCCGATCTTCGCGGCGGTCATTGCGATCTTCATCACGCTGATCGGGGCTTTCTCGTACCCGCAGCTTCCGCTCGCGCAATATCCCGAGATCGCCCCGCCGACGATCGGCATCACCGCCGCTTATCCGGGCGCATCGCCCGACACGATCGCCGAGACGGTCGCATCGACGCTCGAGCAGGAGATCAACGGCGTCGAGAACATGCTCTACATCCAGTCGTCATCGACGCAGGGTGCAGCTCAGATCACCGTGACCTTCGAGCCGGGCACCGATCTCGATGCCGCGCAGGTTCTGGTTCAGAACCGCGTCGCGCTTGCCGAACCGCGGCTTCCCGAGCAGGTGCGCCAGATCGGCGTCCAGGTGAACAAGCAGGAAACCGGCTTCCTGATGATCGTCGCGCTGACGTCGACCGACCCCGCGATCGATACCGATTATGTCGGTAATTTCGCGAACTCGACATTGCGCGACCGATTGCTTCGCCTCGAAGGCGTTGGCGGCGTGCAGATATTCGGCGGCGGCTATTATTCGATGCGCGTGTGGATCGACCCCGACAAGGCCGCCGCGCGCAACTTGACCGCAACCGAGATTGTCGCCGCGCTCCAGAGCCAGAATGTTCAGGTTGCCGGCGGGTCGGTTGGCGCGCCGCCCTATGGAAAGGGCAATCCGGCGTTCGAATTGCCGGTCGAGGTGCCCGGCCGCCTCGTGACGCCCGAACAATTTGCGAATGTCGTTATCAAGACCGACACGCAAAACGGGGCGATCACGCGGTTGAAGGATGTGGCCCGCGTTGAGCTTGGGAGCCAGGATTATGGCGTGCGCGGCGTGTTCAACGGGCAGGAGGGGGTCGGCATGGCCGTCATCCAGCAGCCCGGTGCCAACGCGCTCGATGCCGCGAATCTCGTCTTGCAAGAGGTCGAGGCTGCCTCGAAGGATTTTCCGCCGGGCCTTGAATATCAAATCCCCTTCAACCCGACCGAATATGTCCAGGCGTCGGTAAGTGCGGTTCAGGAAACGTTGGTCGAGGCGCTTGTCCTCGTCGTCCTCGTCGTGCTCGTCTTCCTCCAGACCTGGCGCGCCGCGATCATCCCGATCGTCGCGATCCCGGTCGCGCTCGTCGGCACCTTCGCGGTGCAGCTCGCACTCGGCTTTTCGATCAATTCCCTCTCGCTCTTCGCGCTCGTCCTTGCGGTCGGGATCGTTGTCGACGACGCGATCGTCGTCGTCGAGGCCGTCGAAAAGCATGTGCGCGCGGGTCTCAGTCCGCGCGAGGCGGCGCACCGGACGATGGACGAGGTATCGGGCGCCCTCATTGCCATCGGCCTCGTGCTCGTCGCGGTGTTCGTACCGACCGCGTTCGTGCCGGGCATTCCGGGTATCTTCTACCAGCAGTTCGCGGTCACGATTGCCGCCGCGACGGTATTTTCGCTGCTTACCTCGCTCACCCTGTCGCCCGCGATGGCGGCGCTGCTCTTGAAGCCGCACGAGGAGGGGCGCGAGGAAGAGCCTGCAAATCCGGTTCTCCGCGTCGCACGCCGCGCGGCCGACAAGTTCAACCATGCCTTTGATACGCTTTCCGAACGCTATGGTCAGACGACGGCAAATCTGGTGCGCAAAGCCGGGCTCATGCTCGCCATCTATGCGGTGCTGCTCGCGCTCACCGGGTGGCGTCTGACCGCAACCCCGACGGGCTTCATTCCCGATCAGGACCAGGGCGTGCTGATCGGCGTCGTCCAGCTGCCGCCCGGTGCATCGCTCGACCGCACGAGCGAGGTTCTCGCGCGCGCACAGCAGACCGTCCTGGGTCTCAATGGGGTCGACGGCATCGCGACCTTTGCAGGGCTCGACGGCTCGAGCTTCTCGATGGCCTCGAACGCCGGCACGATGTTCATCCGCCTCAAGGACTGGGAGGAGCGCGGCAAGCAGCTGAGCGCCGCTGCGCTGTCCGGCCAGCTGTCGGGCGCGCTCGCGGGCGCACTCCCCGAGGCCAATGCCTTCGTCATCGCACCGCCCGCGGTGCAAGGGCTGGGCAACGGCAACGGCTTCACCATGATGATCCAGGCGACCGGCGGCGGGAGCTATCGCGAGCTTGAGCAGGCGACCGGCGCGATGATGGGCGCCGCATCGCAAAATGACCAGGTGCAGCAGGTCTTCTCGCTGTTCAACACCGGAAGCCCGCGCATCTTTGCCGACGTCGACCGCGACAAGGCGCAGATCCTTGGGGTTGATCCAAGCCAGGTCTACGCGGCGCTCGGCACCTATCTTGCCTCGACCTATGTTAACGACTTCAACTTTCTCGGCCGTACCTTCCGCGTGACAGCGCAGGCGGAGCCGACCTCGCGCGCGCGGATCGAGGATGTGGGACGGCTTCAGGTCCGGTCCACCTCGGGCGAGATGGTGCCCTTGTCGTCGGTCGCAACCTTCCGCGACGACAGCGGGCCGACGCGCGTGGTGCGCTATAATCTTTTCCCCGCGGTCGAGCTCCAGGGGCAGGCGGCGCCCGGCGTCTCCTCGGGGGCGGCGCTGGGCGTGATGGAAGATATTGCCGCGAACACGCTCCCTGCCGGGTTCGCCTATGAGTGGACAGGGCTTGCCTATCAGGAGAAGGCGGCGGGAAGCAGCGCGGTGCTGATCTTCCTCCTCGCGGTGGTCTTCGTCTTTCTCGTGCTGGCAGCGCAATATGAATCGCTGCCGCTGCCGCTCGCGGTGATCCTCATTGTGCCGATGTGCATCCTCGCGGCGATGATCGGGGTCAATCTGCGCGGGATGGACAATAATATCCTGACCCAGGTCGGTCTCGTTGTCCTCATCGCGCTGGCGGCGAAGAATGCGATCCTCATCGTCGAATTCGCCAAGCAGGGCGAGGAAGAGGAGGGGATGAGCAAAATGGAGGCCGCGGTCCATGCCGCGCGCTCGCGTCTGCGCCCGATCCTGATGACCAGCTTCGCCTTCATCTTCGGGGTGATCCCGCTCGCGATCGCGACCGGGCCGGGACAGGAGATGCGCCAGGCGCTCGGCACCGCGGTTACCTTCGGGATGCTCGGGGTGACCTTCTTCGGACTGATCTTCACTCCGGTCTTCTATGTCGTTTGCCGCGAGATCGGCGAGCGGACGAAGGCGTGGGTAAAGCGCCGGAGCCACAAAGCAGGCGGCGACAAGCCGCTGGAGGCTCAGTGATGATGCGTTCCTTCCTTCTTGCCGCCACCGCCGCGCTCGCGCTGTCGGGCTGCACCGCCGGACCTGCCTATGTTTCCCCGGTGCCCGCTGCACCCTCGCAATCGCCTTTTGTCGAGGGCGAAAAATCGCCCGTCTTCACTGGCGATCAGCCGCCGGGCGAATGGTGGAGCCTGTTTCGCGACCCGGCGCTCGACGCGCTCGTCCAACAGGCGCTCGCAGCGAACACGGACTTGCGCGTCGCCGCCGCCAACCTGGCGCAGGCGCGCGCGGTGCTAAAGGAAGCGAAGGCCGGTCGCCTGCCGACGACGAGCGTCAGCGCGAGCGGCGCCTACGCGCGTCAGGGTGGAAGCACGACCGGGATCGGGCCGGTCGAAGGCGAAACCTATGATGTGGGGCTCGATGTCGGCTATCAGGTCGACCTCTTCGGCCGCGTCGAAAGCGCAATCCGCGCAAGCCGCGCTGACGCGGAAGTCGTGCAGGCAGCCTTCGATTTGACGCGCATCACCGTCGCCGCCGAAACCACGCGCGCATACGCCGACGTCTGCGCGTTCAACCGCCAGCTCGCAGTAGCCAGGGACACGCTGCGCATACAGGAGCAGACCTTCGATCTGACGCGCCGCCTCTTCGAGGGTGGGCGCGCGACCCGGCTCGAGACCGGACAGGCGGGGGCGCTGCTTGAGCAGACGCGCGCGACGCTGCCGACGCTCGAGGCGCAGCGCTCGGCAGCGCTCTACCGGCTCGCGGTGCTGACGGGGAGACCGCCGGCCGAAGCGCCCAAGACCGTGCTGCAATGCCAGGCACCGCCCGCGCTCGACCGGCCGATACCCGTCGGCGACGGCGCCTCGCTGCTCGCGCGGCGTCCCGACATCCGCCGCGCGGAGCGGGAACTCGCGGCCGCAGCAGCGCGGGTCAATGTCGCGACCGCGGATCTTTACCCGAGCATCAGTCTTGGAGGTTCGATCGGCTCAACCGCAGCGTCGATTTCCGGGCTCGGCTCCTCTGACGGCTTTCGCTTCTCGCTCGGTCCGCTCATATCGTGGAATTTTCCGAATATGGTCGCCGCGCGCGCGCGCCTCAAACAGGCCGAAGCCGGCGCCGATGCGGCGCTCGCGACCTTCGACGGGACCTGGCTCTCCGCCCTGCAGGAAACCGAAAGCGCGCTTGCAGCCTATGCGGGCGAACTCGATCGGCTTTCGGCGCTTCGCCGTGCGTCCGAGGAAGCTGGCGAGGCCGCGCGGATCGCGCGGCTGCGCTATCAGGCGGGGCGCGAGAATTTCCAGGTCGTGCTCGACGCTGAGCGTTCGCTGGCGCAGATCCAGGCGACAATTGCCCAGTCCGAGCAGCAACGCTCGACCTATCTTGTGGCCCTGTTCCTTGCGCTCGGCGGCGGGTGGCAAGAGGCGGCAACCGGCGCTTGATCCAAGCAGGGGTGGAGCATCCCCCCATAGCTCCACCCCCGGCCTCGCTGCGCTGCGCGAGGCTACCTCGTCACGCGATCTCGACGCGATTTCGGCCCGCTTCCTTGGCGCGATAGAGCGCATCGTCGGCCGCCTTCAGCGCCGCGCGCGGGTCGGGGTATCCGAACACATCCGCGACGCCGCCCGAGAAGGTGACAACGCCGAAAGGCGTGTCGGTCTTGCGGTTGACGAGGCGGCGATCAGCGAGCCGTTCGCGCGCGCCGTCGAGACGCGCGGCCGCCTCGGCAGGGGGCAGGCCGCGGAACAGCATGACGAATTCCTCGCCGCCATGCCGTGCGACGTGACAATTGTCGTCCGAGATCTGCGCGAGCGTGTCGGCAATGACCTTGAGCACCCGGTCGCCCGCTTCATGGCCGTGCGCGTCGTTGATCGCCTTGAAATTGTCGATGTCGCAAAAGGCGACGCTCAGCGCCACGGGGGTCTCGCGCGCTTCGCTATAATGGCGTTCGAGCAGCGCCTCGAAAGCGCGGCGGTTGGGAAGGCCCGTGAGATAGTCGACTTCGGCGTCGCGCTGCGCGCGAGCGAGGCTGCGGCGCAGCGATTTTGCCTCGTCCTCGCTGCGGCGCATTTCGTCCTCAGCCTTGCGCGTGCGTTCGAGCATGGCTTTGGCAAGGTCGGCAAGGCTCGACACGATCTTGCCGGTCTTTTGCAGCCGCTCGAGGTCGGTGAGATGCTCTTCAAGCTCGCTGCCATAGTCGCGCGTCATCTGATGCGCGGCCCTCGACCGCGTCTGGAACGCGTCGAGATTGGTTTCGAGCCGTGCCATCAGCCGGTCAAGATCCGCGCGGGTCTCGTGCTGCGTTTCTTCGCTGGTGACCTCGTTGATCCACTGCTGAGTCACGCCTTCGCGCGATTGGCTGCGCCTTGCAATCTGGCGCGCAAGCTGCGGATTGCGCCCCGAAAAGGCGCTATGGGCAATGAGCAGATTGGCGGGCGAGACCTCAAGGTCATGCTCGATCAGGAAGCCTCCTATGGCCGCGACGAGGGCGCGGCGCGCCTGCAGCACTCCATCAGGGTCAGGTGCATCGCTCGATGCGGGCGCGTCGCTTCGGGGACGGCGCAGCCCTAGCCAGCCGAGGAGCCGCCCGACCGGCTCCTGCGATATCGTGCTTCCAGTGGTCATGCGACGATTAACGGGCGCATGCCAGCCACTTTAAGCGCGCCTGGGCCTTAGGGCGCAGACCCTAGCACTACTTTGGCAGAAATGTGATTTTTGGGATTCCCAAAAGGAGATTTCCCTGATTCATGGGGAGCCAGCTTTTATGGAGGCTGGCGATGTCAGAGGATTGGCGCAATGATCTTGAGGTTTGGCTGACGCCATTTTTGTCGGCGTTGCGGCACAAGGCGCGGAAGCGTGTGTGCCCGGCCTATATCGCGGGATTGATCGGCCCCGGTGACCGCAAGAGCGTGCAGCCGATGGCGGCTCGTGATGGTGAGTTTGGCTACGACCAACTGCATCATTTCGTCGCGGACGGGGTGTGGGATAGTGCGCCGCTCGAGGCTGTTCTTCTGAAGGAAGCCGATCGTCTGGTTGGAGACGAAGCGGGATATCTGGTCATTGACGATACTGCCTTGCCGAAGAAGGGCCGTCATTCGGTCGGCGTGGCTGCGCAATACGCCTCCTCCCTTGGCAAGACCTCGAACTGCCAATCCCTCGTTTCGGTGACGCTAGCGTCCGGGGAGGTTCCGGTGATGGTGGGCCTGCGGCTCTTTTTGCCTGAAAGCTGGACGGACGACGCCCCCCGCATGGAGCGCGCCCGTGTCCCCCAGGAGCGACAAGTCGCTCGCACAAAGCCGGAGATCGCTATCGAGGAGATCGATCGGGTCATTGCCTCGGGCACTCGGTTCGGCTGCGTTCTAGCCGACGCCGGCTACGGGGCGAGCGGCCCCTTCCGCCAGGCTCTGAGCGAGCGTGGTTTGCGGTGGGCGGTGGGCATGTCACGGCGTCAGAATGTCTATCCGGCAGACACCGGGCTGATCTTTCCCGAGGCAGCAACAGGCAGGCGCCGCAAATATCACGTCCCCGACCGCACCGCCGTTTCTGCCGAAAAGATGCTGGGAGAAGAAAAATGGAAGAAAATCAGCTGGCGACGCGGGACCAAAGGCAAGCTGACCTGTAAATTTGCGGCATGCCGCGTCCGGGTGGCCGATGGCCACAGGCACCGCATGAGTGACGGGCGGGTCCAGGCCATGCCCAGCGAGGAGGAAGTCTGGCTGGTGGGGGAACGGCGCGAAAGCGGAGAGCAAAAATACTATCTCTCGAACTTGCCAGCCGACACGCCGATCAAGGCGCTCGCCGGTGCCATCAAGGCGCGGTGGATCTGCGAGCAGGCGCATCAGCAGCTGAAGGAGGAACTCGGTCTCGACCACTTTGAGGGCCGATCATGGACCGGACTACACCGACACGCGCTGATGACGATGATCGCCTATGCCTTTCTTCAGTCCCGCCGTCTAAGCGCAGCGGGGCGGAAAAAAAAGAAACTCGGGACCGCCGCCGCAACCGACCATGCCTGCCGTCAGGCAGGCGATAATCAACCTCTTCGCAAGACCGCCACCGACGATCTGCCCTCACTGCAATAAACTGGTTACAGCGACCGATCCGAATAATCTGCCAAAGTAGTGCTAGGCCGTAGACTCATAAGCGTTGATCCAGAGGCGTGCTGAGAAGAGCTTGATGGCAGCGAGGAAGTTGTCGGCACGCTTGTCGTATCGTGTGGCCAAGCCTCTGGCGTGTTTGAGTTTTCCGAAGAAGCGTTCGATCAGGTTGCGATAGCGGTAGAGGAATGGGCTGAAGGCGAAGCCCTGTCTGCGGTTTCGCTTGGCGGGGATGTTGGCGAAGCCTCCTTGTGCCGTGATTTGCGCGCGAATGGCGTCGCTGTCATAGGCCTTGTCGGCGAGGAAGGTGCTGCCTTCCGGCACGGCGCCGAGCAGCGGATCGGCCTCTCTGCAATCGCTCGCCTGCCCTTCGGACAAGTGCAGCTGGATCGGCAGACCCCGTCCATCGACCAGAGCGTGGATCTTGCTCGTCAAGCCGCCGCGGGAACGTCCCATGCAGCGATTTGGGTCCCCCTTTTTAGGGTCGCACCATGCTGATGGACCCGGATGGAGGAACTGTCGATCATCACCAGTTCGCCGTCGAAAGCCTGCGAGACCGCCGCCAAAAGCCGATCCCACACACCCGCTTTGCGCCAGCGGACGAAGCGGTTGTAGCAGGTGGTGTGCGGACCATAGCGCTCGGGAATGTCAGCCCAGGGGCTGCCGGTGCGAAACCGCCACAATATCCCGTTGATCACCCGGCGATCATCCACCCGCGGTACGCCGCGTGGCTTGTTGGGAAGCAGCGGCTCGATCACCGACCACTCGAAATCGGTCAGCTCAAAACGACGACGCATCTGCAAGGCTCCTTTCCCGAGCCTTGAATCAATCAACCTCGCTTTACGCAACACCGTTTATGAGTTTACCGCCTAGTTCAAGGGCGCGTCCACGGCAGGTCCATCCTTGTCGCCATATTGGCGGCGCAGCGCAGCAAGTTCTTTCTTCATCATCGCGATCCGGCGCTGCATCGCAGGGTCATCGATGCGATTTTGCACCTCGTGCGGATCGCTTCCAAGGTCGTAAAATTCCCAGGCGTTGATATCTTCGCTGTAGAAACGGACGAGCTTGTAGCGATCGCTGCGCATTCCATAGTGCGCGCGGACCGAATGGAAGCCGGGGTATTCATAATAATGGTAATAGACGGACGTGCGCCAGTCCGCGGGCGTCTTCCCTTCAAATAGCGGCAGGAGCGAGCGGCCCTGGACCGTGTCCGGCGGAGTAACGCCCGCGAGCGCCAGGAAGGTCGGCGCATAGTCGATATTCTGAATAGGAGCCGAGACCCGGATCCCGGCGCGAATGTGGCCGGGATACTGGACGAGGAAAGGCGTGCGCAGCGATTCCTCATAGATGAAGCGCTTGTCGAACCAGCCGTGCTCGCCGAGATAGAAGCCCTGGTCGGAGGTGTAGACGACGAGCGTATTTTTCGAAAGCCCGCTCGTCTCGAGATAATCGAGCACGCGCCCGACGCCTTCGTCCACCGCGGCAACAGTTGCGAGATACTGCTGCATGTAGCGCTGATATTTCCATAGCGCGAGGTCGCGGCCGGTGAGCTTGGCGGCATTCATCCGGTCGTTATCGGCTTGCATCGCTGCGTCCCACTGCGCCTGCTGATCGTGCGTCATGCGGTCGAAAGACCCCGGCCAGCGATTATAGCGAAGCCGCGCGGAGCCTTTCGCGATCGTCATCTTGAGGTCATGCCCCTCGTACATGTCGCGGTAGATGTTCATTTCCTGCGCCGCTGCCGCGCGCCGCCCGGCATAATCGTCGAAAAAGCTGTCGGGCACCGGAAAGGTCACACCCTGATATTTGGTCAGATGGCGCAGCGCCGGCATGAAATTGCGGTGGGCCGCCTTGTGGTGGATGAGGATCGCAAAGGGCTTGGACTTGTCGCGGCCATTCTTCAGCCAGTCGAGACTGTAATCGGTGATGAGGTCGGTGGCATAGCCCTCGACGATGCTGCGCCCCCTGGGCGTGATGATGTCGGGATTATAATATTCGCCCTGGTCGTCGAGCACCTTCCAGTCATCAAAGCCGATGCCGGCGGGCGAGGCATTGATGTGCCATTTGCCGAACATCGCGGTCGCATAGCCCGCCTGCGACAGCGCGCGGGGCCATACCCACACCCGATTATCGAAGCTCGTTCCATTTTGCGTGAAGCCGTGCGCATTGCTCTGCCGCCCGGTCAGCAGCGTCGCGCGGCTCGGTCCGCAAAGTGAATTGCCAACGAAGCTGTTGGTGAAGATCGCACCATTTTTGGCGATCCGGTCGATGTTGGGGGTCGGCGCGAGCTTCGAGACAGCCGATCCATAGGCCGAGATCGCCTGATAGGCGTGATCATCGGACATGATGTAGACGATATTGGGGCGCGGGTCAGGCTTCGCCTGCGCGGCGCCTGTGAAGACCAGGGAAAGGGCAAGGGCAGCAATCGGGAGGGGACGGCGCATCGCGTCTTTCCTATTCGGTGAGCGTGAAGTCGGCCTTTGAACCTTCGGCCGATGAAGTCCCGATCCACAAGGAGAAGTCTCCGGGCTCGGCGCCCCAGCTCAGGTCGGCGCGCGTGAAGGCGAGGTCGGCGTCAGTGAGGGTGAAACGGACCGTCTTGCTTTCGCCCTTCTTGAGGGGGATCTTGCGGAAACCCTTGAGCTCCTTCACCGGCCGCGTCACCGACCCGACGTGATCGCGCACGTAGAGCTGAACCACCTCCTCGCCATCGCGCGCGCCGCTGTTGGTCACGGTGACGCTCGCGGTCAGCGGTTCGCCGGGCCGGATGCTCGTCTTGCTGAGCGTCACCGGTGAATAGGTAAAGCGGGTGTAGCTCAGCCCATAACCAAAGGGATAAAGCGGCGTGTTCGGCGTATTGAGGTAGCGCGACACATATTTGGGATCGGGCTTGGCGGGGTCGATTGGGCGCCCCGTATTCTTCATGTCGTAAAAGAGCGGAACCTGACCGACGTTCCGCGGGAAGGTCGCGGGCAATTTTCCCGACGGATTATAGTCGCCGTAAAGGACATCGGCGATCGCGTGACCGCCCATTGTGCCGGGATACCAGGCCTCGAGAATCGCATCGACGTTGGACGCGGCCCATTCAATGCTGTTGGGGCGCCCGCTCATCAGCACGAGGATGATCGGTTTGCCGGTCTTCTTGAGCTCTGCAAGGAGCGCCTGCTGGTTTCCTGGAAGGTCAAGCGAAGTGCGGCTCGCCGCCTCGCCGGTCATGTCCCAGCGCTCGCCCATCGCAGCGATGATGATGTCCGATCTGTTCGCCGCCGCGATCGCTTCGGCAAAGCCGTCGGTCTTTCCTTCATCCTCGAACGCGTAGCTTGCCCCCTTTGCGTAGATGATGCTTTGACCTTTGGGCGCGCGCGCGCGCATCCCCTCAAGCAGCGTGACGGGCCGCGTCTCGCGGTCGCCTGCGGCCGACCAGCTGCCGATCATGTCGACCTTGCTGTCGGCAAGCGGGCCGATCACCGCGATCGATTTCATCGAGGCGGCGAGGGGAAGTGCGTCGTTCGCGTTCTTGAGCAGCACCATCGATCTGCGCGCGACATCGCGCGCCGCCTCCAGAAAATCGGGGCGATAGACGGCCGCCTTCTCGCGCGCTTCGTCCGAATAGCGATAGGGGTCCTCGAACAGGCCGAGGCGGTACTTCATTTCGAGGATGGCCTTCACCGCAGCATCGACGCGGGCGAGCTCGACCTTGCCCTGTGCCACCGAGGTCGCGAGATGTTCCATGAACACCGCCCCCTGCAAGTCCATGTCGACCCCGGCGTTGATCGCTTGCTCGCCTGCCTGCTGAAGATTTTCCGAATAGCCGTGGGCGACCATCTCGTTGATCGACGTGTAATCGGTTACCACGAAGCCCTTGAACCCCCATTTGCCGCGCAGCACGTCGCTCAGCAGATAGCGATTGCCCGAGGCCGGGATGCCGTCGACTTCGTTGAATGACGTCATGAAGGTCGCGGCGCCTGCGTCGGCGGCGGCCTTGAAGGGCGGCAGATAGACGTCGCGCAGCGTACGCTCGGAGATATCGACAGTGCCATAATCGCGTCCCGCCTGCGCCGCACCATAGGCCGCAAAATGCTTCGCGGTGGCGAGCACCGTGTCGACAGCCTTGAGATCATTGCCCTGGAAGCCCCGCACCCGCGCCTCGGCGATACGGCTGCCAAGATAGACATCCTCGCCCGCACCTTCCGAGATCCGCCCCCAGCGCGGATCGCGCGCGATGTCCACCATCGGGGCGAAGGTCCAGTGAATGCCTTCAGCGGAGGCTTCGGTCGCAGAAATACGCGCTGATTTTTCAATGGCTTCAAGATCCCAACTTGCTGCCTCGCCGAGCGAGATGGGAAAGATGGTGCGGTGGCCGTGGATCACGTCATAGCCAAAGAGCAGGGGAATCTTGAGGCGCGTTTCTTCAACCGCGATGCGTTGCAGATCGCGCGTATATTTGGCGGTGAAGGCGTTGAAGATCGATCCGATGCGGCCCTTGCGGATATCCTCCTGATAGCCCTGGCGCATGGTGGGGCCCGTTGAATCCCAGTCGCTGGTCAGGAGCGACAATTGGCCAATCTTCTCCTCCAGCGTCATTTTGGCGACGAGCTCATCGACGAACTTGTCCATCGCGGGATCGGGTTTCATCCACGCAGCCGAGTCGATCCTGGCATCGACGCTTGTGGCCTCGGCCTGCCTGCCGAGCAGCGGCGCACTCGTCAGCGATCCCGCGAGCATGAGCGTCGCAAGCGTCAGGTGCGTGAGGTTGCGCGGCTTCGGCGACATGATTCGTCCTTCCCCAAAATAGTGCGATTTCAACAAGGATCTCGGCTGAAACCGGATTTTCCGGGCGGCCTATGAAGCCGCCCCTGCGCATCGCATCCCCCCTATACAGTGATCGTGAAACCGGTTACAAACTAAAAAACAAGACACGGGATCCCCCGCGATTCGCCGCCGCGCCCTGCCAAGAGGGGCGGACAAGAGAAGCGAAGGCGGGGGCTGGGCCATGAAAAAGGGAGGATGCTGTGAGGTCTCAGCGCAAGAAAGAGTTCCTTAAACCCCACTCGCGTGCCCGGACGCTTGCGGCCGCCCTCGCTTGGAGCAGCGCGGTCGGCGCGCTCGCTGTCGGTGTCGCAGCGCCCGCGCATGCGCAGGTGTCGAACGCATCGCTGCGCGGCACCGTGAGAGCCGAGGGCGGCGTATCGCAGGTCACCGCGATCAATGTGAACACCGGCTTTCGGCGCACCGTGACGGTTGCAGCGAACGGAAGCTATAATTTTGCCTCGCTACCGACCGGGACCTACCGGCTCGAGCTCACGACGCCGAACGGGGTTCGCAGCACCGACGAGTTTACGCTCAACGTCGCGCAGAACGCTGTCCTCGACTTCGATTTTTCCGAACCCGACATCGCGAGCGAAGGCGGCGATGCCATCATCGTGACCGGCTCGCGTCTGCGCACGATGGAGGGCGGCGAGGTCGGCCTCAATATCACCCAGCGTCAGATCGAGACGCTCCCGCAGAACAACCGCAACTTCCTCGCCTTCGCCGACCTTGCGCCGGGGGTGCAGTTCGTCACGGGCGGCAACGGGAATTCGCGCTTGCAGGGCGGCGCACAGGACAGCCGGACCGTCAATATCTTCATCGATGGGATCGGGCAGAAGGATTATGTCCTCAAGAACGGCATCACCGGCCAGGATTCGACGCAGGGCAACCCGTTTCCTCAGCTCGCCATCGGCGAGTACCGTGTCATCTCCTCGAACTACAAGGCCGAGTTCGACCAGGTGAGCTCGGTAGCAATTACCGCCGTGACGCGGTCGGGTACCAATGAATTCCACGGCGAGGCGTTCATCGACTATACCGACCAGAGCATGCGCGCTGCGACGCCGCTTGAAAAATTCGGGAGCAATCCGGGCAAGGTCAAGACGAAGGATTTTCAGTTCGGCGGTGCGCTCGGCGGTCCCATCATCAAGGACATGATGCATTTCTTCGTGACCTACGAAGGCAAGCGGCAGGAAATTCCCCGCGAGATCACGCCAGGGCTCAGCCTGCCGATCTCCTTCTTCCCATCGGAATATCAGGGGAATTTCGGTGCGACCAACTCGACCTTCAACGAGGATCTCTTCTTCGGAAAGATCGACTTCTCGCCGAGCAGCAGCGATCTGTTCGAGGTTTCGGGCAAGTATCGCAAGGAAAGCGGTGAGTTCCTGAGCAACGGGATCAACGCGCGCAGCACGATCAGTTCCCAGAATGTCAAGGAACTGCGGTTTACCGGGCGATGGGAACATACCGCCGACAACTGGATCAATGATTTCAAAGTCACCTATGAAGACGTCAAATGGGCGCCGACCCCGGTCGAGTTCAGCGACGGGACTCTCTTTGCCTATGCCGGGCCCTCGCCCGACAACCCGCAGCCCGGCGTGATCGTTCGCGGCGACCTTCTGCGAATTGGCGGCGGCGCCAACTATCAGGACAAGGGGCAGAAAGGCTGGGGCGTCCAGAACGACTTCACCTATACCGGGCTTGAGGGTCACACCATCAAGGCGGGAATCAAGAGCAAGTGGGTCGAGCTCAATTCGTTGCAGCTCAACAATTTCAACCCCGTCTACACCTATAATGTCGCTTTCAATCCGAACGGCGGAAGCTTCAACGACACCATTCCTTATCGGCTCCAGTTCGGCGCCGCGACGGGCAATGGCGAACCGATCGTCCAGTCGAAGAACTGGCAATTCGGCATCTACCTGCAGGACGACTGGGAAGTCACCGACCGGTTGACCCTGAACCTCGGCGTTCGCTGGGATTATGAGCGCACGCCGGCCTTCCTCAATTTCGTCCACCCCGATGATGCCGTGAACGCCGTATCTCCGGCGAATTACCCCAATCTCATCAACGCCGATTACGACATCAACGACTATATTTCGACCGGGCGCGAGCGAAAGGCCTTCAAGGGCGCATGGCAGCCGCGGATCGGCTTTAGCTACGAACTCGACGAGGACGCGCGCTTCGTGCTCTTCGGCGGTTACGGCCGCTCCTACGATCGCAATCAGTTCGATTTCCTGCAGCAGGAAATCAGCGTCGGGTCGTTCACGACGCGCACGTTCAACTTCATCACAGGCGACCCCAACAACAGCTGTGATCCGGGGCCGACGTGCGTTGCATGGGATCCGGTCTACCTCACCCCCGAAGGCCGCGCGCAGCTTCTCGCTCAGGCCGGAGCGGGCGGCGGGCGCGAATTGCGCTTCATCGATAACAAGCTCAAGGTCCCCTATTCGGACCAGTTCAGCCTCGGCGTGCGCGGGCGGCTGGCGCCGCTGTTCGAGGTCGAGGTCGGATACAGCCATATCGAGAGCAAGAACGGCTTCGCCTATCTGCTTGGAAACCGCCGGCCCGATGGGAGCTTTTTCCCGCCGGCACCGGCTGCGCCCGATTCCCCCTTCGGTTTTGCTCCGCCGGGATTCGGTTCGATCATCATTGGCACCAACGGCCTCGAAACGAGCGCGGATTCAGGCTATCTCAAGCTCAACAAAAATTATTCGCCCGCCTCGCCGTGGAGCCTGGGCGTCACCTACACCTATACCGAGGCCGAGGAAAATCGGCAGTTCGGGGAGGTGTTCAGTCTCGATTTCCCGTCGCTCGAAGACTATCCCGTCGTCCGCTCCAGCGGGGTGCGCAAGCACCGTATCGTGGCCTCGGGGTCGGTCGACCTTCCGATCGGGGTGACATTGTCGGGCAAGTTCCAGATGATGTCGCCGCCCTATTTGAAGGCCTTCGTCAACACCGGCGGGGCCAATCCGTCGCGCGACGTGATTTCGAACCAGGCCGACAGCAATGGCGATCGCTGGGGTTTCCGCCAGATGGATATCGCGGTCACAAAATATATTCCCTTCAAGTTCCTGAGTGACGAGGCACGGCTGCGGCTGCGCGTCGACATCATCAACCTGTTCAACGACCGTAACTATGTCGATTACAACAATAACCCGGCGTCGCCCGAGTATCTGAGCATTTCGGGCATCGGGATCGGCGGCAATCCGCCCCGCACGGTAAAGGTCTCGGCCGGTTTTCAGTTCTAACCGGTCAGAACAGCGGGCGTCCGGTCACACCCCTCCCGTGACCGGGCGCCCCATCGTAATTTGGAGTAGAGAATGTCCATTCGGCTCGGGTCGCTCGCCTTGCCCCTTGCGGCACTTGTCGCCGCCTGCTCGCCGCTCGGCGATCCACCGGCCCCGTCTGCACCGATAACATCCTCCGAGACCCTTGCTCCGCTCAGCGAGGCGCAATTTGCCGAGGATCTGACTGAGCGTACCTTCCGCTATTTCTGGGACACGACCGATCGCAAGCGATGCCTTGCGCCCGATCGCTGGCCGAGCAATCCTTTCTCGTCGATTGCGGCAACGGGCTTTGCGCTCACCGCCTTCGGGATCGGCGCCGAGCGCGGCTATGTCTCGCGCGGTGAGGCTGCGGCGCGTGCGCGCGAATGCCTCAGCTTCTACTGGAGCGCGCCGCAGGGCCCCGAGGCTCGCGGGACCGCCGGCTACAAGGGCTTTTTCTATCATTTCCTGAACAATGCGGACGGAACCCGCCGCGGCAACACCGAGCTGTCGACCGTCGACACGTCGCTCCTGCTGGGGGGCGTGCTTTTCGCCCAGAGCTATTTCGATCGCGACACGCCGGTCGAGGCCGAGATCCGTGACCTCGCCGAGAAAATCTATCGCCGCGTAGACTGGACCTTTGTCCAGCGCGAGAACAGCCGCATCCCGTCGGCGAACGGGGGAGGACCCAAGGCGATCGCGATGGGCTGGTATCCCGAGCGCGGCGAGGACGGTGATTTCGGGACGCACGACTGGGTTGGCTATAATGAGGGTATGCTCGTTTACATTCTCGCCCTTGGCTCGCCGACCTACCCGGTGGGCAAGGAGGCCTGGGACGAGGGGTGGGCTACAAATCTCGAAAAGGACTGGGGCCGCTTCTACGGCTATGAGCATCTTCAGTTCGAACCGCTCTTTGGACATCAGTATAGCCACGTCTGGGTCGACTTTCGCGGGATCCAGGACAGCTTCATGCGCAGCAAGCATCTCGATTATTTCGAGAACAGCCGCCGCGCGACGCTCGCTCAGCGGGCCTATGGGGCCGACAATCCCAACAAATGGATCGGCTATGGCCAGGATATCTGGGGTTGGACCGCGTCCGATGGCCCCGGCTATTCGAAGGACAAATATAGCGTGAACGGCGTGCCGCGCAGCTTCAACGGCTACATGGCGCGCGGCGTGAGCAGCGTCCGCATCGTCGATGATGGCACCCTCGTTCCGACCGCCGCCGGCGGCTCGGTGGCCTTTGCACCCGAGATCGCCATTCCGGCGCTCATGGCGATGCGCGAGACCTATGGCGCGCGGCTTTATACGCGCTACGGCTTCAAGGATGCCTTCAATCCAAGCTTCACCTTTGCCGACGCGTCCTCGCGCTCCGGCGAGGTCGACCCGCAGCACGGCTGGATTGCGAACGACTATCTCGGCATCGACCAGGGACCGATCCTTGCGATGATGGAGAATTATCGCAGCGGGCTCGTGTGGAAGGTCATGCGCAAGAACCCCCACATCGCCCGCGGGCTCCGGCGCATCGGCTTTACCGGCGGCTGGCTTGAAGACCCAACTGGCGAATAGCGATCAGCAGCCGATGCAAAGGTCCGCGATCACCGGATAATGGTCGGAGGGCAGCTTGCCGCCCGTCTGCTGCGTCAGCGTCGCATGACGCAGCACCGCGACCCCGTCGCTGACGAAGATATGATCGATCGGGCTTGGCTCGACCTGTTCGATATTGAAGGCGGTGTACGTGCCTTGGGGACCGAAGTGCGGGGTGCGGCTGATATCCTGCGTGTCATAAAGCGCGATCAGGCCGGGCGTATCGGCCAGGATCGCCTGATAGGGCGGGGTGCCGATCGGCACATTGAAGTCCCCCGTCAGCACGACCGCATCGCCCGGCGCGCGGTGCTCCCCGATCCAGCGGCGGATGAGCTTTGCGCTTTCAAGGCGCGCAACCTCGCCGACATGATCAAAATGGGTGTTCACCATGAGCATTGTTCGGCGCGCGCTTTTGTCCCTGAGCCGCGCCCAGGTCGCGACGCGCGGATAAGCGGCGTCCCATCCCTTGCCGGGCCTGTCGGGGGTCGGCGACAGCCAGAAAGTTCCCGAGGCGAGAAGATCGAAGCGGTCGGTGCGATATCCGAGCATCGAATATTCGCCCGCCTGCTTGCCGTCGTCGCGCGCGACCCCGACGAATTGATAGGCAGGAAGGTCAGCCTCGATCTGATCTTTCTGATGCTGGAGCACTTCCTGCATGCCGACCAGGTCCGGGGCATGATAGGCAATGAGGCTCGTCAGAGCCTTTCGCCGATGCGGCCATGCATTGTCGCCGTCAGAGGCAAGGTCGAGACGGATATTATAGGTCATCGCGCTGAAGCGGCTCGCTTTCTCCTTCGCCGCCGCGGGGAAGGCGAGCAGCACCGCGCACAGAATGACGAGCCAGCGGGTCATGCCAGATTCCTTGCGTTGCTGCGGATGATTTCGCTGTAGAAACGCGCACTGCGCTTGGGGGTTCGCACCTGCGTTTCATAATCGACATGGACGATGCCGAAACGCTTGGAGAAACCGAGCGACCATTCGAGGTTGTCGAACAGCGACCAGACCATATAGCCGCGTACATCGACGCCCTGCCGGATCGCGTCACCGATCGCGGCGATGTGGGTGCGCAGATAATCGCAGCGCAGCGGGTCGTCGATGCCGTCCGGCCCGGCTTGCGGGGGATCGTAGAAGGCGGCGCCATTCTCGGTGATGTAGACGGGGATGTTGCCGAAAGTGTCGCGGAACCAGATGAGCATGTCGGTAAGGGCGGGAGGATAGACTTCCCAGTCGGTGGTCGTGTGGGTCGCTTTCTGGCGGACCGGGGAGGCGCGAAGCGGCCACTGCGCCGCGTCGGCCTCGACGACATTGCGCGTGTAATAATTTATGCCGATGAAATCCAGGGGCTGGCAGATGTCGTCAAGATCAGCGTCCGGCCACTCGGGCCAGGCTTCGCCGAAAATGTCTGCCAGTTCGGCGGGGTAGCGTCCGAGCAGCGCAGGCTCGAGATACTGGCGGTTCATATAGGCGTGGGCGCGGGCAGTCGCGGCGATATCTTCGGGGCTGTCACTTGCCGGATATTTGGGCTCGATGTTGACGACGAGGCCGATGTCGTGGGCGCCCTCGGACCGGTAGGCGCACACCGCGGCACCGTGCGCCCGCATCAGATTGTGGCTTGCAATCGGCGCCTCGAACAGATTGCGGTGCCCAGGGGCGAGCGCGCCGTGGAGATAGCCGCCGTCGGTGATCACCCAGGGCTCGTTGAGCGTCACCCATTTCTTCACCCGCCCGTCGAGACGGCGATATACGACCGAGGCATATTCGGCGAACCAGTCGGCGCTGTCGCGATTGAGCCAGCCGCCCCGGTTGTCGAGCGCGGCGGGGAGGTCCCAATGGTGGAGGGTGAGGAGCGGCTCGATATCGTTTTTCAGAAGCGCGTCGACCAGCCGCTCGTAAAAGCCGAGCCCCGCCTCGTTGACGCGGCCCGTGCCTTCAGGGAGAACGCGGCCCCAGTTGACGCTGAAGCGATAGGCCTTGAGCCCCAGCTCCTTCATCAGCGCAACGTCGCTCTCCATGCGGTTATAATGGTCGCAGGCGATGTCGCCCGTATCGCCCTTTGAGGCCATCAATCGCGGATCATGACTGAAGCGCTGCCAGATGCTCGCGCCCGCGCCATCGGCAAGCGGCGAACCCTCGATCTGATAGGCAGCGGTCGCCGCGCCCCACAGGAAGTCGTCGGGGAAGCTCGACCGGGTCATTTCCTGTCCTTGCCTCTTGATTTTCCGGCCGCCTCGGGCGGGGTGGGGAGGCGGTGCGAGAGCAGCCAGAGGTAGAGCGCGGGATCGTCATAGGCAGGGTCCCAGCTGTTGTGGCCGAGGTCAGGATAGATGGTGAGGCGCGAGAGCTTGCCGCCACAGGCGCGGATCGCCCGCGCCATGGCAAAGCTGCCTTCGGGCACCACGACATCGTCGCGGTCGCCGTGAAACGCCCAGATCGGTGTGTCCTTGAGGGCGCAGGCGGTGGCAGGATCGCCCCGCCCCGCGACGGGGGCCACCGCGGCGAAACGGTGCGGCTCGGCCGCCGCCCAGCGCCAGCTTGCATGGCCGCCGCGACTGAGGCCCGTAAGATAGACGCGCGCCGGGTCGATGCGCAGGGTCTTCGTCACATGATCGACCAGCCGGTCGAGCCTCGCGACGTCCCAGTCCTGGTCGCGGCCAAGAAGCGGCGAAACGGTGACGAAGGGGAAATCAGGCGTCCGCTCGGCGATCTTCGGCGGGCCGTGCACCTTCACCTTTTCAAGATCCTCGCCCCGCTCGCCCGATCCGTGAAGAAAGATGAGGAGCGGCCAGCGCGCACCAGGATCGGCGCTGTACCCGCGGGGGAGAAAGAGCTGATAGGGATAATTGCCCGCCTCGATTGCAGGCTGCGGGCTTTGTCCATCGGCGGCTTGCGCCAGGGCTGGCGCGGCAAATCCCAGGGCGATGGCACCGAGGATGACAAGAATTTTCTCCAGACCCCGGCGCCCCAAACATGTCGGGTGCGGGACCGTGTCTTGCAGCAGGGCGAGCGACATGCGGTGGGCCCATGAGCTCGGTGCGGGACGCGTCTTGACGGGTTTCAATGATCGGCTCCTTGTTTCTGTCATCCCTTCACGCTCCCGGCGAGCAGGCCGGCGAGGTAGAAGCGCTGCAGCGAGAGGAAAAGGATGAGGACGGGCAGGGTAGTGACGACGGCGCCTGCCATCATCAGCTCATTATCCTGCACATGCTGGCGGCTCATCGCCGCGAGCGCGACGGGAAGCGTGTAAAGATGCTGGTCGGCCAGAATGATCAGCGGCCACATGAAATCATTCCAGCTCGACAGGAAAACGAACAAGGCGAGCGTGACGATGACCGGGGACAGGATCGGGAGGACGATACGGCGCAGGATCTGACCCTCGCCCGCACCGTCGATGCGCGCTGCCTCAAGCATCTCGTCGGGAATGGAGAGGCAATATTGGCGGACAAGAAAGATGCCGAAGATGCCCGCGAGCCATGGCACCAGCGCGCCGGCATAGCTGTTGACGAGCCCCATCGCCTTGAGTTCGAGAAAGAGGGGCAGCATCCCGATCTGCCCCGGCACGACAAGCGCGGCGACAAGCAGGCGAAAAATCGCGTCGCGTCCGCGAAAGCGCAGCTTGGCAAAAGCATAGCCGGCAGGAACGGTGAAGATGAGCGCGAGGAGAGTGGCGAGCGCCGAGACGAGGAGACTGTTGGCGAGAAAGCGCCCGATACCGAAGCTGGTGAACAACAAGCGATAATTGTCGAGCCCGGGATTTGCGGGGAGAAGCGGGGGCGGAAAGGCCGATGCCTCGCCCGGCGCCATGAAGCTGACCGAGAGCATCCAGAAGAGCGGCGCCGCGGTGACGAAGGCGACGAGCGCCGCGAGCAGGGTGATGGTCGCCCGGCGCAGCCTCATAGCGCGCCTCCGCGCTTTGCGACGCCAAGCTGCACCAGCGTAACTGCAAGGATGCAGAGGAAAAGAAGGAAGGCGACCGCGGCCCCCGACCCGAGGTTCCACCATTTGAACCCTTCCTCATACATGAAATAGAGGATGGTGACGGTCGAGCCGGCGGGGCCGCCCTGTGTCATCACATAGGGTTCGGCAAATAGCTGGAACATCGCCGCGACGGTGAGCAGAGAGACGAGCAGCAAGGTGGGTGCGATCGCGGGCAGGGTGACGTGGCGCAGGCGCGTACAGCGGCCTGCGCCATCGATCCTCGCCGCCTCGTCGAGTTCGCTTGGCACCGTCTGAAGCGCGGCGAGAAAGATGATCATGTTATAGCCAAAGGTCTTCCAGCCGACGAACAGCAGGATCGCAGGGAGCGAGGCGGTCGGGCTGCCGAGCCAATCGATTGGCGCGATATCGATGCGCGAGAGAAGATAGTTGACGAGCCCGTAGCGGGTGTGGAGCAGATAGCGCCACACAACCGACGTCGCGACGAGCGTCGTGACATAGGGGGCAAAGAGCGCAACGCGCCACAGGGGCCGCCAGCTGAGCCAGCGCGAATTGACCAGCATCGCCGCGAAGAGCGAGAGCAGGACCACGAACGGCGTGCCGATGACGACGAACAGCAGGCTGTTCGTCATCGCCTTCCAGAACAGCGGGTTATCGAGGAGCCGCTGATAATTCTGCAGCCCGACAAAGCGCAGATTGCCAATGTCGGCGAGCGCATAAATGTCAAAGTCGGTAAAGCTCAAGACCAGCGAGGCGGCCGCGGGCAGGAGGAAGAAAAGGAGGATCGCCGCGAGCGCGGGGCCCGTCATCAGCCAGCCTGCACGGGCTTCCTCCACGCGCCGCCATGCCGTCATAGCGCGCCCCCCTTTTCGAGCATCCAGCGGCGCTTCTCGAGCAATCGATCAGCGCGCCGGTCCATCTCGCGCGCGGCCTCGTCGACGCCATGGTCCCCGCGGACCATGCGTTCGGCGACGAGTTGCATCTCGGTGACGACGCGCTCCCATTCGGGAACCTTGGGCAAGGCGCTCGCACGGTCGAGCTGGGCTGCAAAGGGCGCGACGAGCCGATCGGCCGCAAGGCCGGCCTCTGCCCACACCGACCGGCGCGCGGGAAGGTCGCCGGTGAGCGCGTTGAAACGAAGCTGCGCACCGGGCGTCAAGAGACGGGCCACCAGATCCCAGGCGGCCGGGTGGTCCTGATGATCGGCAAAGACGACGAGGCTCGACCCTCCGGGGGCCGCCGATCCGACGCCCGCCGGGCCCGGGTTGGGCGCAGTGCCCCATTTCTCCTGCATCGCGGGACCCAGCCGCGTTTTCAGATCGCCTATCGTCCAGGGCCCTGAAAGAAAAAGGCTGAAATAGCCTCGCGCGAACTCGTTCCAGATGTTCGAGATTTGCGCCGAGGAGACAAGTGGCGCGAGCCCCTCGTCGAAGAGCGACTTGTAGAAGGCAAGCGCGGCCTTGAACTCGGGATCCGAAAAGGCGCCCCTCCCGCCGTGATCACGAAGGAGCCGCGCCCCCGCCGACAGGGCAAAGGTCGTCAATGGCTCATATTCGTTGAGCGGAAGCAGCGCGGCATAATCGGCGCCGCGCGCGGCCGCCTTCACCTTGTGCAGCGCGCGCTTCCACTCGGACCAGTTGCCGGGCGGAGCCGCATAGCCGGCGCGTGCAAAGAGGTCGCGGCGGTAATATTGGAGGCGGGTGTCGACATACCAGGGAATGCCCCAGACATGCCCCGCGATGCGGTTCGTCTCGACCACCGCTGCAAATTGGTCACCGAGCAGGCCGTAGGCCGCTTTTGGCACCGGCGCGATCGCGCCGATCGCGGCCATCTCGGCGATCCAGCTGTTGCCGACCTGCCCAAGGGCGGGCAGCGAGCCGCCGGCAAAGCCGGTGAGAAGCTTCTCGTGCGCGGCGGTCCAGGGCAGGGGCTGGACAGTAATGCGCGGCGCTCCTGCGGGGCGGCGCATGTCCTTCAGCAATTCAGGCAGACTTGCCGCTTCATTGCCCATCGCCCAGACGGTGAGCCCGGCGTCGCTGCGTGGGGCGCACGCGCCGAGCGCGGGGGAGAGGGGCAGCGCTGCGAGCGCGCCCGTCAACTGGCGCCGCGTCAGCTCCATTGGGATCGCTGCGCCGCGGGGTTCATGGGCCGACCCCAGCAGCTTCAGTTACCCTTGGGATTGTCGTTCCGCGCGCGATCAGGGTGGGGGTGAGAATGGTTGCGCTTGCAGCGCCGAGCGTTTCGCCGCGCAGCAGCCGCAGGAGCTTCATCATCGCGGTCGAGCCGAGCCGGTCGATCTTGACCTGCATCGTCGAGAGGTCCGGGGTGACATGGCGTGCGAGCGGGATGTCGTCGAAGCCCGCGACCATGAGATCGCGCGGTACCAAAAGGCCGGCCTCGGCGAGTCCCATGATGCACCCGACCGCCATCAGGTCGTTCGCGGCGAATACGGCCTCGACGGGAAGCTGGCCCTCGACGATCAGCCTCGCCGCCTGCGCGCCGGCTTCCTCCGAAAAGTCGCCGGGCAGAATGGCCGGACTCCGCTGCCCCGCAATCCGGGCCATGGCGTCGACAAAGCCGCGCTGACGGTCGCGTGCATCCCGGTTGTGCTTCGGCCCCGCGATATGGACGATATGGCGCGCGCCGCTGGCCAGAAGTGCCTCCGTCATTGTCCAGGCGCCGCGGTAGTTATCGACCGCCACATAGGGAAGGTCGAGCGCCGCTGCATCATAGTTGAGAAGCACCGTGGGCAGCGCGGGGTCGAGATTTTCGGCGAGCGTTTCGGGCTTGAGTTCGGGGGGCATGACAAGCAGCCCGTCGACGCGTCCGCGCATCGACGCGACCGCGGTGGCGGTCTCGTGCGCGCTGCCGTGCATGTTGCCAAGCAGCAGGTGCATTCCCGCCTCGTGCGCGACGAGGTCGATGCCGCGAATGATCTCCGAGAAGAACTCCCCGAAGAGGTCGGGGAGAATGACCCCGACGGTGTCGGTCTTGCGGCGGGTCAGGCTGCGGGCACCGCTGTGCGGCACGAAATTGAGCTTCTTGACCGCCGCCATCACGGCGGCGCGCGTCGGCGCGGTGACGTTGCCGAGCCCGTTGATTGCGCGCGACGCCGTCGCGACCGATACGCCCGCCTCTCGGGCGACGTCTCTTAGCGTTGCCATCGGCACCTCCCCCTCATTGCGCGGCCCCCCTTGCCAGCGCGCGGCCGCCCGCATCGAACAGATGCAGCCGGTCGGCGGGCAGCGCGAGCGACACGGTGTCGCCCTCGCGCAGCTCCCCATCGTCGCGGCGCTGCCACGCGATCGCCTCGCTGCCGTCGCCGCCCGCGAGATGCACCGTCGCAAGTCCCCCGAGCCGCTCGATGAAACGGATAGCGAAGGGAAAGCCGCCTGGCGCCTCGGCGATGGCAATATCCTCGGGACGGATGCCGATAGAGAGCGGCATGCCGGGCTCGAGCGCCTCGGCGAGCGGGGGCAGGGCGATCGCCTGCCCGTCCGCGAGCATGGCCTCGCCATTTGCGGTTGCGCGCGCGGGGAGGATGTTCATGCGCGGCGTGCCGATAAACTGCGCGACGAAGAGCGTCGCCGGCCGCTCGTAGAGATCACGCGGGGCGCCGATCTGCTCAACCTCTCCGCCGCGCAGGACGATGATGCGGTCGGCGAGCGTCATTGCCTCGACCTGGTCATGGGTGACGTATAGCGTCGTCGTCCCGAGCCTCTGGTGCAGGCGCGCGAATTCGTAGCGCATCCGGACGCGAAGATCCGCGTCGAGGTTGGAGAGCGGCTCGTCGAAGAGAAATATCTGTGGCTGGCGAACGATCGCGCGGCCGATCGCGACGCGCTGACGCTCCCCGCCCGACAAGGCGGCAGGTTTGCGCGCGAGCAGGCTTTCGATGTTGAGGATCTCGGCGGCGCGGTGCACCGCCTCGGCAATCTCGGCTTTGGCGGTCCGGGCGATGCGGAGACCAAAGGCCATATTTTCAAAGACCGTGAGGTGGGGATAGAGCGCGTAGGACTGGAACACCATCGCGATGCCCCGTTCCGACGGTTTGCGGCTCGTGACATCTTGCGCGCCGATGAGGATGCGGCCCTCATCCAGCGTCTCGAGGCCCGCGATGGCACGCAGCAAGGTTGACTTGCCGCAGCCCGAGGGACCCACGATCACTGCGAACTCGCCTTCGGCGACGTCGATCGATACGCCTTTTAAGACTTCGGTATTGCCAAAGCTCTTGCGCGCGCGCTCGATCGACAGGCCGGCCATGGCTTTAGCGCCCGCGGGTCATGGCTGCAGCGGCAGGGGAAGGCGCGGTGTGACCGCCATCAGCTGGCTCGTTCGCTCCATCCTGCTGTCCTCCTCCCGCTCCCATGCTATAAAGCGCTGGTCTAACGGGCGCACCCGGGCAATGCAACCGGTTACATTGGCGCCTTCCCGGGCTTTGAGGCGCCGCCAGCGCCTGCTTCCAAATATTCGTCCATCGCCTACTGGCGCGTTCGCCCTCGACTGGTTACATGGGCCGCCACCGAACGAATCGCGCGCGCCGCTACCGTGATGCGGGGCAGGCGCCGCCCGCACCAGAAAGTGGCACCCATGGAAATCATCACCGGTCTGACCTTCGACGACGTGTTGCTGGTCCCCGGTCCGTCCGATATTCTGCCGTCCGACGCCAATCTGTCGACCCGGATCACCGGAGACATCCGGCTCAACATCCCCATTCTCTCCTCGGCGATGGACACGGTGACCGAGGCCGACATGGCGATCTTGATGGCGCAGATCGGGGGGCTCGGCGTGCTCCACCGCAACCTTACGATCGAGGAGCAGGCAGCGGCAGTGCGCCAGGTCAAGCGCTTCGAAAGCGGGATGATCGTGAACCCCATCACCATCGCCCCCGACGCGCCGCTCTCCGACGCGACCGCGCTCATGGCGCAGCACAATATCTCGGGAATTCCGGTGGTCGAGACGGGCGGGAAGCTCGTCGGCATCCTCACGCACCGCGATGTACGCTTCGCGGAAAATCCGAAGCAGCCGGTGCGCGAACTCATGACGTCCGATAATCTTGCGACCGTGCGTCCCGGCGTCGACCAGGACGAGGCGCGCAAGCTGCTCCACCAGCGGCGCATCGAGAAATTGCTCGTTGTCGACGACGCCTATCGCTGCATCGGTCTCATTACCGTCAAGGACATGGAAAAGGCGGTCAATTTCCCCGATGCCACCAAGGACGAGAGCGGCCGCCTCAGGGCTGCCGCGGCGACGAGCACCGGCGACAGCGGTGTCGAGCGCGCCGAGGCCCTTCTCGACGCCGAATGCGACCTCATCGTCGTCGATACAGCGCACGGTCACAGCAAGATGGTCGGCGCGACGGTCGAGCGGATCAAGAAGCTTTCAAGCCGGGTGCAGGTGCTCGCGGGCAATGTCGCGACCGGTGATGCAACCAAGGCGCTGATCGACGCGGGCGCCGACGGGGTCAAGGTCGGCATCGGCCCAGGCTCGATCTGCACCACCCGCGTTGTCGCGGGTGTCGGCGTGCCGCAGCTTACCGCGATTCTCGACAGCGTCGAGGCAGCCTCGAAGCAGAATATCCCGGTGGTTGCCGACGGCGGGCTGCGAACCTCGGGTGACCTTGCGAAGGCGCTCGCCGCGGGCGCCTCGTGCGTGATGGTGGGCTCGCTGCTCGCGGGCACGAGCGAAGCGCCGGGGGAGACTTTCCTCTATCAGGGTCGCACATATAAGAGCTATCGCGGTATGGGCAGCGTCGGCGCGATGGCGCGCGGTTCGGCCGACCGCTATTTCCAGCAGGACATCAAGGACCAGATGAAGCTCGTCCCCGAAGGGATCGAGGGGCAGGTCCCCTTCAAGGGGCCCGCAAAGGACGTCATCCACCAGCTCGTCGGCGGCGTGAAGGCGGCGATGGGCTATACCGGGAGCCGTACGCTTCAGGATTTTCGTGAGCGCGCAAAGTTCGTGCGCATCACCAACGCGGGGCTGCGCGAGAGCCATGTCCACGACGTCGCGATCACGCGCGAGGCGCCGAACTATCCGGTGGGGTAGCGGGCACTTGCACCGGAAGCACGTCCGATGACCCCCGCGGCGCGCGTCCAGGCGGCGATCGAGATTCTCGATGCCATTGCGGTCGCGGCCCGCGAGGGCGGCGCTCCTGCCGACGCGCTCCTTGCCGAGGCGATGCGGCAGCGCCGCTACGCGGGATCGAAAGACCGCCGCGCGATCCGCGGCCATGTCTATGATGCGATCCGTGCGGTGCGTGTCGCTCCGCCCTCGGGGCGAGCGGCGATGGTGGCGCTCGCCGACATCCGGCCCGATCTTGCCGCGCTCTTCGATGGTTCGCCCTATGGTCCGGCCCCGATAACGTCCGGCGAGCCACGTGCCGAAACGGGTCTTGTGGCGCCGGCGCTCGCCGAACTTTTCGATCCGCTCATAGGCGGCGAGGAAGGCGATGCGATGCTCACCCGCGCGCCGCTCGACCTGCGCGCAAACCGGATCAGGGCGAAGCGCGAGGATCTCGCCATCCTCTTTCCCGAGGGTGCGCCCATCGCATACGCACCCGACGGCTGGCGGCTGCCACCCGAAACCGCCGCGGCGCAGCACCCGGCGCACGCCGAAGGGCGGTTCGAGGTGCAGGATGCGGCGAGCCAATATGCATCGGCCGCGCTCGATGCCGCCTCCGGCATGGCGATCGTCGATCTTTGTGCGGGCGGCGGCGGAAAGACGCTCGCCATCGCCTCGGCGACGGATAATGGCGCCGACATTCTCGCCTGCGACACCAACCGCGCGCGGCTCCAGCAGCTACCGCCGCGGGCCGAGCGCGCGGGCGCGACCCGCATTGCGACGCGGCTGCTCGATCCTGGAAAGGAAAGGGCGATGCTTGCCGACTGGCAGGGAAGAGCCGACCGCGTCTTTGTCGACGCTCCCTGCTCGGGCAGCGGCACCTGGCGGCGCAGCCCCGAGCTGCGCTGGCGGCTGACGCCATCGCGTCTCGAGCGGCATCTTGCCGATCAGGCGAAGCTCATCGAGATTGGAGCCGGGCTGGTGGCGCCGGGCGGAAAACTTCTTTATGCCGTCTGCTCGATCATCGCACGCGAGGGGCGGGCACAGATGGATGATTTTCTGAACCGGCATCCGGGCTGGAGGGCCGATGCCGAGCCGCTTCCGGCCGGCGTCGGACGGCGTGCCGGCGCGGGTTTCCTTCTGACGCCGGGGCATGACGGATGCGATGGCTTTTTTCTCGCACGACTGACGGCGCCATGTTAGGCTCTCTCGACATGACGAAATGGGAGAATGCGATGCGTGTCAGTTTGCTGGCTCTCGGTGCCGGTCTTGTTCTCGCCAGTCTGCCTGCCGCCTCCGACGCGCAGCGCGCCGACAACGACATTCTTCCGCGTTCGATCGCGCTTCAAAAGCAGGGCGAGGAAGCCCAGAGCATGGGCGACCTGAACGGCGCGATCGATTATTATGAATCAGCCCTCGCCGCCGATCCGCGCAATCGCTCGGCGATCATCGCGCTCGCGCAGGTTGCGCGGGCGCAGGGATTGCCGGGCAAGGCGATTGGCCTCTATCGCGAGGCACTCCTCCTCGAACCCAATGATGTCACAGCGCTCGCGGGGCAGGGAGAAGCGCTTGCCGAAAAGGGTGCTATCGAGCTCGCTCGGGAGAAGCTGGCGGCGGCGCAGCGCGTCTGTTCCGACAAATGTCCGCAGGTCGCCGCGCTCGAGAAGGCGATTGCCGCCAGCGCATCGAAGCGCGTTGTTGCGGCCGAGGCGATTGCGCCCAAGCCGGTGGTAACGACGGTCACGCGCGAACAGAATTGATAGCGGCAGCGCTCCGGCCGTCGACGTCCGCGGGGCAGCTCAATCGTAAACGCACCGGTCGAGGCCGTCACGGCGAACGACGCCGATCCGAGCGCGGATCGTGTTTCCATAGCGGCGGGTGAAGCCCGAAGGACTGACAGCCTCCCGCTTCTTGGGCAGCGGTAGGATCGCCGCGATGCGCGCAGCCTCCGCCGGGGAAAGTTTTGCCGCGCCGTGCCGGAAATAGCGCTGCGCGCCCGCTTCGACGCCATAGGTGCCAATTCCGGTCTCGGCGACGTTGAGATAGACCTCCATGATCCGCCGCTTTCCCCAGATTTTTTCAATGAGGAAGGTGAACCAGATTTCGGGGACCTTGCGGACATAGCGCGTCCAGCCGCTGCCCTGCCAAAGGAAGACATTCTTCGCCGTCTGCTGGCTGATCGTCGATCCGCCGCGCAGCCTCTTGCCCTTGGCGTTGCGTTCGATTGCCTGCTCGATCGCCTCCCGGTCGAACCCGTCGTGGCTGCAGAATTTGCCGTCCTCGGCCGCGATCACTGCGCGCACCATATTGCGATCGATATGCGAAAGGCCCGTCCAGTCCTTGGTGATGCCATTGCGGTCGGCGAGCATGGTGAAGGTCACCGGCGGCGGTACAACGACATAGATGAGGACCCAGATCACCGAAATCGCGATGAACCAGAGCAGCCATTTGACGGGCCTGAGATACCAAGGCAGCTTCCGGCGTGATCGGGAAGAGGATTTCGGTGGCAAGTGTCGGTCCGGACGGCTGTTATCAGAAGAGCGGCATCTCTACCTTTACCGTCTCGCCGCTGTCCAGCCGCGCCGTGCCGGTTATCTGCATGTCCTTGGCGGGGGGCAGTTCGACGAACATCAGCTTGCGGCCTTCCGGCACATTGTCGATGTAAAGCTGCATTGTGATGCCGCGGCGCGATACGGTCCCATCCGACCCGAAACCGTCGCCGAGAAGGTAAAGCGCGCCGCTATCGACGTCGACGCGCGACACCTTGAACGAAAAAGACAGCAGGCGGCGCGAAAGAATGTCGGACGCATCGCGCTCCGAGGGCACCAGCGTCAGATGGTCGCCCCGGCGTTCAGCGAGGCGCATCAGTATGGCTCCCTGCTGCAGGGCGCCGTTGCCAGATTGCAGCATTGCTTCGAGCATTCCGCGTCGCAGCGCCCTGTCCTGGACGGCGTCGTAAAGCTCACGCGCGCTCGCAAGGCGCTCATTGTCCCCGCCGCTCCCGATTGCGTTCTGGAACTGGAGGAGCATCCGCTGATTTTCGGGCAGGGGAAGTATCCTCGTCTGGATCGACGCCGCGATGGGGAGGAATGTGGCCGTGATCCCGCGGTCCTCCACTTGCTCCTTTTCAGGCGACAGATACTGAAGCGCGAGGATCGCGGTCATGATTGATGCAAAAATGCCCGAATGAAACATGGCTCGCCGCGCAAAACGGATCCGGCGCAGCAGAAAGCAGATGGCGAGCGCGGCAATCCCGGCGATGGCAAGCCACAAGGAATATTTGCCGATGGGGGTCGCCATATCCCCTGCAAGCCCGAGGATAAGCGAAAAGCCGGACCATGCCGCGAGCTTGTCGCCGCGGGCGGTCTTATCGATCGCAGGTGGCTTCGTGCTGTCGCTCGATACGTCGCCAACCGCTTGCGCGGCCGCATTTTCATTCGTGGCCATGACGATTCCCCCCAACTTCAAGCCCCACCGACGACAAGGCTAAAGAATTGCGACCCGCTGTCGATTCAGCGGTCGCTGGAGGGTCGCGCAAGAGCTCAGGCCCCGACCAGCCGCGGTTCGCTCGCGAGCTTGAGCATCGCCTTCTGCAGCTTCTCGAACGCGTGCACTTCGATCTGGCGGGCGGGTTTGCGGCTGACGTCACAGACGTGGCTCAAATCCTCGAGCCTCTTTGTAACGTCGGTGTGGCGGCCTCAGGTCAGGAGGTGGCGGCAGACTTTGGCCGCCGGGTTCATCGCCGGGTTTCCAGCGCGGCCCGGGGCCGGGGGACAAACGGATCATTCGGGGAAGCGGACGACGCTGTTCGCGGGCGGAAACATCGGGCCCGGCGCAGCGGCTGGCAGCGGCTGCCACGCGGTCCCGAGGTTTTCGATTGAGGAATAGTCACCGATCCGCGTCGCGCCCTCAATCAGAAATGGGAGGCCCTCAGCTGCCAGCGGCGAAGGCGCCGAGGCGACATGAAAGTGAAGGTGGGGTGCGGTGCCCTGACCGGTGAGGCCGAGGAGGGCAATCACCTGCCCGCGTTTCACCCGGTCGCCGGGCTTCACACGCAGGCCGGGCTGCAGATGCTCGTAAAAGGCGTAGCGGCCGTCGCCAAGGTCGAGCGCGATGTAGTTTCCAGCCGCATCGCCGATCGCAACTTTGGGCAGATCGGCGCGCCATCGCGGCTCGGTGACATCGTCGCGTGTCGCGGCGACCACCGCATCGGCAACCGCGAGCACCTCGGCGCCATAGCTCAGCGAATCGGCCAGCGCCCTGCCGTCCGAGCGGTCGAGCTGGCCCTTCGCGTCGACCATCATCCAGTCGATGGCGAAACGGCCGGGGATCGTCGCGCGTCCCGCGACGGCATAGGGAACTCGGCGATGGCCACGTTCAAGCTCGGGCGCGTAGACCGCGACCCACGGTCCTCCGCGCAAGGGCGGGCCGAGAACGGGAAGCGGGCGTGGGTCGATCGTCACGGTGCCGGCCTCGATGACGCGGCGCCCATTGTCCTCGCGGACGGCAAGACTATGGGCAATCCTGGCGGGACGAAATCCGTCCCTCAGCGCGATGTCGAGATAGGCAATCGCCCGCGCGCCCGGCGCGATCGTCGCTCCGTCTCCCGATGGGACATGCCCTAGAGCCGCCTCGAGCGCGGCGCCCGAAAGGACAAGGAGTTCCGCGCCGCTCGCAGCGTCGCGCACCACGATATGGTCGAGGGTAAGCGGGACGGCCGCGAAATTGGTCAGGTGCATCTCGTAGACGAGATGGAGCTCGTCCCCGATGCGAACCGGCGCTGGGGAAAGCCGGATGTCGGCGTCGAATGCCTGTATATCCGCCGATCGCGATGCGAGGGGCGGGGCGGAAACGGGAGCCGCCAGCGCCGCCAGAAGGGGAAGGAGCCACATGGCACCACCTTATGGCAAAGCGCGCCGGCGGCAAATCCTCGCGTCAGGCCCCGACCAGCCGCCGTTCGCCGGCGAGCTTGAGCATGGCCTTCTGCAGCTTCTCGAACGCGCGCACTTCGATCTGGCGGACGCGCTCGCGGCTGACGTCATAGACCTGGCTCAAATCCTCGAGCGTCTTCGGATCGTCGGTGAGGCGGCGTTCGGTGAGGATGTGGCGCTCGCGCTCGTTGAGCGTCTCGAGCGCCTCGGTAAGAAGCTCGTGGCGCACGTCGCGCTCTTCGGCCTCCGCGACGCGCTCGTCCTGGAGCGGTCCTTCGTCGCCGAGCAAATCCTGCCACTGGCTGTCGCCATCCTCGCCCATCGGCACGTTGAGCGACGTGTCGCCGCCCATCGCCATGCGGCGGTTCATGCTGATCACCTCGTCCTCGGTGACGCCGAGGTCCTTCGCGATCTTCGCGACATTTTCGGGCGACAGATCGCCATCCTCGAAGGCCTCGAGATTGTTCTTCATCCGGCGAAGGTTGAAGAACAGCTTCTTCTGCGCAGCGGTGGTGCCCATTTTGACAAGGCTCCACGAGCGCAGGATGAATTCCTGTATCGAGGCGCGGATCCACCACATCGCATAGGTGGCGAGGCGGAAGCCGCGTTCGGGGTCGAACTTCTTCACGCCCTGCATCAGCCCGATATTGCCCTCGCTGATCAATTCGCTGACCGGCAGGCCGTAGCCGCGATAGCCCATTGCGATCTTCGCAACGAGCCGCAGGTGCGAGGTCACGAGCTGCGCTGCAGCTTCATTGTCCCCATGCTCCTGAAAGCGTTTCGCGAGCATATATTCCTGCTCGGGGGTCAAGAGGGGAAATTTGCGAATTTCGGCCAGGTAGCGGTTCAGGCTCGCCTCACCGCCGAGTGCGGGCACTACTGCCGGAACATTGCTCTTGTTAGCCATAGCGTCTTCCCTAAATTTCAGAAGGAGAGTGATGCCGCGGTTCTTTCCTGCGGTCGAGATAGATTTTTATTCGAAACTTAAACGCGCAGTTCATCGATCAGTTCCCGCATATCCTGAGGGAGTTCGCTGTCGAGCGCGATCTTGTTACCAGTTACCGGATGAATAAAACCCAAATGGGCCGCGTGCAATGCCTGGCGCATGAAACCCCGTGCCTTGAGCACGTCGGACAGCGGCTTGCGCGATCGCCCATAGACCGGATCGCCGACGAGCGGATGGCCGATATGCGCCATGTGGACGCGCACCTGGTGTGTTCGCCCGGTCTCGAGCCGGCATTCGATAAGCGTTGCCCCGGTGAGCACCTCGATCGTGCGGTAATGAGTGATCGCATGCTTGCCGCGTCCTTCCGGCACCACCGCCATTTTCTTGCGGTTGGTCGCCGATCGGCCGAGCGCTGCGTCGACCGTACCATTGGCCGGCATCGGCCGCCCGGTTGCAAGCGCGAGATAGCGGCGCTCGATGCTGTGCGCGGCGAACTGCCTCGCCAGCCCTTCATGCGCCTTGTCGTGTTTCGCAGCGACGATCAATCCGCTCGTATCCTTGTCGATCCGGTGCACGATCCCCGGCCGGGCGACGCCGCCAATCCCTGAAAGCTGCCCCGCGCAATGGTGGAGCAGCGCGTTGACCAGCGTGCCGTCGGCGTTGCCCGCAGCCGGGTGCACGACCATCCCTGCCGGCTTGTCGATGACGAGGAGATGTTCGTCTTCATAGGCGATGATCAAGCCAAGGTCCTGCGCGACATTGTGCGCAGGCGCCGGAGCGGGAAGGCGGAGCGTGAGCGTTGCGGGCGCTGCAGCCTTTGCCGCCGGGTCCCAGAGCACCGCGCCGCTCGCATCGGCGACCCGGCCACCCCTGATCAGCGATTTCAGCCGTTCGCGCGAGAGGTTCGGAACCGCCTCGGCGAGCGCCCGGTCGAGCCGCAGCCCGGCGGCGCTGTCACCCAGCGCTACGGTCAAGATATCCTCGTCCCCCTGCATTGAGAGGGATGTGGGTGCGGGCTGCCGGATTTCAAGAATCGGCGGTGCGCTGATCTCTTCGTCTCGGGCGCCCGGTGACGGTCCTTGCTCGATGCAAACCGATGCGGGGGTTCGCCCTTGCTCTCGTGCCCGCGCTTGCCCTAGGGACCGGCAGGCCGGAAAAATCCGGATCTGCGCTGGGGAGCCATTTCATCCATGACCGACGATCGCGTCGATTTCGCGTCCATGCTGGCCTCGCGGCTTTGCCATGACCTGCTGAGCCCGGTGGGGGCCTTCGCCAACGGGCTCGAACTGCTCGCCGACGAAAAGGACCCCGACATGCGCGCGCGCTGCTTCGAGCTTCTCGAACAGAGCGCGCGGACATCGGCGGCCAAGCTGAAATTCTTCCGACTTGCCTTCGGTTCGGCAGGCGGTTTTGGCGAGGCGGTGCCGCCCGCTGAAGCGAGGTCGGCGATCGAGGGGATCATGGCCGATCGGCCGATCACCCTCAATTGGATGATCAGCGACGAGCCGCTGCCCAAGCCTGCGGTCAAGATCATCCTCAACCTCGCGTTGATTCTCGTCGACGCGCTGGTGCGCGGCGGCCGGCTCGACATAGGCTGCGAGAAGCAGGCAGACGGCATCGAGATCGCACTCCATGCCGAGGCCGAACGCATCCTCGTCGACAAGGATGTCGAGCGCATCCTCGCGGAAGGCGAGAGCGCCGGCGCGATGACCTCGCGCACGGCGCCTGCGGTGCTGGTGCAGGCCGTCGCGGCGCAGAATGGCGGCACGGTTATGCTCGCGCGCGAGACGCCGACATCGCTCCTTGTCGGCGCCGTACTGCGCGGACGCGGGTTAACCATTGTTCGGCATGGTCGCGCCTCGATTTTGGGCGCACCGGAACCGCAATGGACGATCTGCTGAACGACTTTCTGGCTGAAACCGCCGAAATTCTCGCCGAGGCGGGCGGTGCGCTCGTTGCGTGGGAGGCCGATCCCGGAGACCGTGAGCGGCTCGATGCCATTTTTCGCCTCGTCCACACGATCAAGGGCAGCTCGGGATTCCTGTCGTTGCCGCGCGTCACTGCGCTTGCGCATGCGGCCGAGGACGCGCTCGATCAGGTGCGGCGCGGCAATCGGCCTGCTGACGCGGCGCTCGTCACCGGGGTTCTCGGGGTCATCGATCGCCTGACCCAATTGTGCGGCGCGCTTGGCACCGGCGACGGCGAACCCGCGGGCGATGACGGCGAAGTGATCGAGGCGCTCGCGTTTGCCGCCGATGAGACTGCATCGCCCGAACCGGTCGAAATCCAGCTGCGCCGCGAAGACGATCTGGCTGCCGAACTGCAGGCGTGGCGCTCGATCAGAGTTCCGCTGCCGCTGCTCGACAGCGTGATGACAGGGGTCACCGACATCGTGCTCGCGCGCAATGAATTTGCCCGCATGCTGCGTGAATCGGGGGCTGACCCCCGCCTGATCGCCTCGTTCGACCGCCTCTCCGATTCGATCGCCGGGATGCGCCAGTCAGTCAGCCAGATGCGCATGCAACGGATCGACAAATTGTTCGCGCCGCTCCCGCGCATCGTCCGCGATCTCGCGCAGGAGCTCGGGAAAAAGGTGAAGTTCGTCGCAAGCGGCGGCGAGGTCGAGCTCGACCGCGAGATGATGGAGAATATCCGCGATCCGCTGATTCACATCGTCCGCAACGCGGTCGATCACGGCATCGAACCGCTCGACCAGCGCGTCGCGGCCGGGAAGGGCGTGATCGCAACGCTTTCGGTCTCCGCGCGTCAGTCGGGCAACCAGATCGAGATCGAGGTGCGCGACGATGGGCGCGGCCTCTCGCCCGATGCGCTTGTCGCCAAGGCCATCGCGGCGCGAATTGTCACCGCCACCGAGGCCCGTGCGCTCAGCGTGAAGGACAAGCTCGAACTGATCTTCCGCCCAGGCTTTTCGACCGCGGCCAAGATAACCTCGATCTCGGGGCGCGGCGTCGGCATGGACATCGTCAAGGCGAACCTCGAGAAAATCGGCGGGGTCGTCGAGCTGCGCAACGACGAAGGGCGCGGGCTCGCGATCGTCCTGCGGGTCCCGATGACGCTTACCATCATCTCGGGGCTGATGGTGCGCGCAGCAGGTCAATATTTCGCCATTCCGCGAGGCGCTGTCCGCGAAATCCTGCTCGAAAGCAGCGACAGCGCGCGCATCGATCGCGTCGGCGGGGGCGAACTCGCGACGGTACGCGGCGAGCAATTCCCGCTGCTGAGGCTCGAAGAGATATTGGGTCTCAAGCCAGGGGCGGACGAAGATGCCGAGGATCGCGCGATCGTGATCGTGCGGCCGGGACAGGGACAAAGCTATGCATTGAGCGTCGCGGCGATCCACGATCATGAGGAACTTGTGATCAAGCCCGCCGCGCCGCTGATCATGGCGACCGGGCTTTATGCGGGCACGACCTTGCCCGACAATGGCCGGCCAGTCCTGCTGCTCGACGTGCAAGGACTGCTCGCGGCTGCGGGGATCGACGCTTCCGAGGCCGGGCGCAGCCATGACGAAGCGGAGGAAGTGGAGGCCGAAGCGGTCGCGGCGCGCAAGGCTGCGCAGCTTCTTCTGTTCCGCGACACGGGGGGGCGCGTCCGCGGCGTTCGCCTCTCGGTCATCGAGCGCGTCGAGGAGGTTCCCGCGCTGGCGCTCTTTGAAAGCGCAGGAACGGTGCACGCGCAGATCGGCGACGAGATCTTCCCCGTTCATGCCGGGCGGCTCCCCGAAGGCGCCGGTATGCTGAAGCTGCTTCGTCTTCACGATGGGCAGCGGGTGCTCTGTTATCCGATCGAGGCCGTGATCGACATTGTGCGGCTTCCCGATATCGTCCAGCCCGCGGCGGTCCCGGGGCTGATCGCGGGCGTCACCCTCGTCGGGGGCGAACCGGTTGAACTCCTCGATCCCTTCTGGCTGATGGAGCAATATGCGCTCGGCGAGGCCGCCGCGGGCCCGAGCCAGCCGCTGTGCCAGCTAGCCGGCGATGCGGACGGCTGGGGTGAAAATTTCCTGGCGCCGATCCTGCGCGGCGCGGGCTACCGGGTCGCCTCGGCGGACGATGCCCTCGCTGGGGGAGCGCCTGACGTGCTCTTGTCGCTTTCGGACGAGGAGGGTCCAGTCGCCGACGGTGTGCCGGTGATCCGCCTGCGGGCAGCGGTTGCGGCCGCCGGGCCCGACGATGAATCGGTTTATCGTTACGATCGTCAGGCGCTTCTTGAAGCGCTGCGCGTCCGGATCGGGGGAGGCCGTTCATGATGGAAAAACTCTATCTCATCGCGCGAATCGCGGACACCCGTGTCGCGCTGCGCAGCCGCGCGATCCATTCGGTGGTGACGGTCGGAACCCCGGTTGAAGTGCCCGCGGCCCCGCCGCATGTCGCGGGGCTCTTTGCCCTGCGCAGCCGCGTTTTCACATTGATCGACCCGCATGTCGTTGTCGGGCTTGCACCGGTGACGGCGGTCGAGGGGCAGCGGGTGATCGTCGTCGATGTCGCCGACCATGGCTATGCACTGCTCGCCGACGCGATCGAGGATGTCTGCTTCATCGATGCGCCCGAGACGCGCGTCACGGGAAAGCTGCTTCCCGGCTGGGCGCGCGTGGCCGATGCGATGATCGAACATGAGGGCGCGTCGCTGCTCGTTGTCGATCCCGCCCATTTCGTCACGCTGCCCGTTGCGAGCGCGGCATGACATTCTTTTTATTAACGGGCTGGACACCCCTTCGCGTTAGCAAGGTGCGCTACCCCGGGGGCGGAGGAATATGAGAATGTCGAAATCCTGTCTGGTCGTCGATGACAGCAAAGTGATTCGCAAGGTCGCGCGTCATATCCTTGAAAGCATGGCGTTCGCCGTCGAGGAGGCGGCCGACGGGCAGGAGGCGCTGACTTTCTGCCGTGCGAACCGTCCCGATGTGATCCTGCTCGACTGGAACATGCCGGTGATGAGCGGGATGGAATTTCTGGGGGCGTTCAACGATCTCGATTTCGGGCATGACGAGCGGCCGCGCGTCGTTTTCTGCACGACCGAGAATAGCATCGATCATATTCGCGCGGCGATCGAGGCCGGCGCGGACGAATATGTGATGAAGCCGTTCGATCGCGAGACGCTCGAAGGAAAATTGCAGCTGGTCGGCGTCGCCTGAGGACCAAAGTGAGCCAGCCACAGCTCGACCTTTCCAGCCGCGAGGCGGCACCCTTGCCCTCGGCGCGCACCGTGCGTGTGATGCTCGTCGATGACAGCCTGGTCGTGCGCAGCATTCTGGAACGGATCGTCGATCAGCGGCCGCAGCTCAAGATTTGCGCCTCGGTTGCATCGGCGCAGGACGCCCTTGCCTATCTTGCGAGGGAACCCGTCGATGTTATCGTGCTCGACGTCGAAATGCCGGGGATGAACGGCCTTGACGCGCTGCCGCACCTCCTTGAGCGCGCGCAGGGCGCGCGGATTCTCATTCTGTCCTCCAATTGCGACGAGGGGGGCCCCGCCGCGATCGACGCACTCGCGCTCGGCGCGAGCGACACGCTCGCCAAACCGGGGCGAGGGAGCTTTTCAGGTCGCTTTGCCGACGTGCTGACCGAGCGGATCGTCACGCTCGGGCAGCAGCCTCCCGCAGGGCCCGTCATCCCGCGGCCGCAGCAAATGCCGGCGCCGCCGGTGCCTGTGATGGCGCTCGACACCGATCAGCCGCTTGAATGCATCGCCGTCGCCGCCTCGACCGGGGGGATTCCGGCCTTTGCAAATTTCATCGCGCACCTTGATCGCCGCATCACGGCGCCAATCCTTCTGACCCAGCATCTGCCCGATGCTTTCATGGAATTTTACGCGCGCCAGATCGCGACGATGACCCAGCGCCGGGTGCGCGTCGCGGCAGCGGGCATGATTGTCGAGCGCGGGCATGTCTATCTCGCTCCGGGCAACGCGCATCTTGTCGTGGTCGCGAACGGCCGCCGCCGCGAAATCGCGCTCGATCGTCACCCGAGCGAAAATGGGTGCTGCCCCTCGGCCGATCCGATGTTCGCCTCGGTCGCCGAGGTATACGGGAAGCGCGGCGTTGGCATCGTCCTGAGCGGCATGGGACGCGACGGCGCGAATGGCGCCGCACGGCTCAAGGCTGCAGGCGGAACAATCTTCGCGCAGGCGCCCGAAAGCTGCGTGATCTGGGGTATGCCAGGCGCGGTGAGCAAGACGGGAATCGCTGCAGCTACGCTCAACCCCGATGCGATCGCGCTGATGCTTGGCAGTTTCCTTCCAGGACACAAGCCATGATGGGGAGCGCGAGCGAGTCGGCCTACCGCGTGCTGATGGGCGTTCTTGAATCGCGCACCGGGCAAACCTTGTCACCAAACCGGATCTGGCGGATCGAAATGTCATTGAAGCCGGTGATGCAGCGTCACGGGATCGCCGACCTTGATGCGCTCGTCGCCGCGCTCGTCACCTCGACAAGCCGTCACCTGCTCGACGACACGGTCGATGCAATGCTCAATAACGAGACATTTTTCTATCGCGAACATAGCGTGTTCGACGATATTGCTACCAAGGCGCTCGAACATGTTCGCGAGGTCAATTCGCTGACGCGCCGGCTTACCATCTGGCATTGCGGGGTCTCGACGGGACAGGAAGCCTATTCGATGGCGATGCTGCTCGCGGAGCAGGCCGAGCGCTGGGCGGGGTGGCAGATCCAGATCGTCGGGACCGATGTCAGCTACCATGCGATTTCGCGCGCGCGCGTCGGGATCTATTCCCAGTTCGAAATCCAGCGTGGCCTTCCCGTGCAGCGCATGGTGCGCTGGTTCGATCAGACCGAGGCGGGTTGGCTCGCAAAGGCGGATCTTCGGCGCCGCATTGATTTTTCCGTGCAGAACATGCTCGTCGACCGGCCGCCGCTCGCGCATCATGCCGATCTGATTTTCTGCCGCAACCTGCTCCTTTATTTTGCAGCGCCCATGCGTCTCAAGGCCTTTGCCCGGCTGCGCGCGGTCGCGGCGCCGCAGAGCTTCCTCGTCCTGGGAGCGGGGGAAACGGTTCTGGGACAAACCGACCAGTTTGTCGCCAGTCCGCGCCTGCGCGGCCTTTACGAGCCCGCCGACCAGCAGGTGCGCCGCGTCGCCGCCTGACGAAGCGCGAACCTTGCAATTTGACCCCCACTGGCGCAAGCGGCAACAGGGTGGCAGCAAGCGGGCAGCGATGGGCATGAACGATTTTATCGAACGCTGGTCTCCGAATTTCGACGAGCGCTCGCTGCCAATCTCGATGATCGTCCTTCATTATACCGGCATGAAAACCGGAGCCGAAGCCATTGATCGGCTTGCTGATCCTCAATCGAAGGTGTCGGCGCATTATGTCGTCAGCGAGGACGGGCAGATCACGCTCATGGTCCCCGAGGCAAAGCGCGCGTGGCACGCTGGCAGGTCGCACTGGCGCGGGATCAGCGACGTGAACTCGGCAAGTATCGGCATCGAGATCGTCAATCCGGGCCACGAATGGGGCTATGTGCCCTTTCCTGAAGAGCAGGTCGCCTCGGTCGTCCGGCTGGTCCATCTGATCAAGGATCGCCATGCGATTACTCGCGGCAATGTCGTGGGGCACTCGGACATCGCCCCGGCGCGCAAACAGGATCCGGGCGAGCTTTTTCCCTGGGAGGAGCTTGCCCGGCGCCGGCTGGCGCTCCCGCGTCCGACCAAGAAGCTCACCGATCCCTTGTGGACCGACGCCGGCTTTCTCCTCGCGCTCGAGCGCTTCGGCTATGACGTGACCGACGGTTTTGCCGCGACAGTTGCCTTCCAGCGGCGCTTCCGTCCCGAACTGATCGACGGGACGATCGACGGCGAATGCCGCGCGATTTTGCTCGCTCTCCTGCTTCCCCAGCCCGAAGGGGATTGAGGGTCAGCACACCCTCGCAAATTTTCGCGCTCATGCTATATTGCCCTGCGCCAGAGGGTCGGGCGATCGCCGCTTCGCGCAAGCGAGGGGGAGGAAAGTCCGGGCTCCACGGAAACCACGGTGCCGGATAACGTCCGGCGGACCCGCCTTCGGGCGGGTTCAGGGAAAGTGCCACAGAGAAGAGACCGCCCAAGGCTTCGGCCCGGCGAAAGGTGAAAGGGTGCGGTAAGAGCGCACCGCGCGGACGGTAACGGACGCGGCACGGCAAACCCCACCGGGAGCAAGGTCGAATAGGGATGGCAAGGGGTTTAGTCCCAGGGCTGGTTCCGGCCCCGCCGTCCGGGTTGACTGCTTGAGCGTTCGGGTAACCGTTCGCCTAGAGGAATGATCGCCCATCCCCTCAAGAAGGGGTGGACAGAACCCGGCTTACAGACCCTCTGGCGCATCTCTCCCCGCCGCTGCAGGCGGAACCGCTTGGCGACGCGGCGCGTTTCGATTGCAAGAAAGGGAGACAAATATGCGAGTCGTCGAAGACCATGTCGAAGTCACCGACGAAGAGGCCTCGAGCGGGGTCAAAGGCCACAATGTCCGCTATGTCCTTGCGATATCGCTGACGGCGGTGGTGATCGTGCTTTCGGCGATCTGGATCATTCCCGCTTTGCTGCGGACATGATCTGCTGACATTAGCCGGTTGACGGTACCATCGCTGCGAGCTCGGATTCAGCGTCGGGCGTCGATTCCATGTCGACGACGGCGATCGGCCGCCGTACGCGTTTGGTCCCGGCTTCCCGATAGGCCGTTTCATCGCCGCTTCGCGTGAGCTCCAGCCTCGCGGTGACTAGGTCGCCGGTGAGTAGGTTCCAGCTCATTTTCGCGCCGTCATGCGCGAACGTGCGGCTGTAAAGCCGCGCATCGAGGCCAATCAGGCGCATCCGCGTCGCAGCAGCGTCGCCGCGAAAGCGATATGTGGCGGCGAGCGCCGTCGTTCCGCCGGTGAGGTCCCTTATCACGAGCACGTCCTTGCTCACCGAGAGATCGGCCGGACCAAGGCGTTCGGATGGCAAGGCAAAGCTCCCCGCGGGAACATGATGCAGGTCCGCCCCTTTGCGAAGCGCGAAGTGGACGTGGACGGTGCGGCCATCGGGACCCGCCGCAATCCAGGCGGTATCGATCTCGCCATCACCGTTGAAATCCCCATTTATCCGCGCCTCAACCTCTTCGCCCACTTTCAGTTTCGCGGCAATCTCGGCATCGCTGGAGCGCGAGGCGGATCCCGCCGCTGCGCTGCACACCAGCATGGCGGCGGCCGGAAAAGCCAGCAGAAAACGCATTGTCCCCCTCCCTCGCGGCCCATGGCAAGCGTCCTTCTTATAGCGCCGCATCGCCCCCGGCTGTGACGATGATCACAGGAGGTCAGGGATAGGCGATCGAGAGGATTTCCCATTCCTTGGGACCGGCGGGCAATTGGACGGTACGCAGCTCGCCCACCGCTGCGCCGCGCAGGGCGCGCGCAAGGGGGCTGTTCCAGCCGATCCGGCCGGCCCCCGCGTCGGCCTCGTCATCGCCGACCAGCGTCACGGTCCTCCGCATGTCGTCTTCGTCGGCCAGTTCAACGCGTGCGCCGAACCAGATGCGGCTCCTGTCAGGCTGCGCTGCCGGGTCGACGACCCGCGCCGCTTTCATTCGCCGCGCAAGGAAGGCGAGCCGCCGGTCGATCTCGCGCAAGCGCTTGCGCCCATAGATATAATCGCCGTTTTCGCTGCGATCGCCGTTGCCCGCCGCCCAGCTGATGACTTCGACCAGCTTCGGGCGTTCCTCGCCGAGCAGCGCATCATATTCGGCGCGCAGCGCGGCATATCCCGCAGGCGAGATGATATTTGTCCTTTCCCCCGCCACCAACGCTTAGCCCGGCGTCGACTTGCCAAGGTAGAAGCTGAGCGGTGCTTTGGGCTGCGTGCCGCCGCCCTCGCGCAGCGTGTCATAGACCACGGCATTTTCAAGCACGCGCTGCACATAGTTGCGCGTCTCGAAAATCGGGATCGCCTCGATCCAGTCGACGATGCTGATCGCGCCGCTGCGCGGATCGCCGTTGGCGCGCAGCCATTTGTTCACATTGCCCGGCCCCGCATTATAGGCCGCGACGGCGAGCGGATAGCTGCCGCCGAAATAGCGGAGCATCTGCTGGAAGTAGGTCGAGCCCAGGGTCATGTTGTAATTGGTGTCGGTGGTCAGCGACCCCGCGTCATAGCTAAGGCCGAGCTTGCCCGCCACTTCGCGCGCCGTGCCGGGCATCAGCTGCATCATGCCGCGCGCACCGGCATGACTGATCGCTGCCCGATCGAACTGGCTTTCCTGCCGGGTGATCGCATGGATGAACGTCCAGTTGCTTTCGTGCCCTGCGGGAACCCGTACGGTCGGAAAGCCCGAAACCTCGACCGCGTCGAGGCTGTTCGCCTGCGCGCTGCGGCCGATCATCACGCCAAGGTCGGGCCGCCCGATCTGCGACGCGAGCTGGCCTGCGAGGACATGATCGGCCGGCGAGGTCGCTTTTTGCGCAAGGGCGCGAAGGAAGAGCGACTGTTCGCGCCAGGCTCCGATCTCGCCGAGCGCGCGGGCTGCGCGAACAAGGCGGTCATCCTCGAACGCGGCCTTTTCGGCCGGCGAGACCTGGATGCTCGGAGTGGGCGCCGGACGCGGCTGCGGGCGGCCGAGGCGTTCGAGCGCGAGCTGGCCATAAAATTGATCATAATGCTGCGCCGCGTCTGCAAAATAGGCATTGGCGGTCTCGGTGTCGCCTGCCGCAAGCGCTGCGCGCCCGGCCCAGTAATAGCCCTTCGTGCGCGTCTGCGCGGAACGGGCCGCATCGCCATAGGCGCGGTAGAGGCGCACCGCCTCGGCGGGGCGATTGAGATGCTTGAATGCGAGCTCGCCTGCAAGCCAGGCGAGCGACGTGTAGTCGTCGCGCACGCCGAGCGGCTGTTCGCGGATCACCGCGCCCGCGGGCAGAGCGTCGTCGATCTGCTTCGCGATGCGGTAGGCGGTCGCCTTGTCGCCCCCCGCGCTCGCGAGGCGAGCATTGGTCAGCAAGGTCTCCAGCCATTCTTCCGCGTCGAGCGGTGCGCTCGCAAGCGCGCGCGGACCGGCCAGAAGAGCCCGCGCTTCCCCGTCGCGGCCCGAGCGGCGAAGCCATGTGGCCTTGGCGGTGATATAGCCGGGGTCGGTGCGAAGGATCGACGGGTTCGCCGCCTCGACCGCCGAGGCCTGCAACGCCGCGTCGACCGCGCCGCTGCGCATTGCGAGGCGCGCGGAATAGACCGCCCGCCTGTTCGGCGAGGTATAGGCAAGCTGGCGCGCTGCAGCGCCGGTGTCGTTCGACCAGAGCAATCGCTCCATCCGTGCGTCATGATCGGCTGTCGTCAGCGCGCCCGGGAAAAAGGTCAGCACGCGGTTGACCTCGTCCTGTGTGAGCGAGCCGCCACTCCAGGCGCGGCGTACGGCAGCATTGGCCTCCTCGCGGCGCCCCGAAGCGTTGAGCGCGAGCGCCATGCGCAGCTCCCCGCTCGGCGTCTTGGGCGGAAAGGCCTGGAAATAGGCAAGGGTTCGCGCCGGGTCGAAGCTGTCGATCGCGATCGCCTTTTCGGCGCGTACGCGCATCTTGTCAGCGTCGGGCCAGCCGCGGTTCGCCATCAGGAAGCGCGACAACCGGTCAAAGGAGGCATTGCTGTCCTGGGTCAGGCGGCGCCATTCGAGCACCGCATCGCCGACCGAATTGGTGGTGGTTGGCGGGCTCGCAGACACCGACGCGAGCCCCATCTGCGCGCGATACCAGTTCATCTGCTCCGGCGTCAGTTCGCCTGCGCAGGCGACACCGGGGATGAAGAGGGCGGCCGTGATGGCGAGGCGGGAAATCGAGGACAGATAGGACATGCCCGGCATGATAGTGGCAAACTCCTTGCAGCGCGCTGAATAGGCGTTCATTAGGCGGCGCGCCGATCGTTTTGTAACGGGTGCGGCCTGATTTTGTAAAGGAGCGGTGCATGTTTTCGGGGTCGATTCCCGCCTTGGTAACGCCATTTCGAGATGGGGCGTTCGATGCGCCTGCGTTCAAACGGCTGATCGACTGGCAGATCGATGCGGGAACGAGCGCACTGGTGCCTTGCGGCACGACGGGCGAGAGCCCGACACTGGGCTTTGACGAGCATTACCGGGTGATCGATTGCTGCATCGAAGCGGCGGCGGGGCGCGTCCCGGTGATCGCCGGCTGCGGATCGAACGATACCGCGACCGCGATCCGCCACATGCGCCACGCACAGGCCGCGGGCGCCGACGCGGCGCTCGTCGTTGCGCCTTATTACAACCGGCCGACGCAGGAGGGGCTTCTCGCGCATTTCAAGGCGCTCGCCGAAGCAACTGACCTTCCGATCGTGGTCTATAATGTTCCCGGGCGCACGGTGACCGACATCAGCGCCGAGACGATGTGCACGCTTAGCGAGATCCCCAACATCGTCGCAGTCAAGGATGCGAGCGGCGAGCTTGCCCGCGTGACCATCCACCGCGCCAAGGCAAGAGAGGGGTTCTGCCAGCTCAGCGGCAACGACGATCTCTGGCTGCCGCACGCGGTGATGGGCGGGGCCGGCTGCATCTCGGTCACCGCCAATGTCGCGCCGCGGCTCTGCGCCGACTTCGCCGCAGCGTGCGGCGCGGGCGACTGGGCGCGCGCGCTGACACTCCACGACAGGCTGTTTACGCTGCACAAGGCGATGTTCTCCGACGCCTCGCCGGCGCCCGTCAAATATGCGCTGTCGCGCGTGCACGATTGGTTCGATCCTGAAGTGCGCCTCCCCATCATCCCCGCGTCACCCGCCGCGCGCGCCGAGGTCGACGCCGCGCTCGCAGCGGCCGGAGTTCTCTAGGTTTTCCGATGGCCCGTCCGCAGTCCGCCGCCGAATTCGACAAGAAGAAGGTCGTTGCCGAGAACCGGCGCGCGCGCTTCGACTATTCCATCGAGCAGGTGTTCGAGGCGGGAATCGCGCTGCAAGGCACCGAGGTCAAGTCGCTGCGCTTTGGTGAGGGTACGATCGCGGAAAGCTATGCCGAGGTGACGGGCGGGGAGGTGTGGCTGATCAACGCCAACATTCCCGAGTTCAGCCACGGCAACCGCTTCAACCATGAGCCGCGGCGGCCGCGCAAGCTTCTTCTCAACGGGCGGGAGATCAACAAGCTGCATGCAGGCGTGATGCGGCAGGGCATGACGCTCGTGCCCTTGTCGGTCTATTTCAACAGTCGCGGCCGCGCCAAGGTCGAACTCGCGCTCGCCAAGGGCAAGAAGGCGCACGACAAGCGCGAATCGATCAAGGAACGCGACTGGAAGCGCGACAAGCAAAGATTGATGAAGGAGCGCGGATGAGCGGCAACGCACCTCGCGACCCCAAGGTCCGCGACAAGGCGGCGGTGATGAACTGGATCCGCCGCAATTCTCCGACGCGCGAGGAATTGCTGGCGAGCCGCTTCGTGAGGCCGTTCGCGCATCGCGTGGCGCACAGCCATTTGTGGCGGTTCACGCGCACGTCGGTGCCGCGCGGAACCGCACTCGGCCTTTTTGTAGGCATCTTTTTTCTGATCCCCGGCGTGCAGATATTGGGCGTCGCGCTGCTCGCCTTGCCCTTTCGAGCCAATATCCCGATCGGCGCTGCGATGACCTTCTTGTCGAACCCGGTGACGACACCGTTCATCATCGCCGCATCGGTGTGGCTTGGCGATCGCATGTTCGGGCTCCACGCCAATGTCGCGACCTTCTCGGTTATGATCGAGGAGGGGGCGACGGCTGCGCAATGGCTGCGCTGGCTCTTGTCGGACGCCGCGCCCGCGCTGATAGCAGGCCTCTTCGTGATTTCGGCCGTGTCGGCCGCTGTCGGCTACGTGCTCGCGACGCTGATCTGGGACAATTGGATCCGGCTTCGCTGGCGGCGCAAGCTGGCGCTGGCACGCGACAAACGACTTGAGGCGTCGACGAGCGACACGCGGGCCGGTTGAACCGCCCCTCGGCCGGGCTATAGCTATCGCATCATCAGCCCGCACCGCGCGTCCGCGCGGTGCGATCCTGCTTAGTTAATGAAACTGGGGAAAATCATGACTCGTCCGCAATTTTCTTCGCGCTTGCTCGCGACGGCGGCGCTCGGCGCCCTTTTCCTGGGTGCGCCGGCGGCGCTGCTCGCGGCCAAGGAAAAAACTACCAGCGCCGAGGCCAAAGCGTCCGCCAGGCCCGAAATCGGCACCTACGGCTTTGACGCCTCGGGCATGGACACGACGGTTCTGCCGGGCGACGATTTTTATGCCTATGCCAACGGCACCTGGGCCAAGAACACCGCAATTCCCGCCGACAAGTCGAATTACGGCATGTTCACTGCGCTTGCCGATCTCTCGCAAAAGCGTACGCAGGACATCCTCGAGGCGGCAAAGAGCAATCCGGACAGCATGATCGGACGTGCCTACGCCTCCTATCTGGACGCCGCGACAGTCGAGGCGAAGGGGCTTGCGCCGATCGAACCGTGGCTTGCCAAGGTGCGCAGCGTCGACAAGGCAGGGCTCGCAAAGCTGCTCGCCGAGGCTGATCGCAATGGCGTCCAGCACTTTTTCGGCGGCTATGTCGGCCAGGACGACAAGAATCCCGACGTCTATATCTATTCGCTCTATCAGGGCGGTATCGGCATGCCCGACCGCGATTTTTATCTCAAGGATGGCGAGCGCAACACCAAGCTGCAGGCCGCCTATCTTCAGCATCTGCAGAATGTTCTGACACTGGCGGGCGAGGCGAATGCCGCCGCACGCGCGCAGGCGATCTACGACTTCGAAAAGCAGATCGCCGCTGTCCACTGGGACAAGAATGACAGCAGCGATGCGGTCAAAATCTACAACAAGATGACGATCGCCGAACTCGCCAAGGCCGCCCCCGGCTTCGACTGGGCGACCTTCATTCGCGGCGTAGGGGTCGAAGAGGATTCGCTCCTCATCGCGCAGCCGAGCGCGTTCACGGGCGAGGCGAAGCTGATTGCCGATGCGCCGATCGACGTCATCCGCGACCTGCTGCTTGTCCGCAGCCTCGACAGCTTCTCGGATGTACTGCCCGACGCCGTCGCGAAGGAGGCCTTCGCTTTTTACGGTACCGCGCTCTCGGGCACGCCCGAAATGCAGGAGCGCTGGAAGCGCGCGGTCGATTTCACGACGAACAATATGGGCGAGGCGGTCGGACAGGATTATGTCGCGAAATACTTCACGCCCGAAACCAAGGCCGAAATGGACAAGCTGGTCAAGAATGTCATCGCAGCGCTCGGCGACCGCATTGACAATCTGACCTGGATGCAGCCCCAAACCAAGGTCCGCGCCCGCGCGAAGCTTGCGAATTTCACCACCAAGATCGGCTATCCTGACAAGTGGAAGGACTATAGCAAGCTGGAGATCCGGGCCGACGACCTGTTCGGCAATGCGCTGCGAGCAAACCAGTTCGCGCACGATGACAATATCAGCCGTCTCGGCGGCCCGATCCGACGCTGGGAATGGGCGATGACCCCGATGACGGTCAATGCCTATGCCAATTTCAGCATGAACGAGATCGTTTTCCCGGCCGCGATCCTGCAGCCGCCCTTCTTTGATCCTCATGCCGATCCGGCGATCAATTACGGCGGCATCGGCGCGGTAATCGGCCACGAGATCAGCCACCATTTTGACGATCAGGGCGCGAAATATGACGAGACCGGCAAGCTCGCCGACTGGTGGACGCCGGAGGACGTCGCAGCCTTCGAGGCCGCCGGCAAGGCGTTGGTCGCGCAATATGACGCCTATGAGGTTCTGCCTGGCGAGCATCTCGACGGCACCTTCACCCTGGGCGAAAATATTGGCGATCTTGCGGGACTTACGATTGCCTATGATGCCTACAAGAAATCGCTTGGCGGCAAGGAAGCGCCGGTGATCGACGGGATGACCGGTGACCAGCGCTTCTTCCTTGGATGGGCGCAGGTATGGCGGCGCAATTATCGCGAACAGAATCTGTCGCAGCGCATCACCACCGATCCGCATTCGCCTTCGATCCAGCGGACTTGGGTCTCGCGCAACCTTGATCCCTGGTATAAGGCCTATGGCGTCAAGGAGGGCCAGAAGCTTTATCTGGCGCCCGAGGATCGTGTCCGCATCTGGTAATGCGCCAATAGGGGAAGCCAAGAATTGACCGCGAAGAGCCTGCCTTCCGCTGATGCCGATATCGGCAGGGGGGCGGCTCTCGCCGCGGCATCGCCTCGGCGCTTGTCGCGCACCGACGCAGGGTTGCTCGCCGGCCTTGCGCTATTGTCGGTCGCGCTTCTCTTCTGGGCAACGCGCGATACGGTGCTCGCGGCGGGGTTCGTCGCAGGGATCGCTCTTGCGGGTGGCGGCATGATCCTCGCGCGCCGGCTTTTCCCGGCGGCCGCAGCGGGCGAGGCGCCGCCTCCTGACTGGACGATGCTGCGCCAGGCGGTCGCGCACGACGATGTCGCGATTGCCGTGACCGATCGCGCGGGCCGGATGGTCTGCGCCAACGACCTGTTCGCCACCTGGATGGGTGGCTTTGTCACTCCGCCAGGGCTGCCGCTTGAAGGCCGCGGCGCGGACCTGCTCAAAAATGCAGGGCGCGCGGCCTGGCGCGACGGCGAGGGCCGCGCCGACGAGATTGCCGTTGGCGGGTTGCAGCTGCGCGCGCAGGTCACGCGGACCGGCCAGGCCGAAGATTACCTGGTCTGGCGCTTTTCGGCGCACGAGCGGCTCGACCTCGCGTCGGAAATTGCCCGCCATCTCGACGGTCCGGCAGGACGCACGCTCGGCCAGGCGGGCGTGATGGCGGCGCTCGTGAGCGCCGAGGGGCGGCTGCGCGCGGCAAACGAGGCCTTCTTGCTTCGCGCTCTCGGCGAGGTCGACCGTGCACATTATGCTGGACGCGACGCTGCGGCGATGCTGCGTCTGGACGACGCCGGCGCGCTCTATTTTGCCCGCGAGGGCGACCGTCCGACGCCGGTGCGGATGATCCAGATTCCGCTGGCGTCCGCCGAGGCGGGCGGGCCAATGCTGCTCGCGCTTATCGACGAAGAGATCGGTCCCGCCGACCGCGGCACCGCGCAGACCTACGTCGAGACGCTGCTGTCGCTGCTGCCCTTCGGGCTCGCCATGGTCGATCGCGACGGGCGCTTCTTGTACATGAATCGCGCCTTTGTCCGCGCCGCGGGGATCGGCGATGGCAGGATGCCCCGCTATCCCGGCGATCTGGTGGTAGCAGAAGACAAGGGGCCGCTTGCCGACATGATCCGCCGGCACAGCAGCGGGCAGCAGGTCGGCGGCGACCTGTCGATCCGGCTTGCAGGACAGGGCGATGAGCCTGTGTCGATGCGCGTGGTCGGAGTGCGCGGGCTGGGCGAGGCGGCGGTAATGCTGAGCCTGAAGGACTCAAGCGAGGAATCACGCCTCAAACGCCAGGTCGCGCAGCAGTCCAAGATGCAGGCGGTGGGTCAACTCGCAGGCGGCGTCGCGCACGACTTCAACAATATCCTTACTGCCGTCCTTGGTGCCTGCGATCTGATGCTGATGCGGCACACGCCCGGCGACAGCGACTATGACGATATCCAGCAGATCCGCAGCAACGCAAACCGCGCGGCGAGCCTCACTCGGCAATTGCTTGCCTTCTCGCGCCAGCAGACGCTTCGCCCCCAGATCTTGCAGCTTCCCGATGTCATCTCGGAAGTCTCGCACCTGCTCAAACGGCTGATCGGCGAGACGGTGCAGCTGTCGGTTCATCACGGCCGCGGCCTCGGCGCGGTGCGTGCCGATCCTGGCCAGCTTGAGCAGGTGATCATCAACCTCGCGGTCAATGCGCGCGACGCCATGCCTGGCGGCGGCACGCTGACGATCGAGACCTATCCGGTTGCCGCAGCAGAGGTCCGGCAAATGGGCAGCGAGATCATGCCGCCCGCCGACTACAGTGCGCTGAAGGTCAGCGATACCGGCACCGGCATTCCGGCCGATGTGCTGCCCAAGATCTTCGAGCCCTTTTTCACCACCAAGGATGTGGGGAAGGGCACAGGCCTTGGACTTTCCACTGTCTACGGCATCATCAAGCAATCGGCGGGCTTCATCTTTGCCGACAGCAAGCCGGGGCAGGGGACGAGCTTCACCATCTATCTTCCCGTGCATCAAAGCGAAAGCGGCGCTGCCGCCCCGGTGACGCCGGCGGTCAAGCCGCGCAAGAGCCAATGGGGCACCGGGACCATCCTGCTTGTCGAAGACGAGGACATGGTGCGCGCGGTCGCGGAACGCGCGCTGGCCCGCGCGGGTTATACCGTCGTCACCGCGGCGCAGGGCGAAGAGGGACTGGAAAGATTTGCAGCGATGGACAGGATCGACCTCGTGATCAGCGATGTGGTGATGCCGGTAATGGACGGCCCCGCGATGGTGCGCACGATGCGCGCAAAGCGGCCCGATCTTCCGGTACTCTTCATGTCGGGCTATGCCGAGGAACAGCTGCGCCAGTCGATCGATATCGACCGCGTGAATTTCCTGCCCAAGCCCTTCTCGGTCGCTCAGCTTGCCGAGGCGACCTCGGCCGCGCTGGACGAGGCCGCGCACCGGGCATCGCATGACGGATAACCGCCTCATTCTGCTGGTCGAGGATGACGTGCTGATCGGCATGATGCTGGTCGACATGTTCGAGGCGCTCGGCTTTCCCGAGCCGGCGCAGGCAGCCGCGGTCCCGGACGCGCTCGACCTTATCGAGACGCGGCCGGTTGCAGCGGCACTCATCGACATCAACCTGGGCGAGACCAAGGGTTGGCCTGTCGCGGACGCCCTTGCTGAACGCGGCATTCCCTTTGCCTTCACCTCGGGCGGCGGCGATATCATTCCGCCCGCGCATGCACACCGCAAGCTCGTCTCAAAGCCGTTTCGACTCAGCGAGATCGAGGCGGTGCTGAACGATTTTTTTGAGGAATAGACTGCTCCTTGCATGTTCCCGTCTTGTTCTTTGAGAACAAATGACGTACATGGGTCAGGCGTTGCGATGCTACTGCCTTCGCTTTAGAGCAGGAAAGGTGCGGTTATGGCCGGACAATTGTCACTCGTCGAATCGGGGAAATCAGTGAACGGAACGGATAGGCAGAAGGCGCTCGACGCCGCATTGGCGCAGATCGACCGCGCTTTCGGCAAAGGCTCGGTGATGAAGCTGGGCTCAAAGGAGGCGATGCAGGTCGAGGCGATCTCCACCGGATCGCTCGGGCTCGACATCGCGCTGGGGGTCGGCGGCTTGCCGCGCGGCCGGGTCATCGAAATTTACGGTCCCGAAAGCTCGGGCAAGACCACGCTGGCGCTGCACTGCATCGCTGAAGCCCAGAAGACGGGCGGCACCGCGGCCTTTGTCGATGCCGAACATGCGCTCGACCCCGTCTATGCGAAGAAGCTGGGCGTCGACATCGATGAACTGATCGTCTCGCAGCCCGACACCGGCGAGCAGGCGCTCGAGATCGTCGACACGCTCGTGCGCTCGAACGCGATCGACGTGCTCGTCGTCGACTCGGTCGCCGCGCTGGTGCCGCGCGCCGAGATCGAGGGCGAGATGGGCGACAGCCATGTCGGGCTGCAGGCGCGTCTCATGTCGCAGAGTCTGCGCAAGCTCACCGGTTCGATCAGCCGCTCGCGCTGCATGGTGATTTTCATCAACCAGCTGCGCATGAAGATCGGGGTGATGTATGGCAATCCCGAGACGACGACGGGCGGCAATGCGCTCAAATTCTATGCCTCGGTTCGCCTCGACATTCGCCGTACCGGCCAGATCAAGGACCGCGACGAGATCGTCGGCAACACGACGCGCGTGAAGGTGGTCAAGAACAAGGTCGCGCCGCCGTTCAAGCAGGTCGAATTCGATATCATGTACGGGCAGGGCATTTCGAAGATCGGCGAGATCCTCGACCTCGGCGTCAAGGCCGGGCTGGTCGAGAAATCGGGCGCCTGGTTCAGCTATGATTCGATCCGGATCGGGCAGGGCCGGGAAAATGCGAAGAATTTCCTCACCGAGAATCCCGAACTGATGGAGCGGCTCGAAACCGCAATCCGCGGCCGTACCGATGCGGTGGCCGAGGAAATGATGGCGGGGCCCGACGACGAGGGCGACGATATCTAAGGGCATCGGGGTCGCGCGGCGACCCTGATGCCTTGCCATCCGGCCGGTCGCGCCCCTCTTTGACCGGCCGGCCGACGGCGGCGGGCCATTTCCCTTGAACCTGCCTCCCCCTCTCGCAGGTCGGCCCGCCCGCCGTTGATCGCTCCAACATCGCTATGTTAACGGCTATGACATCGGTGCGCAGCATGCGCGTTGCCGGCATCGGCCGATCAGCGCTCATTTTGTGATCTTCCAATAGTCCGCGTACCTGACTGGATCCGGACGCGATGCGCTTTTCTCGCCTGCAAAGCCGATGACAAAAGGGCGCGGGCACACCGCTGACGGCGCATGCCGAAAAAAAGCTTGGCTCTCCCTTCCACGAATTATCTTCCCTTTCCTGCGGGGGCACTCCAATCTTGGCCAACCTGGCGGCTGGAAGGAAAGCGCGATGAGCCTGATCGTTCACCATCTCAACAACAGTCGGTCGCAACGCATCTTGTGGCTCCTCGAGGAAATCGGCGCGCCTTATGAGATACGCTTCTACGACCGCGATCCTGAAACCAATCTCGCGCCGGCAGAGCTGCTCGCCGTGCATCCGCTTGGCAAGTCACCGGTGATCGAGGACGACGGGCGGGTGATCATCGAATCGGGGGCGATTGTCGAATATCTTTGCGGGCGCCACGGGGGCGGCGCGCTGGTCCCCGAGCGCGGCACCGAAGACCATGTTCGTCACCTTGAATGGATGCATTTTGCCGAAGGATCGGCGATGACGCCGATCCTCCTGCGCGTCTACACAGCGCGGCTCGGCGCAGCCGCAGCGCCGCTCGAGGCCAGGATCACACAGCAGCTCGAATCGCATTTCGAATATATGGAAAGCCGGCTCGGCCCGAGCGGCCATTTCCTCGGCGACGCGCTGTCGGCAGCGGACATCATGCTGAGCTTTCCCGCCGAGATCGCGGTCATGCAGGGGCTCGCGCCGCGCTATCCGAAGCTCGCCGGGTTCGTGAACATGTGTCACGACCGCCCCGCCTGGCGGCGCGCGCGCGACAAGGGCGGGGCCTACTATGGCTACTGAGCCGCGGCTTTTCGTTCGCAGGCTCGCGATCGCGGCGGGTCTGCTCGCCCTTGCGGGGTCCGCGCTTGCCGCGCCGCCGGTGGTCGGACCCGAGGTCGAGCGCGAGGTCGTCGCACCAAAAGGCGCAACCTTCCAGCCTTCCGGCACGGACGAGGAGGGCGCAATCGATCGGTTCGCCGCCTATGTGTTGGCGCTTGCGGGCCGCGATTATGACGCGGCCTACGCCATGCTGCGGCTGTCGCTGCAGGCCGCGAGCCCCAGGCTGGAATGGGAGATGAACCTGCGCAAGCGCGGCGCGCTTTGGGCAGACGGGACGCTTCGCTTCGTCCGGCTTAGCTGGTATCTCGACCCCCCGGGCGAGCCGCGCGGCATCTATGCCGCGTTCGATTTCCGCGGCGACCGCGCCGACGGGACGATGGATTGCGGCTATGTCGTTGTACACCGCGCCGAGCCCGCCGCGCCCTTTACCGTCGTGCGCACCGACGTCTCGGAGATACCACCCGACATGATCGAGGACGGCGTGCCCAAGGCGGACATTCTTCGCCAATTGCCCTGCTATCTGGGCAAGGGGATCGCGACGGCCTTTTAGAAGCGCTGCGATAAATCCTGCTTGCGCGGCGCGGTTGACCTTTGCACTATCGCGGCGAAGCGCGGGCCTGTCATCCGGGGGATTATGGGACTTGTCGCATTGGCATTGCTGTTCGCAGCGGCGGGCGAGCCCGGCATCGCGATCAAGGCCGTGCCGGAGCAGGGCTATACGGCCGAAATCGGCACTTTCGATTCCGCGAGCATCGGCGGCGTGATGGAGCGGATCAAGGACGTCGCGGCCGAGCGCTGCGGGGCGCAGGGGGTCCGCTTCGGGCGCCATCAATTCGACACCCGGGTCGACACCGCTCGCAACGTGATTCTGATCGAGAATCTGAAGCAGAATTTCATCTGCTTCGACCGCTCGACTGATCCCTACAAGCCGGTAGCTGCTGACTGGAAAGCGAGCGACGAGGATACCGCGGGCGCGCGTGCATTTGTCACGCGCTTTCTCGATCTGCTTGAGCGGGGAGATGCGGCGGGCATCGCGATGATGGACCCGCTTGTCGAGCTGACGCAGGCGGACTGGGACGGTCTGCGCAGGGCCGCCATGCAGCATCGCACAGGGAGCGGGGGAGCGCTGAGCCCGCAATTCAGGCTGTGGGTGAACAATCCGCCGGAAACGGCCTATCCGGGAGCTTATGCCTATTTCTCGGTGATCGATGATCATCCGGGTATCGAGGGAACCTGCGGGGGCATTTTGGTGCACCGCGTGCGCGCCAACGAATATCGGATCTCGCAATATGACGTCCAATTTATCTCGAGCGCGCTTGTCGAGCAGCAAGGACTGACGGCGGACGAGCTTGATGGCCTTTGCCAGCGATGAGGGGCTGCGCGTTGTGCTTGAGAAACCCGCCGTCCCGCACTAGATCGCGCGCATGACATCGACCAACGACATTCGCCGCTCTTTCCTCGACTATTTCGGGGGGGCGGGCCATCATATCGAGCCGTCGGCACCGCTGGTGCCGCACAATGATCCGACGTTGATGTTCGTCAACGCGGGCATGGTGCCGTTCAAGAATGTCTTCACGGGACTTGAGAAGCGGCCCTACAGCACCGCGACCTCATCGCAGAAATGCGTGCGCGCGGGGGGAAAGCACAATGATCTCGACAATGTGGGATTTACTGCGCGGCATCACACCTTCTTCGAGATGCTGGGGAATTTCTCCTTCGGCGACTATTTCAAGGAACAGGCGATCCATCATGCCTGGACGCTGATCACCAAGACGTGGGGCCTGCCCGCGGAAAAGCTGACGGCGACCGTCTATCACACCGATGACGAGGCGTTCGACCTCTGGCGCAAGATTTCGGGACTGCCTGAAAGCCGGATCATCCGAATCCCGACAAGCGATAATTTCTGGTCGATGGGCGACACCGGCCCGTGCGGGCCGTGCAGCGAGATTTTCTACGATCATGGCGACCATATCTGGGGCGGTCCGCCGGGATCGCCCGAAGAAGATGGTGACCGCTTCGTCGAGATCTGGAACCTCGTGTTCATGCAATATGAGCAGCTGCCCGGGGGCGAGCGCGTCGATCTCCCGCGGCCGAGCATCGACACGGGCATGGGGCTCGAACGGATCGCCGCGGTGCTCCAGGGCGTCCACGACAATTATGACACCGATACATTCAAGGCGCTGATCGCGGCCTCGGTCGAGCTGACCGGCGTCGCCGCCGATGAGGCGCACAAGGCGAGCCACCGTGTCATCGCCGACCATTTGCGGGCGTCGAGTTTCCTCGTCGCCGACGGCGTTCTGCCCTCGAACGAGGGGCGCGGCTATGTTCTGCGCCGGATCATGCGCCGTGCGATGCGCCACGCACACCTTCTCGGCGCCAAGGACCCGCTGATGTACCGGCTCTTGCCCGCGCTGACCGCCGAGATGGGCGCCGCCTATCCCGAGCTGATCCGCGCGCAGCCGCTGATCGCCGAGACGCTCGAGCGCGAGGAAACCAAGTTCCGCCAGACGCTCGACAAGGGGCTGCGCCTGCTTGACGAAGCAACGGTGGGGATGGGCGAGGGCGCGACGCTCCCGGGCGATGTCGCCTTCAAGCTCTATGACACCTACGGCTTTCCCTATGATCTTACCGAGGACGCGCTGCGCACGCAGGGGATTGCAGTCGATCGGGAAGGCTTCGACGCGGCAATGGCGCAGCAGAAGGCCGCGGCACGCGCAGCATGGAAGGGTAGTGGCGAAAAGGCATCGGACGAAATCTGGTTCGATCTTGCCGAAGCGAATGGCAGCACTGAGTTCACGGGCTACGCCGCAACCGCAGGCGAGGGCACGGTGATCGCACTCGTCAAGGACGGCAAGCCCGTCGAGGCAGCGGTGGCGGGCGATGAGGTCGTCGTGCTCACCAACCAGACGCCCTTTTACGGCGAAAGCGGCGGCCAGATGGGCGATGCGGGGACGATCGCGACGCTCGAGGGTGCAAGGGCCCTTGTCCGCGACACCGGCAAGCCGCTCGGCCGCCTGCACACGCACCAGGCGAAGCTTGAGGCAGGGACGCTGAAGGTCGGCGATACGGTCCAGCTCACCGTCGATGCCGAGCGGCGCGATCGCATTCGCGCCAACCATAGCGCGACGCACCTGCTGCACGCAGCGCTCCGCAACCGCCTCGGTGGACATGTGACGCAGAAGGGCAGCCTGGTAGCGGAGGATCGCTTCCGCTTCGACTTTTCGCATCCCAAGGCGCTGAGTGCCGAAGAGATCGCGCAGATCGAGGCCGACGTGAACGCGCAGATCCGCGCCAATGAACCGGTGACGACGCGGCTCATGACACCCGACGATGCGATCGCGGCGGGCGCGATGGCGCTCTTCGGCGAAAAATATGGCGACGAAGTGCGCGTGCTGAGCATGGGCAAGGCCGATGACAAAAGCTATTCGGTCGAGCTGTGCGGCGGCACCCATGTTCGCGCCCTCGGTGATATCGCGCTGTTCAAGATCGTCAGCGAATCCGCGGTCTCTTCGGGGGTGCGGCGTATTGAGGCGCTGACCGGCGAAGCCGCGCGCACGTGGCTTACCAGCCGCGACGAGGCGCTGAAGGCGGCCGCGGCCGCGCTCAAGACCTCGCCCGACGATGTGCCAGCGCGGGTGACGGCGCTTGCCGAACAACTCAAGAAGGCCGAGCGTGAACTCGCCGAGGCGAAGAAGGCGCTCGCGATGGGCGGCGGCGCCGGCACCGCGGGCGGCCCGGCGGTCGAAAGGGTGGGCGACACTGCCTTTCTCGCGCAGGTCGTCGACGGGCTCGATCCCAAGGAGCTGCGCGGCACGGTTGACGGGCTGAAGAAGCAGGTCGGAAGCGGCGTAGCGATGCTCGTGGCGGTAAACGATGGGCGTGCGTCGGTCGCGGTCGGGGTGACCGACGATGCGACCGGAAGCCACAATGCCGTTGAGCTCGTGCGCGCTGCGGTGGCGGCGCTCGGCGGGCAGGGCGGCGGCGGAAGGCCTGACATGGCGCAGGGCGGCGGTCCCGATGGCAGCGCGGCCGATGCTGCGGTGGCGGCGGTGAAGGCAGCGCTTGCGGCCTGACCCTCGCCCGGCGTGCCCCGTGCCGAACTGCCGGGGCATCCGTTCTGGCGGGCGTGAAATGTGCCGGATTGCCAAGCGCCTCACAGGCCCCGCAGTCCCTTGGCTGCGGACGAGCGCCTACGCGCCGCTGGCCCATTCGGCCGCGAGCTTCCCGACAGCGGCGAGAACAGCTTCGTCCTCGCCCCGCACCGCCTCGATCGCCACCGGGCCCTCATAATAGGCCGCGATGAGGAGGGGTGCGCCTCTCGGCGGGTAGGCGATGGCGATGTCATTATATTTGTTCATCATGCCCGGCGCCATTGCGGTGCCGGTCTTGTGGGCCAGCACCCAGGACGCGGGGAGGCCGGCGCGTAGCCGCCTGGGGCCGGTTGTTGTCGCCGCCCCCCAGTCGATCAGCCGCTTGCGCGAGGCATCGCTGAGGGCATCGCCAAGAAGCAAGGTGCGCAGCAGCGCGGCCATCGCCGCGGGGGTTGTGGTGTCGCGCACCTCGCCCTCGCCGACACGGTTGAGCATCGGCTCGCGGCGATCGAGGCGTGTTACCGCATCGCCCCAGGCGCGAAATTGACGCGTCACCCCCTCGGGTCCGCCGACGAGGGGCAGCAGCAAATTGGCGGCAGCATTGTCGCTGACGGTGATCGCCGCCTCGAGGAGTTCGGCAACGCTCATGCTGCCCCTGGCGAGATTTTCGCGGGTTCGGGGCGAGTTGGAGAGAAGGTCTGATTTGTCGAAGCGAATGCGTTGGTCGAGCGACAGTCCTCCCGCATCGACGGCGTCAAGGACCACGGCTGCAAGCGGCCATTTGACGGTCGAGCAAAGCGCGAAGCGCTCGTCAGAGCGGTGCCCCGCCGACCGCCCGTTCGCTGAATCGAGAAAAAGGACGCCGAGCCGTCCCCCCGCCTCCCGTTCGAGCGCTGCGAGCCGCCCCGCAATCGGATCCGGCGTCGCTTCCGGCTTTGCGGGGGCTTCGCTCGTCTGCGGCGTGCAGCCTGCAAGCATGGTCCAGCCCGCAAGGCCCGCAGCAGGGGCGAGCGACAGCAGACGGCGGCGTGACAGCAAGGCGATCGTCATATCGAGATTCCTCATGATCGGGGGTGGGGGCGGAAATATTTGACAGCTTCTGCCTTGCGTCCAAGCGACGATAGGTCAGAAGGGACATTAGATTTTCTAAGGCAGACGGCATGGCGATTACCGAGATTTCGCTCAACCTGCTCCGCGCGTTCGATGCGGCGTCGCGTCAGGGAAGCTTTACCGAGGCGGCGAAGGAATTGTTCGTCACCCAGGCGGCGGTGAGCCATCAGATAAAGGCGCTCGAAGCCTGGCTGGGCAAGAGCCTCTTCCATCGCACATCGCGCGGGCTGCTGCTGACCGACGAGGGGCAATGGCTCGCACCCATCGTCGCTGATGCGCTGGCGCGGATCGAGGAGGGGGTCGACCTTGTGCGCGGCGGCGGGCCGCGGGAGGTGCTGACCGTCGGGGTCGTCGGCACCTTTGCAGCGGGTCATCTGGTCCGCCGCCTTCCCGATTTCCGCCGCCGCTTTCCCCATATCGAGCTGCGCCTGCTCACCAACAACAACAAGCCCGATCCCTCGACCGACAGTCTCGACCTCTCGATTCGCTTCGGCGACGGTGCCTGGCGCAGCGTCGAGGCGGTGCGCGTGATGGACGCGCCAATGACACCGCTCTGCATCCCGGCGATTGCGGACACGCTTCACCAGCCTTGCGATCTTGCTCGCTGGCCACTGCTGCGCTCCTACCGCGCGCAGGACTGGCCGGCGTGGTTTGCTGCCGCGGGGGCAGCTGCGGTCGCTGCGCGCGGGCCCCAGTTCGATACGTCGATCATCATGATCCAGGCGGCGCTTCTGGGCGAGGGCGTTGCGCTCGCACCTGCCACGATGTTCGAGACTGAGCTCGCCGACGGGCGGCTGGTCCAACCTTTCGCATGCGAGGTCGACGTCGGGGCCTATTGGTTGACGCGCCCGCTGGCGCGCCCCGAGCGCTCTGCCGAGCGGACGTTTGCCGAGTGGCTGATAGCGGGCGCTTGAGGGGTTCCGCGAAATCGCCTGCGCCGCGCTTCCAGTGCGGCCGCGCCTCGCCTCAACAGGCACTCAAGCTTCGAGCCCCTTCGCCTTTCCCCACGCACGCGCCGCGGTGTAGCCGAGATAGCCTGTGCCGAAGAGCGCGTAGAGCGGTTCGGGAAGGCCGGCGAGATAGGTGTTCAATCCTTCGGCGATGACCCTGGCCGTGCCAGGGCTGACCGCGGTGATCAGCCCCATCGGGATGGCCCAGAGCAGGAGGATATACATGACGTAAAGGAAGCTCGGCCGCGCACGGCTTGTCCAGGGATCGGCGCTGCTGGCCTCGAGACGGAGCGCGGACATGCGCGTGCGGATCGCTTCCATTTCGAGGCTGCCCTCCAAATTCAGAAGCTCAAGCTTGGCGCGCTCGCGCGCCTCGGGGTCGGGGATGATCCTGTCGATAATCCTGGCGAGGGGGCCGATCAGGCCTTCGATGTTGCTCATAGCGATGTCCTTGCTCTTGAAAAAATAGTCCTCGGGCCGGGCTCAATGCGCCGTCAGCCACTCGCGAGCCGCCTCGCGAGCCACCCGTAGAGAAAGGCCTCCTGGCTCGGGCGGCGCTCGGCGAGCGCGATGTAGCGTTCGCCTTTCAGGGCCTCGATCGCGCGTAGCAGCACAATCTCGCCCGCGGAGCCGCGTCTCCCCAACAAGCCGTCGAGTGCGAAGAGGCTGCGCGGTCCGATCATGCGGTCGACTGCGATATCGGGATAATCGCGTGCGCCGCGATTGAGCGCATTGAGCGAGCGCTGGAGGAAGCCTGCGGCAACCGAGGCGCCCATGTGAACGGCGATATCGAAGAGCTCGGCCGCGACCATGGGCGCGCGCAGCGCGACCCGGTCGAGGCCGGGGGCTTGCCAATAGACGTTGCGATAGATGGTCGCTGCGGTCTCGCGCGCCAGGTCTCGCATCTCTCCTGCATAGCCCTCCGCCCGGGCGACGGCCTCGGTGATGCCCCAGCAGGTTGCCCCGCCGCGGTCGGCGGGGTGGTTTACATATCGTCCTTCGCGGTCGATGAGAGCGTCGATCATCGCATCGACGTCGACGCGAGGTGGTTTGAAACGGGACACGGAGTCGCTCCTTTGGTTCGCTGTGTTCATATAAAGAACCATATTGGTACAATGTAGGAAAGGGGTTTTTGATGCGGGCATTGGAGGTGCGCGAATTGGCGCCCGATCATCGCGGCTGCCGGCTTGTCGAACGCCCAGCGCCCGAGCCCGGACCTGGCGAGGTGCGCGTGCGGGTTCGCGCAGCGGCGGTCAATTTTCCCGATCTGTTGATGACGCGAGGAGCCTATCAGCTCAAACCCGAGCTGCCGTTCGTGCCGGGACTCGAATTTGCCGGCGAGGTCGATGCGCTCGGCGCAGATGTTCAAGGCTGGGCGAGGGGCGATGCGGTGGTCGGCGCAAATCGGCTGGGCGCGATGGCTGAATATTGCATCGTTCCCGCAAGCGCGCTCCGCCCCAAGCCAGCAGCGCTCAGTATGGAAGACGCAGCGGCCTATGGCGTGGCCTATCTTACGGCTTATGTCGCGCTCGTGCGCTGCGGGCGCGTCGCGGCGGGCGACTGGGTGCTCGTGCACGGCGCTGCGGGCGGCGTCGGGCTGGCGGCAGTCGATCTGGCGAAGGTGCTCGGCGCGCGCGTGATCGCGGCCGCGAGCACTCCCTCGAAGCGCGAGGCGATTGCCGATCTCTATACGCCCGACGCCGTGATCGCGGCCGAGCCGGGCTTTCGCGGGTCGGTAAAGGCGATCACGGGCGGGAAGGGGGCCGACCTCATCTTCGACCCGGTGGGCGGGGACGTCTTCGACGAATCGACGCGTTGCATCGCCTTTGACGGGCGGCTGCTTGTCGTCGGCTTCGCCTCGGGCCGGATCCCGGAGATTTCGGTGAACATGCCGCTGATCAAAGGCTTTTCGGTCGTCGGCGTACGCGCGGGTGAATATGGGCGCCGCTTTCCCGAGCGCGGGGGCGAGAATCTGGCGGCGATCGACACGCTCGCCGCCGAAGGACGCATCCGCCCGCATGTTCATGCCGTTCTCGACCTTGCTGACTGGCGAGACGCCTTTGCGATGATCGAGCGGCGCGAGGTGGTGGGGAAACTGATTCTGCGGCCATAGTCCCGGCGCGCCTGCACCGGCCCTCCTGCATAGCTATGCGCAAAATTTTGCGGATAGTCAGCGGCGTAAGGCACGGCTAGTCTTTCGCGCCATAAGGAGCGCAGACGCGCCCGCCGCGATACTTCCCGGGAGACGATCATGGCCCTAGCGCCCGATACCGCCAGCAGCACCGACCCGCGCCCCGGCTCGGACAGCAGCGCCCATGTCGACGCACCCGAGCTGCGCCTCTTCGTGATGGGCCTTTTCTTCATCTTCGGCGGCATCACGTCGCTCAACGACGTGATCATCCCGAAGCTCAAGGAATTGTTCACACTCAACTATACGCAGGCAATGCTCGTGCAGTTCTGCTTCTTCACCGCCTATCTGGTGATCGGCATCCCAGGGGCAAAGCTCGTCAAGAAGATCGGCTATATGCGCGGCGCTGTCGCGGGCCTTCTCACAATGCTCGTCGGCTGCCTGCTCTTCATCCCAGCATCGCAAAACGCGATTTACGAACTCTTCCTGCTCGCCCTGTTCGTGCTGGCGAGCGGAGTCGTGATCGTGCAGGTTGTCTCCAACCCGCTGATTTCGCTTCTCGGCAAGCCCGAAACCGCGCACAGCCGCCTCACTTTTGCGCAGGCCTTCAATTCGCTCGGGACGACGCTGTTTCCGCTGGTGGGAGCGGGGCTCATCCTTGGCAGCATCGTCAACCTCAAAGCCGAAGATCTTTCGGGCCCCGCGCTCGCCGCCTATCGCACCGCCGAGAGCCAGGCGATCGTCAACGGTTATCTCGGCATTGCCGTTGCGCTCGCGATCGTCGCCGCCGCGGTGTGGATGTTCCGCAACCGGCTGCCGCACGATGCCGAGAGCATGTCGGGCGGCGAGCTTGTCCGCCTGCCGCGCTATCTTGCTGGCCTTGCGCTGATAGTCGGCGGCGCGCTTGCCGCGACCAGCATCAACTCGGTCATCGGCTTGCTGCTTATCCTGCTCGCGCCGGTCGTATGGCTGTACGGCAATGATCTCCTCAAGCGCCGCCGCTTCGGCTTCGGCGCGCTGTGCATCTTCCTCTATGTCGGCGCCGAAGTCGCGATCGGGTCGCTGATCATCAATTATCTGGCCGAGGACCGCGTGCTCGGCCAGCCCGAAGCGGTCATCGGCTGGATGGTGTTCTTCTATTGGGGCGGCGCCATGCTCGGCCGTTTCGCCGGCTCTCTCCTGATGTATCTTGGTATCAGTCCCGGCAAGCTCCTCGCCTTCAACGCGGTAGGCGCGATCCTTCTCATCCTGATTTCGGCGAACAGCAGCGGGGAGCTCGCGGCCTATTCGCTGCTCGCGATCGGTCTGATGAACTCGATCATGTTCCCGACGATCTTCAGCCTTGCGAGCGAGAGACTTGGAAATCGCGCCGCGGACGGGTCGGGGATCATCAATGTGGCAATATTTGGCGGCGCGGTCGTGCCTGTGGCGACCGGCGCGCTTGCCGACGCCGCAGGCGGCAATCTCGCGCTCGCCTTGACGCTGCCAGCGCTCTGCTACGCGGTCATCGCGGCCTACGGCATCTATGCACGGAGACCCGCGGTCGATGCACCCGCCGCCTAGGCGGCGATTGGCGCGATCACGGCCCTGAGCAACCCTGCCGCATCGCCTGGGGCAAGCCGCAGCTGCAGCCCGCGCTGCCCGCCATTGATATAGACGTGCGCGAGCGCGAGCGCGGCCTCGTCGATGACGGCAGGCACCTGGCGCATCTGTCCAAAGGGGCTGACGCCGCCCACCTTGTAGCCCGAGACGCGCTCGGCTTCCGCGACCGGCATCATCGCGGCCGACTTGCCGCCGAGCGCCGCGGCAAGCTTTTTCATCGATACCTCGCGGTCGGATGCAAGAATCGCGCAGGCGGGTTTTCCGTCCACGCGCAGCATCAGTGTTTTCAGGACGCGCTCGGGCGCCTCGCCCAGAGCCTCGGCCGCCTGCAGGCCGACGCGCTCTGCCGCGGGATCATAATCATAGCTGTGGATGGTAAAGGCGATTCCCGCCTGTTCGAGCGCCCTTGTCGCCCGCGTGGCCCGCGACATGCGCCGTCTCCCAATTGAATGGCAATGGAGAAAGCGGAAGAAATTGGTCGGGACGAGAGGATTCGAACCTCCGACCCCCACACCCCCAGTGTGATGCGCTACCAGGCTGCGCTACGTCCCGACCGGCCCTATTGGGCAGGCGAGGCCCCTAGCGCGGCTGGGCGGGGGATGCAAGGCTCTGTTGCGCGAAGCGTGCATGGTGGAGGCGGCGGCGAAGGAGAAGGTTCGGGGACGCCTTGACCTGAGGGGCCGGGACCCCATTTTCGCGAAGCCTGTCGGGGGGAGGCCATGCAGCCATTGGTTGCGCCGTGCTTTCCTGCATGATAGGCGCCGCGCCATATTTTCTGCGCGCCCTTTCCTAGCTGGAATGGCCCGCGCTTCCAACGGAAAGTCTTTCATTCATGTCGACGAACTTGCTTCTGACCCAGGCGGCCGGATCGGGGGGCGGGGCGGCCGGTTTCATCATGCTGGTCCCCTATCTGCTGATCTTCGTTGTTTTCTGGTTCTTCCTCATCCGCCCGCAGCAGGTGCGCATGAAGGAGCATCGCGCCAAGGTTGCGGCGGTGAAACCGCGCGATCAGGTGGTCACGGGCGGCGGAATTGTCGGCAAGGTTACGCGCGTCGACGATGATTTTGTCGATGTAGAGATCGCGCAAGGCGTGAAGATCAAGGTCGTGAAGTCAACGCTTTCGGACGTTCTTCAGCCCGGCGCCAAGCCCGCCAACGATTGACGCGGCGCGGCCCCGTCCTGGGGCCCGCCCTCTTCGAACCGGAACCACCCTATGCTCGATTTTCCTCGCTGGAAGACCATCGGCATCAGCCTCATCCTCTTGGCTGGCATCCTCTTTTCCATTCCGAGCTTCCTGCCCGAGAAGGCGTTCAACAGCCTGCCGGGCTTTGCGCAGACGAAGGTCAATCTCGGGCTCGACCTTGCGGGCGGCAGCCACCTGCTTCTCGAGGCGGATCTTGCCGACCTTCAAAAAACGCAGCTTGCCAACATGGAAAAGACCGTGCGTACCGCCATGCGCGGCGAGCATGGCGCTGATGACGATATCGCGATCGGCGAACTGCGCCGCTCCGGCAACCAGATCAGCTTTCTCGTTCGCGACCAGGCGCAGATCGACGAGGCGCGCGAGCGATTGTTTCGCGAAACGCAAGGGGCCGGGCTGACGGGCCAGCGCGACTGGAACATCAACATCGTCGACGTGACGCGGATCGTGCTCACCCCCACCCGGGCGGGGCAAGCGCAGGCTGTCAGCCGTGCGATGGACACGGCGCGCGACATCATCGACCGCCGCGTCAATGCGCTCGGCACGCGCGAGCCGACGATCATTCGCGAAGGCGACGACCGCATCGTCGTCCAGGTTCCGGGGCTTCAGGACCCGCAGGCGCTCAAGGATCTGATCGGCAAGACCGCGCGGCTTGAATTCCGCATGGTCGACGCCAACGCCGACCCCGCTGAAGCGGCCGCGGGGCGCGTGCCGGTGGGAAGCGAGATCGTCCCCTATGCCGAAGGCGAAGGGACCGGCGCAGCCTTCGAGGTGCTGAGCCGGCAGGTGATGATCAGCGGCGAACAGCTGATCGATGCCCGGCAAAGCTACGATCCGCAGTCCAATCTTCCGGTCGTAACGATCCGGTTCGATTCGGGCGGGTCGAGCACCTTTGCCCGCGTGACGCAGCAGAATGTCGGCAAGCGCTTCGCGATGGTCCTTGACGGCAAGGTGTTGTCGGCTCCCTCGATCAACGAACCGATTCTGGGCGGCAGCGCACAGATTTCGGGCAATTTCACGGTCGCGAGCGCCAACGCGCTCGCCATTTCGCTCAGATCGGGCGCGCTGCCGGTGAAGATGGAAGTGGTCGAAGAGCGCACGGTCAGCCCCGAGCTCGGCGCCGATTCGATCGAAAAGGGCATCATCGCGGGCATCATCGCGACCGTCGCGGTGCTGACGATGATGATCCTGGTCTACGGCCGCTTCGGGGTTTATGCGAACATCGCGCTCGTCTTTAACATCTTCCTGATCATTGCGATCATGGGGGCATTCAATGCGACGCTGACGCTCCCCGGTATCGCTGGCTTCGTGCTGACGATTGGTGCGGCGGTCGACGCCAACGTGCTGATCAACGAACGCATCCGCGAGGAGCTCAAACGCGGGCGACGTCCGTTTCAGGCTGTCGAACTCGGCTATTCGGAAGCGAGCCGCGCGATTTTCGACGCCAACGTCACCAACGTCATCGCAGCGGCGCTGATGTTCTGGTTCGGCTCGGGTCCGATCAAGGGCTTCGCCGTGGTGCTGACCATCGGCATCATCACCAGCGTTTTCACCGCGGTTACCGTCACGCGCATGTTCGCAGCCCACTGGCTGCGTTCCCGGCGCCCCGCGGCGATCACGCTTTAAGGAAGGGAGCGAAGGATGCGCTTGCTCAAACTCGTCCCCGACGACACGAATATCGATTTTCTGAGGTGGCGGAGGGTCGCCTCGGCCGCGAGCTTCCTGCTCGTTGTCATCTCGATCGCGCTGGTCGCGGTGCGCGGACTGAACTTCGGTATCGATTTTGTCGGCGGCCAATCGGTCCGCGTCGAATTTCCCGCCGAAATGCCGCCGATGGAAGACATTCGCGAAGCGGTCAGCAAGGTCGGTCTCGGCGAGGCGACGATCCAGCAGTTCGGCTCCGAAAAGGCGGTGTCGATCCGCACCCTGCTTCCTGAAGGCGAGAATGTCACCGCCGACAGCGCGGGCCAGCAGTTGGTCGCGGGCATCCAGAAGGCCTTCCCGACCGCAAGAACCGGCGCGGTCGAGACCGTGTCGGGTAAGGTGTCGGGTGAGCTGCTGCGCACCGGTGCGCTGAGCCTCGGGCTCGCGATGCTGGCCATCTCGATCTACATCTGGGTTCGCTTCGAATGGCAGTTCGGTGTCGGCGCGATGGGGCGCCTGTTCCACGAGGTCGCGCTGACCTTCGGCTTTTTTGCCGTGACGCAGATCCAGTTCGACCTCAACAGCGTTGCGGCGCTGCTGACGATCGTCGGCTATTCGCTGAACGACACGATCGTGGTCTATGACCGGGTGCGCGAGAATCTGAAGAAATATCGCAAGATGGAGATCGTGCCCCTGCTCAACCTCAGCATCAACGAGACGCTCGCGCGCACCGTGATGACGAGCGTTTCGATGCTGCTCGCGCTCGGGGTCCTCGTGATCTTCGGTCCTGACGTGATTTTCGGCTTTTCGGCCGCGATGCTCCTTGGCGTATTCGTTGGCACCTATTCGTCGATCCTGATGTCGACGCCGGTCCTTGTCTGGCTGAAGGTCGGTCCGCACAGCTTCGTCCCGCGCACCGCCGAGGGCGGCGCAGAGCGCGTGACGCGCTCGGATGACGGCGCGGTGGTCTAGGCGCCCGTTCGACCGGCGCAGCGGCGCAGATGCTCGGCCAGTTCGCGCCCGTTTCGTTCCCAGTTGAAGCGCCCGGCAAGGGTTGCGGCAACTGCGGAGGGCAGCGGCGGGTCGGCGAGGATCGCCGCGACCGCGTCGGCAATCGCGGTGGGGGTGCGCTCGACGATGCGGCCGGCCTTGGGCGAGGTCACAAGCTCGGCGGCCCCGCCCGCTTCGCTGATCACGATCGGCGTCCCGCAAGCAAGCGCCTCGACCCAGGCGTTGGCAAGGCCTTCGCTCGCTGAGGGCATGACCACGGCGTCGGCCGCGCGATAGAGCTGGGGCAGATCGGCTTGGGCGACGGGACCCATCAGATGCACGCGGTCTGCAACGCCCAGCCGCCGCGCGAGTGCGCGGTAGCGGCCTTCCTCCTCACCCGACCCGGCGAGCCAGTAATGAACGCCCGGCAACTCTGCGAGCGCCTCGATGACCAGTGCCTGGCCCTTGCGCGGAATAAGCGCGCCGACGGTTGCGATTGCCGGAGCCTCGCCCATGCCGAGCGCGGCACGCGCCGCGGCGCGATCGCCTGGCGAAAAGACCGACGTATCGACACCTGTATAGTGGAGCGCGACCTTGGCAGGGTCGATGCCGATCGCCTGCATGTCGCGCCGCATCGCATCCGAAACGGCGAGAAGTCCTGCGGCGCGCCCGGCTGCGGCAAGGAGCTGCGGCCGGCTCGCCCGGTCATGGCCGAAATGGCTGATGTCGGCGCCGCGCGCCTTGATCGAAAAGGGCAGGCCAAGCGCCGCCGCGACGCGCATGGCGGCGGGGCCGTCGGGGTAGAAGAATTGCGCATCGACGACATCGAACGTCTGACCGCGCACTGCCGCGAGCACTGCACGCGCGATCCGCGCCGGGTTGAGACGCACGCCGTAGCGCGGGATCAGCGCGAAGCGTGGGCGATGGACGGTAAGGCCTCCCCATTCCTCCTTGAGCGGAAGCGTGCGCAGCGCCCGGTAACGGCGGTGCAACGAGGCAGGGAAGGGCGGCAGTCCGACCGGCGCGGCAATGGTGAGCTCGGCGCCCGACTGGGCGGCAAGCGCGCGAAGGCTCTTTTCGACGAACAATCCGAAATTGGGGCGCGCCGCGTCGGGAAAGAGCGTCGCGATCGAGAGAATGCGAAGTGGGGCCGTCATTCCCAATCCCTTTTCCAGCCGTATCGGGTCTCTCGAAGCACTGCTTTTCCTTCTCGGCGCGATAAAGGGGCGGCCCTCTGGCAGGCGCAGGGCGGCCGAAAGTCAATCAGAGGTTACGTATGAGCCGCACCGCCACCGCTGCCCAGGGGGGGCTTCTGACCACCTGCTGCCGCTGACCGGTTCCAGGGGGAAGCAGGTGGAGCTTTTCGCCATCGACGTTGAGCAGCCGTGCGAAAACGTAGCGGCCAGCGGGACGGGGAACCAGAAGGTCGCGATTGAGAGCGGTCGACCAGTCGCCGTCGATACGGCGGCACCAGATTTCATCGCCCGCGCGATAGTCGCCGACCGATGAGGTAACGCGCAGTGCGATCATATCCTCGGTCGGACGCGCGGTGAGCGCCTGTTCGGGGCGCGCCGGGGCGTGTGCGCCGTCGGCGCCGAGCAAGGCCGTGATGCTGAGCTGGGTATCCTGCGGGAGTTGGACTAGCTCGGCCGTGTCGACGGAGAGCGCTTTCGCGATGCGGTTCATCCAGTCAAGCGACAAGGTCCGGGTGCCCGTTTCGAGGCGACCGATCGTCTGGGCCGTGGTTGGCGGGTCGCAGCGAAGCGCCACTTCCTCCAGCGTGAGCCCCTTGGCCCGGCGCACCGCGCGAATACTGTTGATCATCGCACTTCTTTCATAACCAATATGGTTCTTTGTGTCCTACATTATGATCCAATGTCAAGCCTCGGCCATCGAGAGGAGTCGCATGATGGCTCGCTGGCGTCCGGGTCGTATCATTCAGGCGTCTTGATCCGCGCCGGCGCGCGGGCACCGACGAAATCGCGCAAAGAGATGGATGTCACGGAAATGTCACCCAATTGACGTGCATCTGTCACCAATCGGACATAACAGCCGGCGGCGACCTTTCGCTATGGAGCAAAACGCATGCGCAAACGCCTGACCGCCACCCTGCTTGCGACAACGATGTTTGCCATGCCCGCCGCGGCGCGCGCGCAGGCGATGAACGCCGAGGAGGCGGCCGCGCTACGCGGCGAGCTTGCATCGCTGCGCGCCAAGGTCGACGCGCTGGAGGCCCGGCTTGGCTCCGCGCCCTTGGTGCCGGCGCCCGCGCCTGCGTCGTCGTCCGATCCCGCACCGCAGGAGGCGGGAAAGCCTGGCGCCTCGATTGCGTGGAAAGGGGCCCCCCAGATCAAGACCGCTGACGGGTGGAGCTTCAAGCCGCGCGGACGGATGCAGCTTGACGCAGCGAACATCGACGCACCGGACGGGACCGGAATCAGGGGCGGACTCGCGACCGAGTTTCGCCGCGTCTATCTTGGCGTCGACGGCGAGATCCCAGGCGGCTTTTCCTACCGCGTCGAAGCGGATTTTGCGAACGAGGAGGTCGAGCTCACCGACGTCTATTTCACCTACGGCACAGGGGCGCTGTCGGTAACGGTCGGGCAGATCAAACCCTTCTGGTCGCTCGACGAGATGACGAGCGATTTGTTCACCAGTGCGATGGAACGCGCGGCCTTTACGCAGGCCTTCGGCTTTGGACGGCGGGTTGGCCTGTCGGCGCAATACAAGGGGGATGCGCTGTTGCTCGAGGGCGGGGTGTTCGGGGCGAACGCGCGCGAACTCTTCGACGACGATAACCGCAGCGTCAGCGTCGATGCGCGCGCGGTGTGGATGCCGAAGGCGAAAAATGTCCAGTGGCACATCGGCGCATCGTTCCACTTGCGCGACCTCGGTGATCCAGCGGCAACGCTGCGCTACCGCGCGCGGCCCTTTGCTCATTCCACCGATGTGCGCCTCGTGGATACCGGGGCTCTCGATGCGAAGGGCGAGCGGGGCATGGGCTTGGAGGCCGCGGTGATTGCAGGGCCGTTCCATGCTGCGGGCGAGGCCTATTGGCAGACCGTGCGCCGGCGCGCGGGCGCCAATCCGACATGGTTCGGCGGCTATGCCGAGGTCGGCATGGTGCTGACCCCAGGCGACCGGCGCGGGTACAAGGAAGGCGCTTTTGACCGGCTCAAGCCGTCACGGCCGATCACAAAAGGCGGTATCGGCGCGATCGAGATGAACGCTAGATACGATCATCTCGATCTCAATGACCAGGATGTGGTGGGCGGCCGTCAGCAGACGGCGCTGCTCTCGCTCGTCTGGGCGCCCATCGACTTTGTCCGCCTGACTGCCAATTATGGCAAGCTGTGGATCAGCGATAGTCCTGTCGCGGCGGTGACGGGCGAGCGGGATTATTCGGCGGACACCTTCGGGCTGCGGACGCAGATCGATTTTTGACGCGCGTTCCTGGGGCATCGAAACTTCGTGACATTTTCGCGCAGCCCGCCGCGGCGACGATCGACACGGCTTGCATCGCGCCATCCTCTCTGCATATAATTAGAATACTAAGTAATTAGGCAGAGGGTGATTCGAGGTCATGCCGGGGCAAGGGAAACGTCCGCGATGGCGGCAACCGCGATGACGCGCGGGCGCACACTTTACGACAAGATCTGGGATGCACATGCCGTCGCCGAGGACGATGGCGAGACGCTGCTCTACATCGACCTTCATTTGCTCCACGAAGTCACCTCGCCGCAGGCCTTTGCCGCGCTCGCCGCCGCGGGGCGGCAGGTGCGCCAACCGCAGCGGGCGCTCGCGCTTTCGGACCATAATGTCCCCACCGAGGGGCAAGCTGCAGGTCCTGCGGGCGTTGCCGACGACGAGGCGCGCGCGCAGCTCGAGGCGCTTTCAGCCAACGCGGACCATTTCGGAATCGAGCGCTTCGCCATGGGGGACCCGCGCGGCGGCATTGTCCATGTCGTGGGCCCCGAGCAGGGGCGCTCGCAGCCCGGCATGACGATCGTGTGCGGCGACAGCCACACCTCGACCCACGGCGCCTTCGGCGCGCTCGCTTTCGGAATCGGCACAAGCGAGGTCGAGCATGTGCTCGCGACCCAGACGATCCGCCAGCGGCGCTCGCGCAACATGCGGATCACCGTGAGCGGCGCGCTTGCGCCGCATGTCTTCGCCAAGGATCTTGCCCTCCACATCCTGGGTCTCATCGGCGTCGATGGCGCGGGCGGGCATGTCATCGAATATGCGGGGACGGCGATCGGCGCGCTGTCGATGGAAGCGCGGATGACGCTGTGCAATCTCAGCATAGAAATGGGAGCACGCGCGGGGCTTGTTGCTCCCGACGAGACGACCTTTGCCTATCTGAAGGGGCGCCCCGCAGCGCCCCGAGGGGCGGCCTGGGATGCAGCACTCGCGCGCTGGAGGGCCCTGTCGAGCGACAGGGACGCCTGCTTCGAGCGCGAAGTGCAGATCGATGCCGCAGGCGTGCGGCCGATGGTGAGCTGGGGCACCAATCCCTCGCAGGTGGTGCCGGTTGGCGGCCTGGTTCCCGACCCTTCGGCGATGGCCAATGCCGAGCGTCGCGCCGCCGCCGAGCGCGCGCTTGCCTATATGGATCTTGCGCCGGGAACGCCGATCGCAAACATCCGGATCGACCGCGTGTTCATCGGTAGCTGCACCAACAGCCGCATCGAGGATTTGCGTGTCGCGGCAGACATTGTTCGCGGCCGCCGCGTCGCGCCGCATGTCCGCGCGATGGTCGTTCCGGGGTCGGGGCTGGTAAAGCGGCAGGCGGAAGACGAGGGGATCGCCGACATATTGCAAGCCGCAGGCTTTGACTGGCGGGAGCCCGGCTGCTCGCTCTGCGTCGGGATGAACCCTGACCGTCTGAACCCCGGTGAGCGCTGCGCTGCGACCTCGAACCGTAATTTTGAAAACCGGCAGGGCCGCGGCGGACGCACCCATCTCATGAGCCCTGCGCTTGCCGCGGCGAGTGCGATCGCGGGGTCGATCGTCTCGCCCGAAGATCTGGGTTAGCGGCCGCCTCCTTCCTTCCTGGGGAGGGGGCTGGGCGCGAACGCCGCTAGGGCGCGCTCTCGTAGCGCGCGATGGCATCGACGTGGCGCAACGTCCGGTCGATATCGTCCAGCCCCTCGAGCAGTACGCGGCGATCGCCCGGATCGACCGTGAACCCGATCGTCTCGCCCGACGCGAGCGTGATCGTCTGCGCCTCAAGATCGACCTCGATCGGCGCATATTGGGAACGGGTGATCGCGCGGCGCAGCCGCTCGCACACGGTGTCGGCAAGGCGGATCAGCAGCAAGCCATTCTTGCGGGCGTTGCTGGCAAAGATATCGCCAAAGCTCGGTGCGATCACACAGCGGATCCCGAAGTCGGCAAGCGCCCAGGCTGCATGTTCGCGCGACGAGCCGCAGGCGAAATTGCGGTCGGCAACGAGGATGCCCGCGTTGCGGCACGAGGGGTGATTGAGAATGAAATCTGCGCGCTCCGAGCCATCGGCCGAATAGCGCAATTCCTGGAAGAGATGCCTGCCGAGGCCATCCCGGGTGAGGGACTTCATGAAGCGCGCGGGAATGATCATGTCGGTGTCGACATTGGCGAGCGGAAAGGGGGCAGCCACCGCTCTTAGCCGCACAAATTTTTCCAAGGCTTGCTCCTATCGCTTAGTATTCTAAGTATATCGGCAATTCAGGCTTTGTCCAATGGTATCGCGGGCTTGTCGCACCGTTTTGGCGACGAAGCGCCTTGTCGCGCGACCCTTCGGCCTCTAAGGTTCATGCCGAGGCGGGCCACGTACCCGCTAGCAAAAATGGCCGAAGGGGAATGGAAATTGGCCAAGAAAGCCCAAAGCTATCGGCACCCCGCCGAATTTTACACCAACCCGGAAAACAGTATCGGCTATCTGGCGCGAGTGGTGTTCCGCTCCTTCTCGCGGCTTCTTGAACGCCGCACGCTTGCTTATGACGTATCGGCGGGTCAGTGGCGCTTCCTGCGCCAGCTGTGGCGCGAGGATGGCATCACCCAGCGCGAGCTCAGCGAGCGGGTCGGAATGCGCGAACCCACCACGGTCGTTGCGCTGAAGGGCCTTGAGAAGGCAGGCTTCATCACGCGAAGGAAGACCGAGGACGATCGGCGCAAGACCTTCATTTTTCTGACCCCGCACGCAAAGAAGCTCGAGCTCACTCTTGCACCCATGAACGCCGAGATTCATGAGATTGCAACGCGCGGGATGACCGACGAAGAGGTCGAAACGCTGCAGTCGTTGATGCGCCGCGTGATCGAAAATCTGGCCGATGAAACGCAAAAATTGGCCGTGCTTTCGGATGTGAAGGCCTGAGCATCGCGAGGAGTTGCGTTCCCGACCCCGAATAAGTTAGTATTCTAACGAATATGGGGTCAGGAGGAACAATGACAAAGATTGCGGTAATCGTCGGCAGCACGCGCGAGGGGTCGTATAATCAGGCGCTGGCGAGGCTCGCGGCCGCGCGGCTCGAGGCACATGGTGCAAGGGTGACGGCGCTCGATCTCGCGGCGCTCGACCTGCCCATATATTCGGAGGCGCTCGAGAAAGAAGCGTTTCCGCCAGGCGCGCTCGCGCTCAAGCAGCATCTCCTCGAGCAGGACGGGGTGCTGTTCGTCTCGCCCGAATATAATGGATCCGTGCCCGCGCTGCTCAAGAACGCCATCGACTGGGCGTCGCGCCCGACAGGCGATGAGAGTCTGGTCGCGTTGACCGCCTTTCGCGGTAAGGCGGCTGCGATCATGTCGGCCTCGGTCAGCCCTTTTGGCGGCCTGCGCGGGCTCGCGCATCTCAGACAGATCCTGAACACGATCCAGATGGTCGTGATCCCCGAGCAGGTGCTGGTTCCGCTCGCCCATACAGGCTTTGACGACGAGGGCGAGCTCAAGGAGCCGCTTCCCGCTTCGCTGGTCGACATGACCGCTGCCCGGCTGGTCAGGGTCGCGGCCGCCCTCGCGGCCTAGCTGCCGGGTGAAGGGGCGGCAGGCTTTCGCTCGATATTGTCGCCCCAGTCCGCCTCGAGGGCGGCCATCAACGCATCGAAGCGGTCCTGCCCGAGCCGTGCAGCAATTTGCGCTGACAGCGCGTCCATCGAACGCTGCGCGTCCTCGCGCATCCGGGCGCCAAGGTCGGTCAGCGATACGATCATGTTGCGCCGATCGCTGGGATCGACGTCGAGCCTGACGATGCCGAGCTTGACCATCTGGTTGATCGTGCTGTGGATTGCCTGCCGCGAAACGCCCAGGTTGCGTGCGATGTCGGACGGGCGCACGATGCCGCTGACGATGTTCGTCATCACCATCGACTGCGGCCGGTTTACATCGGGCCAGCCGTGGTCATGGAGCCGCGCCTGCAGTCCCTCGTCGAGCCAGCAGAAGCGTTGGAAGAGGGCGATGATTAGCTGATTGGTGCGCATGAAAAGCCGCGATAATCTCCATTTGCCGGCGAAGCGCCAACGGCGCCACGCTAGAAGAAGGCCCGCCGCGAGGCAAGCGGAGCGGCATTGCAATGACAAAATGCTTAGTATACTATCTATTGGTGCGACAGGGGAAAGAGGAGCCGCATGGACGGATTGATGCAGAATGTGCCGCTGACGGTCGACCGGATCCTCGACCATGCGGCCGGCTGGCACGGCGCGCGCGAGATCGTGTCGCGCGACGCTGAGGGGCTTGTGACCCGCTCGACCTATGCCGCCATCCGCGCCGATGCGAAGCGCGTGTCGAACGCGCTCGCCGCCGAGGGTATAAAGATCGGCGACCGGGTGGCAACGATGGGATGGAACGGTGCGCGGCACCTGGCGGCCTGGTATGGCGCGGCGGGGATGGGCGCGGTGCTCCATACGCTGAACCCGCGGCTATTCCTGGAGCAGATCGCCTATATCGCAAACCACGCTGGCGACCGGCTGCTGCTTGCCGATCCCGTCACTGCGGAGCTCGTCGAGCAATTGCTGCCGCAAGTCCCCTCGATCGAGAAGGTGATCTTTTTTTGCGATCGCGCATCGCTCCCCCGGACGCGCTTTCCCGCCATTGCCTTTGACGATTGGATCGCGGGGCTGCCGGCCGAATATGCCTGGGGCGGTTTCGACGAAAATGCCGCTTGCGGCCTCTGCTATACCAGCGGCACGACGGGCAATCCAAAGGGCGTTCTCTATTCGCACCGCTCGAACTATATCCATGCCTTGATGACGTTGCAGCGCGACGCACTTGCGCTCTCGGCCCGCGATACCGTGCTGCTTGTCGTGCCCATGTATCATGCCAACGCCTGGGGCGTGGTCTATTCAGCCCCGGCGGTCGGCGCGAAGCTCGTGCTCCCGGGGCAGCGGATGGACGGCGAATCCATCTATGACCTCATCGAAAAGGAAGGGGTGACCTATTCGGCTGCGGTGCCGACCGTCTGGCAGATGCTGCTCCAGTATATGCAGGAAAATGGCAAGCGCTTCACGACCCTTGAACGTGTCACGATCGGTGGGTCGGCATGTCCTGAATCGATCATTCGAACGTTCCGCGACGATTATGGCGTCGATGTCATCCAGGGGTGGGGCATGACCGAAACCTCGCCGCTCGGCACGGTCTCGGTCCCCAATGCGTCGGTCGCGGCGAAATCCGAACCCGAGCAGATGGCGTACAAGCTGAAGCAGGGCCGCCTCCTCTGCGGCCTCGAAATGAAACTCGTTGACGATGCGGGCAATCGTCTGCCGCACGACGGCAAGACCCCTGGACGGCTGATGGTCAAGGGACCGACGATCGCACGCGCCTATTTTGGCGGCGAGGGCGGGGATGTGCTCGATGCCGAGGGCTTCTTCGACACCGGCGACGTGAGCACGATTGACGCTGAAGGCTATATGCAGATCACGGACCGCGCGAAGGATGTCGTCAAATCGGGCGGCGAGTGGATCAGCTCGATCGAAATCGAGAATATCGCGATGGGCCATCCCGCGGTTGCCAATGCCGCCGTCGTGGGCGTCGCTCATCCGAAGTGGGACGAGCGTCCGATCCTTCTTTGCGAACTGAAACCCGGGGCGGCGGCAACGGCCGACGATCTCAAGGCCTTTCTCGACGGCAAGATCGCGCGCTGGTGGATGCCCGACGACGTGCTTTTCGTCGAGAGTATTCCGCTTGGCCCCACCGGCAAGATCGACAAGAAAGCGATCCGCGCAGGGCTCGAAGGCTATGAGCTTCCGTTTGACGCGGCCCGCTGAAATTCAAGCAGACAATCAGGAGTGACAATGATGGTGGACCCCAATGGGATCGAGGGACTGGACGCGCAATTTATCGGCCGCGTGTCGCCGACCGCGCCCCGCATCCAGGCGGGCGGGCATCCCTGCCAGGGAATTTACTGGACCGAGACTGGCAAGCGCCCGAAGGTCGCGATCATCGCCACCCATTATAATGTCGATTTTTCCGAACATTACATCGCTCCCTATTTCGCACGCCAGGGCTTTGGTTTCCTCGGCTGGAACACGCGCTACCGCGGATTTGAGGACCAGTTTCTCCTCGAGCATGCGATCCTCGACATTGGGGTGGGCATGAAATGGCTGAAGGAGGAGGCAGGCGTCGAACAGATCGTCATCCTCGGCAATTCGGGTGGCGGCTCGCTGATGGGCGCCTACCAGGCCGAGGCGATTGCGCCGACCCTGACCGATCGCTTGCCCGCTGTGGGACAGGATGCGCTGGCCGAGCTCATCAAGGGCGATCTGTACATAAGTTTCAATGCGCATCAGGGGCGTCCCGAAGTTCTCACCGACTGGATGGACGCCTCGGTGATCGACGAAAATGATCCGGTCGCGACCGACCCGCAGCTCGACCCCTTCAACCCCGACAATGGTCCGCCCTACTCGGCCGAGTTCATTGCGAAATATCGCGCCGCGCAGCGTGCCCGCAACCAGCGGATCACCGACTGGGCGAAGGCCGAGCTCAAGCGGCTGAATGACGCCGGGATTCCCGATCGCATCTTCCCGATGTTCCGCTGCTGGGGCGACATCCGCTGCGTAGATCCCGCCATCGACCCATCGGACCGCAAGCCCAACTGGTGCTATCGCGGGGACCCCGCAGTTGCGAACCGCACGCCGAGCATCGGCCGCTCAAACACGATCAAGACATGGCTCAACATGTGGAGTCTCGAAACATCGCCCTGCCAGGGCCAGCCGCACCTTGCAAAGCACGACACACCTGCGCTCGTGGTCCAGGGAACCGCCGATACCGGCGTTTTCCCCAGCGACGCGCGCAAGATCTTCGACTTCCTGGGCACGAGCGACAAGCAGCTGGAATTGATCCCCGGCGCCCATTATTTCGAGGATTCGATCGAAGAACGCCAGAATGCAGCCGATCTCGTCGGCGCTTGGATCCGGCAGAAGCTCTGACGTGACGACGAGCGCCGACATCGCCGAGCAATTGCGCGCCGCAGGGCTCGCGGACGAGGGTGACATCGTCCTCGCGCCGCTGACCGGCGGCGTCTCGTGCGATGTCTGGAGGGTCGACACGCCCTCGGGCCCGATCGTCGTGAAACGCCCGCTTGCACAGCTTCGCGTCGCTGCCGAATGGCACGCACCCGTCGAGCGCGGGACGAGCGAAGTTCGCTGGCTCAGGCGCGCCCGCAAGGTCAACCCCGCGATCGCGCCCGAGGTGCTTGCTGAACTGCCCGGGCACGCCTTTGCCATGCGCTACCTTCCCGGCTGTCCGGTGTGGAAGGACGAATTGATGGCGGGGCGGATCGACCGCGACTTTGCGGCGCAGGTCGGTGAGGGCATCGCTGCGGTTCACGCCGCAACGGCGGCGAGCGCGTGCGACCGCGCCGCCTTTCCCAACGACGAGATGTTCGCTGCCCTGCGCATCGATCCCTTCCTGCTCCATGTCGCCAAGCAGGATGAAGAACTTTCGCCTGCGCTCGGCGCGCTCGCCGACGATCTTGCCTCGCGCAAGATTGCGCTCGTCCACGGCGACGTCAGCCCCAAGAATATCCTCGTGAGCGCCAAGGGCCCCGTGTTCCTCGACGCTGAATGCGCGGTCTATGGGGATCCGGCCTTCGACCTTGCCTTCTGCACGGCGCATTTGCTCCTGAAAGCGGTCTGGGCGGACGATGCGCGGCTCAACGAGGCGGCGGCGGCCCTCGTTGCAGCCTATCGCGCCCGGATCGACTGGGAAGATGCCGGGGATCTGCTGCTCCGGACGGGCAAGCTCACCGCGGCCCTCCTTTTGGCCCGGGTCGAGGGCAAATCGCCCGCACCCTATCTCACCGACCCTGAACACAGGCGCATCGTGCGCGACCAGGCGCGCGCCCTGGTCCTCGCACCCGAAGCCGTCGATGCGCTTGTCTCTCAATGGAAAAGGACCTTTGCATGACCTCGCGTATCGCCTCCGTCACCGGCCGCCAGCTTTGGGATTCGCGCGGCCGGCCCACCGTCGAGGCCGAGGTGCTCCTTCAGTCGGGCGCCGTGGGCCGCGCTATTGCGCCCGCGGGCGCCTCGCGCGGTGCGCACGAGGCGATCGATCTTCGCGATGGCGGCACGGCCTTTGGCGGCTTTGGCGTCAACCGCGCGGTTGCCGGCATCGGATCGGAGATCGCGCATGCCCTTGCCGGCATGGACGCGGACGACCAGGCCGCGATCGATGCCACTTTATGCGCGCTCGACAATACGACGAACAAGGCGCGGCTCGGCGCCAATGCCATCGTCGCGGTCTCGATGGCCGTGCTCCATGCCGCCGCCGCCCATGCGCGCGAACCGCTGTGGCGCTATCTTGCAAAGGGCAGGAAAGTGCGCATCCCGCTGCCCGAGATCCAGATTTTCGGGGGCGGCGCGCACGCTGGGCGCCGCACCGACGTTCAGGATTTCATGGTCATGTGCCCAAAAGCCGGAAGCTTCCGCCGCGCACTCGAGATCACCGGCGACGTCTATCGCGCGGCCGGGCGTCTGATGGAAACAAAGGGGCCGCTTTCGGGCGTCGCCGATGAGGGGGGCTGGTGGCCCAATTTCGCCTCGAATGAGGATGCGCTCGACACGTTGACAAAAGCGATCGAGGCGAGCGGGCACCGCCCGGGCGAGGAGGTGTTCATCTCGCTCGACATCGCAGCGAACGAGCTTGGCGATGCGGGCGGATATGAACTCGCGCTCGATGAGGGACGCCTCTCGGGCGAGGCGATGGCCGCGCGGATTGTCGAATGGGCGCAGCGCTATCCGATCCTGTCGATCGAAGACCCCGCAGGCCAGGACGACTGGACGACGATGGCCGCCGTCACTGCCGAGATCGGCGATCGGGTCCAGATCATCGGCGATGATGTGCTCGTCACCAATGCATCTCGCGTCGAACGCGCGGCCGAGGCCGGGGTGTGCAACGCGGCGCTGATCAAGGTCAATCAGGTGGGGACCGTAACCGAAGCCAAGGTGGCGCTCGATGCCGCGGCCGCGCGCGGTTGGGGCACGATCGTCTCGGCGCGCTCGGGCGAAAGCGAGGATGTCACCATAGCGCATCTCGCAACCGGCTGGGATGCCGGACAGTTGAAGGTCGGCAGCTTCACCCGCTCCGAGCGCATGGCGAAGTGGAACGAGGTGCTGCGCATCGAGGAGGCGATGGGCCCCGAAGCCGAATTTGCCGGCTTCTCGGCCTTCGCAGGGGCTATCGGCCGGGTGGTCGCATGATCGTTCTGCACGCCCGTCCAAGCCCGGGCTTTCGCGAGGCGGTGGATGCGATTTTCGGGGCTGGGGTCGTCGTCCATGTCGACGAGGCGGCGCCGCTCGACGCGGTGGCCCCCGACATTCGTGCGCTGCTTCACGTCCTCACCCCCGTGACGCCCGAATTCATCGCCTCGGCGCCGAAGTTGAAGCTGATCCAGAAGCTTGGCGTCGGCGTCAACACGATCGCGCTCGATGCTGCGCGCGAACACGGAGTCGCGGTTTGCAACATGCCTGGCACGAACAGCCAGGCGGTCGCCGAGATGGCGCTCTCGCTGATGATGGCCGTCTTGCGCCGAACATGCTTCTTTGACGCGCGAACGCGGGCGGGCGAAGGGTGGAGCGCTGACCCTTCCGAACTTGATCAGGTCGGTGAGATCGGCGGGCGCACTGTCGGGCTCGTCGGCTTTGGCCATTCGGCGCAACTCTTGGCACCGGCGCTAACGGCGCTGGGGGCAAAGATCGTCTATACGGCGCGCTCCCCGCGCGACGTCGCTTATGAATTTTGGCCGCTCGACCGGCTGCTTGGCGAGAGCGATATCGTATCGCTGCACATCCCCCTCACTGACGAGACGCGCAGCAGCATTGACCCCTTCGCGATGAAAAGGGGCGCGGTGCTCGTCAATACGGCGCGCGGCGAACTTGTCGATGAAGCAAAACTCGTCGAGGCGCTGTCTTCGGGTCACTTGCGCGGCGCCGGGCTCGATGTGTTTGCCGAGGAGCCCCTGCCGCGCTGCAACCCGCTCTTCGGCCTCGCCAACGCAGTGCTCGCCCCGCATATTGCCTGGCTCACTCCCGAAACGCTCGCGCGCAGCCTGCGGGTTGCGCACGAAAATTGCCGCCGCCTCGCCGCGGGCGATCCACTTCTCCATCAGGTGGTATGATGTCGCTTCCCATTGTTCTCATGACCGGCCAGCTTCTGACCGATGCCGTGTGGCAGCCCCTCACCGATGCCTGGCAGGGCCGCGAGGTGATTATCGCCGATAATCAGAGCGACGACAGCATTGCAGGATTTGCGCAGCGGCTGCTCGGCAATGCGCCGGAAAAATTTATTCTCATCGCGCACGCGATGGGCGGCTTTGTCGCCTTTGAAGTGATGCGCCGCGCGCCCGAACGCGTCGCAAAGCTCGCGCTCATCTCGACGCTCGCCTCGGCAGATGGCCCGGCGCAGACCGCAAGGCGTCAGGGCTATATCGACCTTGTCGAACGCGGCGCTTTTGCGCAGGTTGTCGAGGAACGCATCCCGATCCTGTTTCCCGAAGAGAAGCGCGAGGACGAGCGGCTGCTCGGAATCGCGCGGCAAATGGCGGCCGATACGGGCGCCGAGACCTTCCTTGCCCAGCAGCGCGCCATCATGGGGCGGATCGACAGCCGCCCGCGCCTCGGCGAGATCAAGGTGCCGACCCTGCTCATCTGGGGCGAGAAGGACGGCATCACGAGCCGTGCGCACCATGAGGAGGTCAGGGATGCCATCGCCGGGGCGCGGCTCGAGGTTGTGCCCGGGGCGGGGCACCTGCCGACGATCGAGGCGCCCGAGATCGTGGAGCCGCTGCTGAAAGCCTTCATCGATCGATAGACAAGGCCGCCCAGCCGGGGAAAGGCAAGGGGGGCTAGAGGGTGTCCGCATGCCCCCATTGATAGTCGATTTTCCCGTTGAGCCGCCGCACCGCGACCCAGTCGCCTCCTGCAAGGCTGTCGTCCTCGATCAACGCGATCACGCCCTCGGCAATGTCTTGAGGCGCGCAGGCTTCATTGCTCGCGAGCACGGCCTTCATCCACTCCGACTTGCCCCCTGCGCCGGTGGTATCAAGGATCGGCGTGGCGACGAGCCCCGGCAGCATGCCCGCCACGCGGACACCGCATTCCTCCTTCAAGGGCGCGCAGCAGCGCGTGAACATCATCACCGCCGCCTTGGTGGTCGCGTACAGCGTGTCATGAAAGCCCGTGCCGAGCGCGACGGTCGAGACGGTGTTGACGATAACGCCGCCGCCGCGCCTTCGCATCGCCTGCACCGCGACCTGTGTCGCGGCAATCAAGGCCGTCAGATTGACATCGATGATCGAGCGGATGCGCGCTGCGTCGACGTCCGGGAATTGCGGAAGGCCCGAGACGACGCCGGCGTTGTTGTGCAATATGTCGACCTCGCCGTGCGCGGCGAACCAGGCTTCGGTCGCACGAATGTCGGCGAGGTCGAGCACGTTGACGGTGGCGCGAGAACCCGCTGCCTCGACCAGCCGCGCGGTATCAGCGAGCGCGGATTCCTTGATGTCGACGAGCGCAATCTCGATCGCGCCCCGCGCTGCCAGCATGACCGCGGTTGCGCGCCCGATGCCGCTCGCCGCGCCCGTCACGATCGCCTTCTTGCCTGCGATTTCCATGGGCTTCCTCTCTCTGGTTCGTCGATTGACCGTAAAGCACATTGACAGATAAACTTAAATACCTAAGCATTTTTGGCGAAGCAGAATCGCAAAAAATGGGGAGAAACATGACGCAGGCTGGGCTGGTCGAAGCAGGCACCGTGCCATCGGGCGGCTCGCTCGCGGTGCGGCGCAATCTCGCGCTTGCGATGCTGTTCCTCGTGGGCACGATCAATTTCGTCGATCGTCAGCTGCTTTCGGTGCTTGTCGAGCCGATCCGGAGCGAAATGCAGTTCAGCGATACCCAGTTCGGGCTGCTTACCGGGCTGGCCTTCGCGCTCTTCTACGCCGCGATGGGGGTGCCGGTCGCGATGATCGCCGACCGCTGGAACCGGGTAAAGCTGATCGGTATGGCATGCGTCGTCTGGAGTGGTTTCACTGCGGCGTGCGGCATGGTGTCGAACTTCTGGCAACTGGCCCTGATGCGCTTCGGTGTCGGCGCGGGTGAGGCCGGGGGAACCGCACCGTCGCTATCGGTGATCGCCGACCTCTACCCCCCGGCGCAGCGCCCGCTTGCGATCGGTCTCTTCACGCTCAATGGCCCCTTTGGCGTATTCGTCGGTGCTGCCTTTGGTGCCTGGGCGGCCGCCAATATCGGCTGGCGCGGTGCTTTCATGGTTATCGGCGGGGTCGGGATCGTCGTCGCGCCCCTCCTGATATGGCTGGTGCGCGAACCCGCCCGCGGCGCGATGGACGCCCAGAAGACCGCCGATGAAGCGCTTCCATTCGCGCAGAGCCTCGCGATGTTCTGGCGCCGCGCGTCGCTGCGCATGGTCCTGATCGGCAGCGGGCTTGCCGCCTTTGTAAGCTATGGCATGCTGAACTGGATCCCCGCTTTCCTGATGCGCACGCAGGGCATGCCGCTCGAGGCGATGGCGACCTGGTTCGCCCCTGCCGCGGGGATCACCTTTGGGGTCGGTATTCTGGGGGGCGGCTGGCTCGTCAGCCACGCCGCGAAGCGATCGCCGCGCGCCTATGGCGCGATCCCGGCGCTCGCCACCGCGGTGCTGATCCCGACCTTTGCCGCCGCGCTTCTTGTCGAAAGCTGGCAGATATCGCTGGCGCTGATGCTTGTTCCGATGGCGGCGTGCACAGCCTATGTCGCTCCCGCGCTCGCCCTCGTCCAGAACCTGACGCCGCCGCGCAGCCGCGCGACCGCCGCTGCTGTGCTGATGTTGATGTTCAACATCGTCGGCCTTGGCCTTGGTCCGCTTTTCATCGGCGTCGTCAGCGACGCGCTCAAGCCCGCCCATGGCGATGAAAGCCTCCGTTGGGCGCTGATGACGATTGTCCCTTTCGCGCTCGCAGCGGGCCTCGCGCAATTCGCGATGACCCGCCATCTCGACAGGGATTTCGCCGAATGACCAGGGTGAGCGGAAAGACCGCATTCATCACCGGCGGCGCGAGCGGGATTGGCCTTGCCACTGCACGCGTGCTGGGCGAGAGGGGGGCGCGCGTCATTCTGGCCGACATCGACGGCGCCGGCGCGCGAAGAGCGGCACAGAGTCTTCGCGCCGAAGGGCGCGACGCGCTCGGCCTCGAGCTTGATGTAACCGACGAGGCAAGCTGGGCGAAGGCGGGCGATGCAGCGCGCGATTTCGGGGCGGTGCGAATCCTGTTCAGCAATGCCGGGGTCGGCGGCGGATCGGGACCTTTTGAGCGTTATGACACCGAGGTGTGGCGCTGGAACTACGCGGTGAACGCGCACGCGCATCTTTATGCCTGCCGTACCTTCCTCGGCGAGATGAAGGCGAGCGGCGAGCCCGGCCATCTGGTCATTACCTCGTCGATGGTCGCGATCGTGCCGCCTCCGATCTCGGTTGCATATATCAGCTCCAAATATGCAGCGCTGGGCATTGCAATGGCGCTTCGCAACGAACTGGCCGAAACCTCGGTCGATATTTCGGTGCTGATGCCGGGAATGTCCGCGACGCGGATCGTCGAGACGACGCGCGATCTTCGGCCAGCCCCTCAGGAGGTCGGTACGGCCGCGGCGACCAGCCAGGCGATGCAGGGCGTTCTTGCGGGCGGCATGTCGCCGGACCGGATCGCAGAGCGCGTCGTCGATGCGATCGAGAAGGGCGAATACTGGATTTTCACCCATCCCGAATGGAAGGCGATGGCCGAACTGGTGACGCAGGATATGCTCGCTGCCTTCGGCCCCTCGGCCGACCCGGGGTACGAGGGTGACGATATCGATGGACTGATCCGGGCCAATGGCGGCCGAATGTTCGGCGCAAAATCTTAAGAGGAGAGGATCATGGCGGAACTCGACGATATCCAGACTATGGCGAAGCGCTTCTTCGATGCGATCGAGGCAGGCGATATCGAAACGATGCGCAACAGCTTCACCCCCGATGCCGAAATCTGGCACAACACCGATGAGAAGATTGTCACCCCCGCGCAGACCGCCGAGACGCTGACCGGCATGGTCGCGCGGATCAAGGACCGTGAATATGCCGAAAGGCGGCTCACCGTCTTTCCCGGCGGCTTCGTTCAGCAGCACGTCCTCAAAGGGCGGCGCATTCATGACGATGGCGAGGTGCGCCTCCCCTGCGCAATCGTGTGCAAGGTCGTAAATGGCAAGATCACCCGTCTCGACGAATATTTCGATTCAGCGCACGTCGCCGAGTTCCGCAAATTTGCAAACGCCTGAGGAGATTTCGATGCCCGTACTTCGCCAAGTCCCCCGCTCGGAGGTCACTGACGAAACCGTTCTTGCCTACTACAATCGCCTTTTCGGCGATCGCGATCCCGTGGCGGAGCCCGGCACCGCGACGGGCACGCCCGGCGACTGGTGGACCGTCTTTGCGCTTTCGCCCGATATTTTCGAGCATGCCGTCAAGGGCTTTGCCGTCTATCGCAACCCCGCGCGCACGATCGACCCCGTGCTTCGCGAGCTCGGCCAGACGCGCGCTGGATGGGTGAAAGGCAGCCAGTTCGTCTTTTCGCAGCATTGCAAATCGCTCCGCGGTCTCGGCGTCAGCGAGGAAAAGATCGCGGCCATTGCCTACTGGACGGTCGCAGACTGCTATAATGAACAAGAGCGCGCGGTCCTAGCCTATGCCGACTGTTTGAGCCAGGCTGGCGGGCGCGTTCCGCTCGAAGTGTTCGACAAGCTCAAGACCTTCTGGAATGACGAGCAAATCTTCGAATTTACCTACATTACCTGCCTTTACGACATGCATGCGGTGATCACCCGGGCGCTGCGCATGGAATATGACGCGCGCGAGGATCCGATCGTGGAGATCGCAGCGCCCGAGGGCTTCAGTGCCGCTGACTTCCTCAGCGCACCGCGGTCGCAATCCGAATGAGCGGCTTTGGCGAGCCCGAGGTTGTTGCGAGCGGCCTTCGCTTTCCCGAAGGCCCCGTGCCGATGGCTGACGGATCCGTTCTGCTCGTCGAGATCGCGCGCGGCACGCTGACCCGCGTGGCGGCTGATGGCAGCCTCACGGTTGTCGCCGATCTCGGCGGCGGACCGAACGGGCTCGCTCTCGGCCCCGACGGGGCTGCCTATGTTTGCAACAATGGCGGGTTCCAATGGGTCGAGGCCGGGCCGCTGCTGTTCCCGGGCCATGCGGCGCATGACGCAGCGTGCGGCTCGATCCAGCGGGTCGATCTCGTGACCGGGGCCGTCACGACCCTCTATGATCATTTCGAGGGCGAGGCGCTCAAGGGGCCGAACGATATCGTCTTCGATGGCGAAGGCGGCTTCTGGTTCACCGATCACGGGCAGGTCCGCGCGCGCGGCCGCGATCATGGCGCGATCTATTATGCCCGGGCTGATGGCTCGCATATCAGCCGACAGCGCGCCGAGGTGATGGGTCCAAATGGGATCGGCCTCTCGCCCGACGGGCGGACGCTCTATGTCAGCGAGACGATGACAGCGCGGGTGTGGGCGATGGACGTCGTCGCGCCCGGCGAACTCGCGCCGCCGGGCGCCTGGTCGCCCGGCCGCTATGTCGGCACGCCGCCCGCTTTCCGTTTGCTCGACAGTCTCGCGGTCGAGGAGAGCGGCCGGATTTGCGTCGGCACGATGGTCGAAGGCGGGATCACCATTTTCGATCCCGAAGGGGGCGCGTCCGATTTTCTGCCGCTTCCGGACATCGGGATCACGAACATCGCCTTCGGCGGTGCCGATCGCCGCGACGCTTATATCACCGCCTCGACGACGGGCACGCTCTATCGTGTGCGTTGGCCCCGGCCGGGACTGGCATTGCGATAACCGTCAATTTAATTGACAGTTATCGCTCAAACTGATAAGACATGAATGGAGAGGACGGCCATGAGATTTTTTACCAGTGTTGGCCCTAACCCCCGCGTCGTGGCGATTTTCATGGCGGAGAAGGGGATCAGCCTCCCCGAGGTCGTGGTGGATCTGCGGGGCGGCGAAAATCGGCGCGCACCCTATAATGTCGAGGTCAATCCGGCCGGGCAGACTCCCGCGCTGGAGCTCGACGATGGCTCCATCCTTACCGAGATCACGGCGATCTGCGAATATCTGGAAGAGCGCTTCCCCGATCCTGTACTTATCGGATCAACCCCGGAGGAGCGTGCCGCGACGCGGATGTGGACGCGCCGCGTCGACCTCAAGATCTGTGAGCCGCTCACCAATGGCTTCCGCTTTTCCGAAGGGCTGCCGCTCTTCGAAGGGCGGATGCGCTGCCTTCCGGAGGCCGCGGCAGGGCTGAAGGCCGTCGCGCAGGACGGGCTCAAATGGCTCGATCCGCTGATCGCTGGGCGCGAATTCATCGCAGGTGACCGGGTGAGTCTCGCGGACATCCTGCTTTTCGCCTTTCTCGACTTCGGGGCGGGCGTGGGGCAGCCGATCGACCCGGCCAACGGCAATGTTATTCGCTGGTTCGAGGCCATGAAGGCCCGCCCCAGCGTCAATCCCAGCTAAGATCAAGGAGATGGATGATGGCACAGACGAACACCGAATTTGAATTTTGCGGCGTCAACCATTTGGCGCTCGTTTGCAAGGACATGGCGAGGACGGTCGAATTTTATCGCGACATCCTCGGGATGCCGCTGACCAAGACGATCGACCTGCCCGGCGGTCGCGGCCAGCATTTCTTCTTCGACATCGGCAACGGCGATTCGCTGGCCTTCTTCTGGTTCCCCGACGCGCCCGAGGCGGCGCCGGGCGTGTCGGCACCTGCCGCGCTGCCCACGCAGGGCAGCTTTGTGTCGGCGCACGGTTCGATGAACCATATCGCGATCAACGTCCGGGCCGAGAAGTTCGATGAATATTATCAGCGACTGATCGAGAAGGGTGTCGAAGTGACCCCGATCCTCAACCACGACAATTCGCCGACCCAATCGTCGGCTGAGATGCATGACGGTGTTTTCGTGCGCTCGGTCTATTTCTTCGACCCCGACGGCGTGTGCCTCGAATTCGCTGCGTGGACCAAGGTGCTCGACGAAAGCGACGTCGCGCACGACCCCGTACGCGCCGACGGCACCAAGGCCGAAGGAATGATCACGGGCCGCACGCCGGTTCCCGCGGAATAGTTTTCCACTGAGAAGACGCCTCGGCCCGGCGCTTTGCGCCGGGCCTTTTTTGCGCCGTTCCGTCGCTTTCGCGGCCCTTTGCCGGACGGAGCGCGGGAGCGGGCGGCATCCTTGCCTTTCGTCGCTGGGCGATGGCCCGGCGAAGGGCGCCTTGATGCTCCAAGCGGACTATCTCCTGAGAGCTTGCGCCTCCGCGCGGCGCGTCTACCCGACGGCGCGATCGCGCCCTTCCCAATAGGGAGCGCGCAGCTCCCGGCGCAGTACCTTGCCTGAAGGATTGCGCGGCAGAGCATCAAGGAAGTCGACGCTCTTGGGTGCCTTGTAGGCCGCGATCCTCTCACGCGCCCAGGCGATCACTGCGCCGGGGTCGGGCTCGGCGCCGTTAACCGGGACAATGAGCGCCTTTACCGCTTCGCCCCATTTGTCGTCCGGGACGCCGATCACCGCGACGTCGGCGACGCCCGGACAGCCCATGATCGCGCTTTCGACTTCGGCCGGATAGACATTCTCGCCGCCCGACACGATCATGTCCTTGATCCGGTCGTGGACGAAATAGAAACCATCGGCATCGCGATATCCAACGTCGCCCGTGTGCAGCCATCCATCGATCACCGTCTCGCGGGTCGCCTCGGGCCGGTTCCAATATTCCTTCATGACGATGTCGCCCCGGATGGCGATTTCCCCGATCTCGTCATCGCCGAGCGGGCGGCCCTCGCCATCAAGGATCGCCATCTCGGTCTGCGGCCAGGGCTTGCCGCACGAGGTCAGCTTGCCCGGCAGATCATGCGCGGTGGGCGACAGATAGGAGCCGCCGCCTGCGCTTTCGGTCATGCCATAAAATTGTACGAAGTCGCAGCTGAAGGTCGCCCGTGCGCGGCGGAGCACATCCTCCGCAATGGGAGAAGCGCCATAGGCGATCGAGCGGAGGTGCGAATAATCGCCATCGGCTGCTTCGGGCTGCTGCAGCATCATCTGGATCATCGCGGGCGCGAGAAAAGCATGCGCCACCCGTTCCTCGGTGAGCATCCGGATGGCGTCGGGCGCGGCGAAGTCCTTGACCAGAACCAGCCGTCCTCCCTGCGCGAGGCCGGAGAAGCTCACGTTGGTTCCCGCGACGTGGAACAGCGGCATGACGATCATCACCGTGTCGTCCTCGTCGTAGGCGAAGCCGTCGACTTCACTCGCCATCTCGAGGAAACGCCGGTAATTCCTGTTGGCGAGCACGACCCCCTTCGGCCGTCCGGTCGTCCCGCTGGTGTAGAGCTGGAGCACATCGTCGGCGAGCTGCGGCTCGTCGGCGGGTGGCTGCGCGGGCGCATCGCCCAGCCAGGCGTCGAGGCTCTCGAAGGCCGGGTGCGCCCCGTAAAGGGCTATGAGGCGTGGCGGGCTATCAAGCTGCGCAATCGCGGCGAGTGCGGTCTCGAAAAAATCCTCCCCAACGAACAACAGCTTCGGCGCTGCATCGCCCAGGATGAAGGCGATCTCGCCCGCTGCAAGCCTGCAGTTGATTGGCGCAAGGCAGGCGCGCGACCGCGCGGTTCCGAAGAAGAGAGGATACCAGGCGTCGTGGTTCTTCGAGAGAACCGACACGCGGTCGCCTGGAACAATCGTCGACGCGATCAGCGCGTTGGCGACGCGGTTCGACTTCGCGTCGAGTTCGGCGAAGCTTGTTTCGCGCGTCCCGAATTTGACCGCGACCGCGTCGCCGCGCTTTTGGGCTTGCGCTGCGGGGATGTCGGCCAGCGTCCTGATGGCATCCAGATCGATCATCGAGTTCTCCCACCGTCTGTTTCGCTTGAATTAGATAGAATACTAAGTAAAACCTGACCAGCCCGAAAATTCGAGAGGATCAGCCGTGTTCGACCACCCTATCTTGCCCACGACGATCGTGGGAAGCTATCCCCAACCTGACTGGCTGATCGACCGGGAAAGGCTGAAGGCGAGCCTTCCCCCGCGTGTGCGCGCCGAGACGCTCTGGCGCATAGCCGAGCCATGGCTCGCCGACGCGCAGGAGGCTGCGACGCTGATGGCGATCCGCGACCAGGAAGAGATTGGCATCGACATAGTCGGTGACGGCGAGATGCGGCGCGAAAGCTACTCGAACCGGCTCGCAACGGCCCTTTCCGGGATCGATCCCGACAAGCACGGCACGGCAATCGACCGGACGGGCAATGCCAATCCCGTTCCGCTCGTCTCGGGCCCGATCCGCCGCGTCGCGCCCATTGAAGCGCAGGACGCGGCCTTCCTCCGTCGTCATTCGGCCAAGCCCGTCAAGCTCACGCTTCCCGGCCCCTTCACGATGACGCAGCAGGCCGAAAACGGCTATTATCCGGACGCTCGCGCCCTCGCGATGGATTATGCAGAGGCGGTCAACGCCGAGATTCGCGACCTATTTGCCGCAGGGGTCGACGTCGTCCAGCTCGATGAGCCCTATCTGCAGGCCCGCGCCGACGCTGCCGGTGCCTATGCGATCGAGGCAATCAACCGCGCACTCGACGGTGTCGAGGGAACGACAGCGCTCCACATCTGCTTTGGTTACGCGATGGTCCATCACGGCGCAGGCGCGACAGGGCCAAAGCCCAAGGCCTATGATTTTCTCGCCGAGCTCGAGGCCTCGGCAATCGACGTCATCTCGATCGAGGCGGCCCAGCCCGGGCTCGATCCCGCGATCCTTGCCGAACTGCCGACGAAGACGATCATGTACGGCGTGCTGGATTTGTCGGTTCCCGACGTCGAGACGCCCGAAGTGGTCGCGGGCCGCATCCGCGAGGCGCTGCGATATGTCGATGCCGAGCGCCTGTGGATCGCGCCCGATTGCGGGATGAAATATCACAGCCGCGAGCATTCGCAGGCCAAGCTGAGGGCGATGGTCGAGGGCGCGGCGCTGGTGCGGGCGGAGCTGAGCTGAACGGAGGGCAGGGGGCCTTCCCCCTTGCCCCGCGAGGGCGCTGATATCCCGCCGGCTTAACGCGTTGGCGCCTCAAGCATGTTCTTGCCGAACAGGTTCGACCATTGCTCCTCGGTGAGGACCGGACGCGCGCTTGAGAGGTTGGCCGCATTCTTGACGTCGGTGCCCGCGATCACCGCGGGCCGCTCCGCTATGCGTGCGAACCAGTCGGCGACAGCAGGATAGTCCTCGAGCGCAAGCCCGATGGCTCGCGTCGCGCGCGCCCACGGCCAGCACGCGATGTCGGCAACCGAATATTCCTCGGCGAGATACTCGGCCTCACGCAGCCGTCCGTCGAGGACGTGAAGCAGGCGTACCGTCTCATTGCGATAGCGTTCGACAGGATAGGTCTGTCCTTCGGGCGCATAGCGAATGAAATGGTGCGCCTGACCCTGCATCGGGCCGAAGCTTGCCATCTGCCACATCAGCCATTGCTGCGCCTGGCTGCGCCGGCGCGGATCCCTTGGAAGCAGCTGCCCGCTCTTTTCGGCAAGATAAAGGAGGATCGCGCCGCTTTCGAACACGGGAAGCGGCGCGTCGCCGCCGATCGGTTCGTGATCGACGATCGCGGGCAACCGCCCGTTCGGATTGATACGGCGATATTCAGGCGTCAGATGATCGCCCGCCAGCATGTCCATCTTGAGGAGCCGGTGCGCAAGTCCGGTCTCTTCGAGCATGATCGAGACCTTGTGCCCGTTGGGGGTAGGGGTGAAATAGACGTCGATCATGAGGCGCTTCTCTCGGCGAAAATGGCCCGCGCGGCGGCGAAGGCCGCATCGAATGCGTCCTTTCCTGCAGGATAGCCGGCCACGCTGAGGGTGACGCCGGCGATTTTCCAGCCCTGCTCGCGCACAAGGCGGTGTGTGTATCGGCCGATGATGTCGCCCATGAGCTCCCCGCTGCGGGTCGTGACGAAATGCGCCGCATCGACGATGCTGGTGACGAGCGCTGCGTCGCCGTCGATGACGGCGAGCATGTTGTGGAGCCTGTGCGCGGTCGCATCGAAACCCTCAAGCGCCCGGCAGCGGTTTGTCCATTCGTCGGCGGTCACCGTCGCGACGAGCGAGCCGATCGCGCCATAGTCGATCGCGATCGTGTCGGTGAAAAGAGCGCGCAATCCCGCCCAGTCGCGCGCGTCGAGCGCGCCCGCGTAAGCGGTCACGGCCGCGACCGCCGCTTCCCTGTCGAGGAGAGCGTCGATCGCGGCCGATCCCTCAGGCATCAGAATTTGAACCCGGCCTCGACCGAAATATTGCGGCTGGGTTCCACATATTGGATCGCGCGCGACACAGCGGTGATCGGCGCGGGCAGGCGGAAGACGCTGCCGGTGGTGAGCTTGTTGGTGAGGTTCTTGCCCACCACCGCCAAATGCCAGCCGGCATTCCGGTCCGCCAGCTGGACGCGCAGATCGAGCTTCACATAGCCCTTCTGAACGCCGTAGATCGGGCTCTGGTCGTCGGAGTCGAAATATTTCGAACGGCCCGCCGCGACCCCGGTAATGTCGAGCTTGAGGTCGCTCGGCAGGTCAAACCCTGCGTGTGCAGTCACGCTGCCGGTCCATTTCGACGTGTAGGCCGGGCTGTAGCCAGCGAGGTTGTTGGTCGTCGGCGTGCAGGTGAGCGGCTGCGAGGCGAGGCAGGCCGCGCCCGGATAATCGTCGTATTTGATGTCCTGGTACGCGCCCGACGCGACTATGTCGAAATTGGGGAAGGGGAAGATGCTGAGCGATCCCTCGATACCCTTCGACGTCGCACTGGCCGCGTTCCCGGTGAGGTAGCTCGACGATTCGGGCTGATAGACCGAGACCTGCAGATCCTTGAACTCGGTGTGATAGGCCGAAACGTTCGCCACGATCGCACCGCCCGCGAGCGTCGACTTGATGCCGGCCTCATAGTTGGTCGAGCGTTCAGGCTCGAACGAGAAGGTCGCGTCGGTCGTACCGAGCGTGTTGGAGACGAAGCCGCCCGACTTGGAGCCGCGGCCATAGGTTGCATAGACCATGACGCGCGGCGCAACGTCATATTGCAGCGTGATCGAGGGATCGACATTGCCTTCGCTGAGCGAACCCTTGGCGCTCGAGATCGGGCGAAGAGCGAAAGGACCATAGATGAGGCGCGCCGCGAAGTCGGCGTCCTTCTTCGTATGGCTGTAGCGCAGGCTGCCGATCACGCGGAATGCGTCGCTGACGTTGAGCGTGCCCTGGCCAAAGACCGACCAGCTTTCAGCCTTCTGGTTGAAGCGGCTGTCGATGCGGCCGAAATAGGGACTTCCGAACAGATCGAGGATGTTGAAGCCCTGGAGCTGGTCGAGCCGGTAGGTCGAACGGTCATAATAGGCGCCGGCGATGAACTCGAAGGTGCGCCCTGTCGGCGAGAGGATGCGCAGTTCCTGCGAGAACTGGTCGAAGCGTTCGGGGAAGCTGTTGTAGACCGAATTGTTGGTGGCCGCGCCGCCACCGCCCGGAATCATCTGGTCGAAGCCGTTGACGATGTCGGCGTTGAACCAGGAATAGCCGGTGACCGAGGTCAGCGTATAGTCGCCGAGCGCGATGTTGCCGGTGCCCGAGAGCATGACCGATTCAGTCTTGGTGCCTTCATCGCCAAGCGCTGAGCGTTCCAGATACCGCGTTGTGCGCGGAGTCTGCGGGCCGGTGAGCGAACTGGCAACGGTGATGCCGCCGATGACGTCGCGGTTCGCATATTCTGCCTTCACCGTATAGTCGAAGTCGCTCGAGGGTTCCCACTTCAGCGTCAGGCGAGCGAGCTGCTGGCGCACTTCGGGGTCATCATGATTGGTCGCAAGATTGCGGATGTAGCCGTCCTGGTTGACGATCTTGTAGGCAAGGCGCGCGCTCAGCGTGTCGCTGATCGGGCCCGAGATATAGCCCGAGACGTCGAACCCCTCATGGTCGAAGTTATAAAGCGCGGTGAACGCGCCTTCCGGCGTACTCGTCGGACCGGCCGAGACGACGCTGACCGCGCCTGCCGCGGTATTCTTGCCGAACAATGCGCCCTGCGGGCCGCGCAGCACCTCGACGCGCGCAAGGTCGAAGAATGGGGCCTGCGCCTGGCGCGAGCGACCCGCGTAAACACCGTCAACATAGAGCGATACCGACTGGTCGAACGCGAAGTTGGCCGGCGGTGAGCCAAAGCCCCGGATATAGATGACGTCATTGCCTGCGGTCGACTGGACGAAGACGTTCGGCGTGTAGTTCATGACCGCCTTGATGTCGTTCGAGTTGAACTCGGCAAGCTTCTGGCCGCTGACCACTTCCATCGAGATGGGAACGTCCTGCAGGCTCTGTTCGCGCTTTTGCGCGGTCACGATGATTTCGTTGCTGCTCCCCGCGCTCTCGCCTTCGTCGGCAGCCTGCGCATACGCCGGCGTGGCACAGGCCGTCATCGCAGCGATTGCCGCGCCCGACAGCAGGAGATGATTCAGACCCTTCATTAGACCCTCCCATAAAGATCCCGGTGACGGTGGCGGTGAAAGCCGGTGATCCATCCGTCAATCTGGTTGACCCTTAGTATACTAATGGTTTTATACTTGTCCATAGTTTTGGAGAAGAAGGATTGAGCATGACCGAGCAAAATTCGCCCCCCGCTCCCCCAGGGCTCGAAAGCCGCCATCTGTGCACCGTCGAGTTCGATGTAGGTGGCGGGCTCATTGCGATCGGGGCGTCGCCTTTCGGTGAGCAGCGCGTGGGCTATCTCACGGGCGGGCGCGTCCTTGGACCGCGCATTCGGGGGGAGGTTCTGCCGGGCGGCGGCAACTGGCCGCGCTCGGGGCGAATCGGCGACGCATCGGTCGGCACCTTCGATGCCCGCGCGGTGTGGAAAACCGAGGAGGAAGATCTCATCTATCTCACCTATACGGGGCGCAGCCTGATTCCTGACGATGTTCGTGCGCTATTCGCAGACCCCGCGAGGCCGCCGGTTGACCCCTCGCGCTACTATCTTCGCGTTGCGGCGGTCTTTGAAACCGCAAGCGAGCGATATCGCTGGCTCAACGGGACGCTCGCGGTCGGGGTGGGTGAGGTCACCGACTTTGGCGTCCGACATGTCTTTTACGAGATCGGCTGATGATTGACCTTCACTATTCCGCGACGCCCAACGGGCAGAAGATCGCGATCATGCTGGAAGAGATTGGCGAGCCCTACCGCGTGATTCCCTATGACATTTTCGAGGGCGACCAGCTCAGCGCCGAATTCGGACGCATCAATCCGAACCACAAGCTGCCCGCGATCGTTGACCATGCACCGGCCGAGGGCGACGAGGCGATCACCGTGTTCGAGTCGGGTGCGATCCTCCAGTATCTGGGTGAAAAGGCCGGGCGCTTCCTGCCTCGGTCGGGTACAGAGCGCGCGGCGACGCTTTCGTGGTTGACCTGGCAGGTCGCGGGGCTCGGCCCGATGGGCGGCCAGGCGAGCCATTTCCTTCGCTATGCGCCTCAAGGCCAGGATTATGCGATCGAGCGCTATACCAGGGAAGTGAACCGCCTCCTCACCGTGCTCGAGCGGCGGCTCGAAAAGGCCCCTTATGTTGCCGGCACGGAATACACGATCGCCGACATGGCGATCTGGCCGGGCCGCGCTTCGGCCTTTGTGATGGGAATGGGGCTCGATGACTGGCCAGCCATGCACGACTGGTTCGAGCGTATCCGCCGGCGGCCTGCGGTCGAGCGCGCGATGAGCAGGGACGATCTGAAGGCACCGGCGAAATATGTCGGGCGGCATCAGACGCTGAACGAGCGCGAATGGTCAAACATGTTCGGTGACGCGAACCATGCCGCAGTGAAGGGAGATTGAGGAACAGGGCACTCGCCAGAGCGGCCGGCTAGCGCTTCACATGCTGCCGGTCGCCCCAGAGGATCGCCCGGTGCTCGTCGGTAAAGCCGGTGAGCCCGCCCTCGATCGTTTCCGCGCGTGCGACGCCGACCTTCATTCCCTGCGTAACCGCGGGCCGCTCGAGCATCGCTGCGCCCCAGCGATCGACATTGGGGAAGCGGCCCGCCTTTTCGATGAATTGGCGGCGCAGAAAGGGGAGGGTTGCCATGTCGGCGATCGAATAGTCCTCGCCAGCGAGCCACTCAGCCTCGCCGAGCCTCTTGTCGAGGACCATCATCAGCCGGTCGACCTCGCGCGAATAGCGCTCGATCGCATAGTCGTGCCGGTCCTTGGCATAATGGGCAAAATGCGCTTCCTGACCGAACATCGGGCCGATACCCGAGACCTGGAACATGAGCCACTGCCAGCAGACCGCGCGCTTCACCGGGTCGGCGGGGAGGAAGCGCCCGGTCTTTTCAGCAAGATAAAGGAGGATCGCGCCCGTTTCCCAGAGCACGAAGCCCGGGCCGTCGGGACCCTCGTCGTCGATGATCACCGGCGTCTTGTTGTTGGGGTTGAGCGCGAGGAATTCGGGGGTCAGCTGGTCGCCTGCCAATATATCCACCGGCTCAAGGCGCCACTCAAGCTCCATTTCGAGCAGCGCGATCGCGATCTTGCGCGCATTGGGTGTCGGGCCGCCGAAAAGGGTGATCATGGCCCTAAACCTCGCGGCCGAGCCAGCGCTTCAGTACCTCGGCGCTATCCTGCCCAACACGGAGCGGAGCGGGGCGGCGGATACTGCCGGGCGTACCGGAAAGTTTGGGGAAAATGCCTTGCATCCGGATCTCTCCGAGTTCCTCGTCGGGAACGGTGACGAGCGCCTCGCGCGCCTCGAAATGCGGGTCGGCGAGCATGTCCTCCGCGTCATAGATGCGGCCCGCCGGAACGCCCGCCTCGACCATCTTGGCCTCAAGCTCGTCGATGGTCATCGTTTGGGTCCATTCAGCGATCAGCGCGTCAAGTTCCTCCTGGCGCGCACCACGCGCGCGGTGCGTTGCAAAGCGCTCGTCGCTCGCAAGCTCGGGGCGCCCCATCGCGGCGGCGAGACGCGCGAACACGCCATCCTGGTTGGCGCCGATCAGATATTCGCCGTCGCGACACGGATAGACATTCGAGGGCGCGATCCCGGGGAGAGTCGACCCTGTGCGCCGCCGCTTTGTCCCACTCGCCGAATAGTCGGCGATGGTCGATTCCATGATCTGCAGCACCGCTTCATAAAGCGCGGAGTCGACGATCTGACCCTCGCCCGTCTTGCTGCGATGATGGAGCGCGGCAAGTGCGCCCATGCAGCCATAGGTCGCCGCGAGCGTATCGCCGATCGACACGCCCATGCGAGCGGGCGGCAGGTCGGGGTAGCCGACGATGCCGCGCCAGCCGCCCATGGCCTCACCGATGCCGCCAAAGCCGGCGCGCGGCGAATAGGGGCCGGTCTGGCCGTAGCCCGACACGCGTACGACGATCAGCCCGGGGTTGGTCTTGCGCAGCTCGGCCGGGTCGAGGTTCCATTTTTCGAGTGTTCCGGGGCGGAAATTCTCGATGAGGATATCGGCCTTTGCTATGAGGTCGCGCGCAAGCTGCTGGCCGTCCTCGGATCGCAGATCGACCGCGACCGAATATTTGTTGCGGGCAATGACGCGCCACCAGCTCGGCTTGTCGCCTTGGCCCCAGTGGCGCATCTGGTCGCCGGTTCCAGGCTGTTCGAGCTTGACGATTTCGGCGCCCATGTCCCCGAGCAGCTGCCCGCAGAAGGGGCCGGCGATGAGCTGGCCCATCTCGACTACCCGGATACCGTCCAGCGCTCCCTTATATGTCGTCATTGCGTTCCTTTCGGTGCCCGAAGCGGCATAAGAAGCCCCGCAGCGGCGATGGCATCAACTCTTATGGCCAAGGTATACTTAGAATGCTATGTAATTTTCAACCTGCAATTTGAGTCGGACAGGAACGGAAAAAGGCGGACATGACGGAAAATCGGGTGGTGGAAATGGTCGAAGTTGGCCCGCGCGACGGGTTGCAGAACGAATCGACGCTCGTGTCGACCGCCGACAAGGCGGCGCTTGTCCGCCGCGCGATTGACTATGGCGCACGCCGCATCGAGGTGACGAGCTTCGTCAATCCCAGGAAGGTGCCCCAGCTTGCCGATGCTGACGATCTTGCAGCTCTGCTGCCCGACCGGGCCGATGTCACCTATATCGGCCTCGTGCTCAACCGGCGCGGCGCCGAGCGCGCAATCGCAACTGGCCGGATCGATGAGCTGGGCGCGGTCTGTGTGACAAGCGACAGTTTCGGCATCCGCAATCAAGGCCAATCATCCGACGAATCATTGGCGGCGGCGATCGAGATTGTCGGCCTCGCAAAGGCAGCGGGGCGGGGCGGGCAGATTACCATCGCCACCGCCTTCGGTTGCCCTTTCGAAGGCGAGGTCGCACTCGCCCGCGTTCTCGAGATGGCAAAGCGCGCCGCGGATGCAGCGCCGCGCGAGGTCGCCCTTGCAGATACGATCGGCGTCGGAGTGCCGGCCCAGGTCGCCGAGATGGTGGGCCGCGTCGCCGAGGCCATTGCCCCGCTGCCGGTGCGCGTCCACTTTCACAATACGCGCGGCACCGGCCTTGCGAATGTCTGGGCGGCGGTGGGCGAAGGGGCGTCGACCGTCGACGCCGCGCTCGGAGGACTTGGCGGCTGTCCCTTCGCGCCGGGCGCCGCAGGCAATGTCGCGACGGAAGATGTCGCCTATATGCTCGAACGCAGCGGCCTCGCGACCGGTCTTGCCCTGCCTGCAGCGGTCGACGCCGCCCACTGGCTGACGGGCGTCATGGATCGCGCGCTACCCGCCATGGTGAGCCGGGCGCCCGCTTTTCCAGGCTGAATTCTCGCGCCCTATCGCGCTACTGCGGCACACCCTTCAGGCTGCAGCAGCGTGCTGCGCGCCCGCGATCACAGCCTCGGCCATCTCGTCCGCGACGGCGGCCGGCGAACGCTTCTCCTCCCTCGCCCGATGCAAAATCTGGGTCACGCGCGGCGCGATTCCGGCGATTCGGGCGGCGACGCTCGCTTCGTCTTCGCCGAGATATTCGGCCGACACATTGATGATGCCGCCCGCGTTGACGACATAATCGGGGGCGTAGGTGATCCCGCGGCGAAGCAGCAGCGCTGCGACCTCGGGCGTCGCAAGCTGATTGTTTGCGGCGCCGCAGACAAGGCGCGCCTTCATCGACCGGACCGTATCGGGATCAAGCGCGCCGCCAAGCGCGCAGGGCGCGAAGATGTCGGCGTCGACGCAGGCAATTTCGTCGACGGCGACGATGCGCGCATCATGAACATGGGCCAGCCGGTCGCGGCGCGCCGGGTTCGGGTCGGCGATCACCAGCTTGGCGCCCGCCGCGGCAAGGCGGCCGCAGAGTTGGGCGCCGACGTTACCCGTTCCCTGGACCGCGACAGTCAGGCCGTCGAGATCGCTATCGAGCGCGAAGCGCGCCGCCGCTTTCATCGATTCAAATACGCCCAGCGCGGTCCATGGCGAGGGATCGCCACCCGCCTGGCCGTCCTTGGCATCAAGGCCCGCGACGTGACGCGAGACGCGTGCAACCTCCTGCATATCCTTAACGCTAGTGCCGACATCCTCGGCGGTGACGTAGAGGCCGCCGAGCTTTTCGACCGCCTCACCGAACGCGCGGAACAGCGCGGCCCGGTCGAAATCACCTTCGGGCCGGCGCAGCACCGCCTTGGCGCCCCCAAAGGGGAGGCCTGCAAGTGCATTCTTGTAGCTCATGCCCTCGGCCAGTCGCAGCGCATCGGCAAGCGCGGCGTCCATGTCGGCGTAGCTCCACAGGCGGCAGCCGCCCGCACCCGGACCGAGCGCGGTGGAGTGAATGGCGATGATTCCATCGAGCCCGCTTGCGGCATCGAAGAGCCGCACACATTCAACGGGCGGTGTCAGGCGGGCAGGGCGGGAAACCATCGTCATTGCTCCTTTTGATCGGGACTCGATCATCGCACCGCGGACGGGGATAATCTTTCGCGCATTGGCACGGATTTCCATTCATTTGGGGTTATTATTACCCTTGTTTTCATGTTATTCGGATAGAATGACCCAACTTGACCCGTTCGAGAAAAAGATCCTCCGCGAATTGCAGCGCGATGCGAATCAGACGACGGCCGAGATCGCCGAGCGGGTCGGGCTCTCTTCCTCGCCCTGCTGGCGGCGCATCGATCGGCTGGAGCGCGAGGGCTTTATCCGCAAGCGCGTCGCGGTGGTCGACCGGCGCAAGGTCGGTCTCAATGCGCATGTTTTTGCGCAGGTGAAGCTCAACGCGCACGGCCGCGCCAATCTCGACGAATTCAGCGAGGCGATCCGCGCCTTTCCCGAAGTGCTCGATGCCTATGTCCTCATGGGATCGATGGATTTCATGCTGCGCGTCGTCGCAAAGGACATCGATGCCTATGAGCGCTTCTTCTTCGACCAGCTGAGCAAGCTGCCGGGGGTCCAGGAAATCAACTCGACCGTTGCTCTTTCGGAAATCAAGTCGACTACCGAATTGCCGATCGGCTGATCTGTTCGCCCGGCCGAAAATCGCCTAGTGTCGGATGCAATGGAACGAAAAAGACGCGGCAGGTTGAGAACCAATGACCCGGAGGGAACGCGAGCGCGTATCCTCGATGCTGCCGCCGATCTGTTCCAGGCGCGCGGCTACCATGACACGTCGGTGCAGGACGTAAAGCGCGTTGCCGGGGTGTCGAGCGGAGCCTTCCATCACCATTTCGAGTCGAAAAAGGCGCTTGGCCTTGCGGTGGTCAAGGACCGCGTCTCCGATGCGCTGCGTGAGGCGTGGCTCGAGCCGCTGCTGGCGGCGCCGACGGTCGCGCAGGGGGTGGCGGAGGCGATCGGCGCGACGAGCGGCGATTTGCGCGCCCAGGGATTTGTGCGGGGCTGCCCGGTAAACAATCTGGCGGTCGAGCTTGCGTTTTCGGATTCGGATTTCCGCGAGGCTCTGCAAGCCATCTTTGCGGATTGGCAGCGGACGATCGCCGAGCGTCTGGCGGCAGAGCCTGAACCGCCGGCCTTTGCGGGGGTCAGCGCGCACGACCTCGCAGGCTTCATCGTTGCGGCCTATTCGGGAGCGATGACGATGTCGAAGGCAGAGCAGTCGCCCGAACGGCTCGACGCAACGGTGGCGATCCTGATGCGACTGCTGAAGGCTTAGGTCGAGCGCGATGGCCGACGTTCTTGCGCAGATTCTCGGCGATATACGCGCGTGCCAGCGCTGCGCCGCGGAGCTTCCCCATGGTCCGCGCCCGGTCGTGCAGGCGGGTTCGGCGGCGCGTCTTTGCATCGTCGGGCAAGCGCCGGGGCGCAAGGTGCACGAAACGGGCATCCCCTGGGACGACCCGTCGGGCCAGCGTCTGCGCAACTGGCTGGGCCTTGCCCCCGCTGCCTTCTATGATCCAGCCCGCGTCGCAATCATTCCGATGGGGTTCTGCTACCCGGGCAAGGCCGGTTCGGGCGACAATCCGCCGCGGCCCGAATGCGCGCCGCTGTGGCACCGCAGGCTCACGAAGCTTCTGCCCGGCATCGGTCTGACGGTGCTGGTCGGCCACTATGCACAGGCCTGGTATCTCGGCCGCCGCCGCAAGGCGACACTCGCCAGGACCGTGGAAGCGTGGCGCGATTATCTCCCTTCGGGCTTTCTTCCTCTGCCGCACCCTTCGCCGCGCAATCAGCCATGGCTGGCAAAAAATCCGTGGTTCGAGGCTGATCTCGTTCCTCATGTTCAGGCAGCAGTCCGCTCGCTCGGCGTCTAGGCGTCAACCCGCGCTCTTCCCCATGACCACCTGGGGCGCGCGCCAGCCGGGCAGTCCCTCGATGCGCGCAAGCCAGGCGCTTATTGCACGATAGCGGCCGAGTTCGAGGTCGGGCAGGTCGCGGTAAAGAAGATAGGCGCTGCACGCGATATCGGCGGCGGTGACCGCCTCGCCGAGCAAAAAGGGGGAGGCCGAGACCGCCGCGTCAAGCGTCGCAAGATCGGTGCGCATCCGCTCTTGAAGCCATTCCATCACCGGCTCCCGGGGTGTTTCGCCGAACAATGTGTGGAAGCGGTAGTTGGGAAGCGAGAATCCGATACGGTTGGCCTCCCAGAACAGCCAACTGGTGATGCCCTCTGGATCAGCTGCCCAGCCTAGTGCGTGGTGGGTGCGGCAGAGATGAAGGAGAATCGCGTTCGATTGGACGATGGGAACGCCGCCCGCAACGAGCACGGGAACCTCGCCGAAGCGGCTATATTGCTGCCATTCGGGATCGCGCGCCTCGCGCGGTAGCGCGATATCGACCGGGCGATACGCATGCTCCAATCCGAGCATGAGCAGCGCCAGCCGCGCCTTGTAGGAATGGCCCGAATGGAGGTTTCCAAACAAGGTGTAGGCGGTCATGCGCGGGCGAAGTCCATGACCCAGTTGGTTTCCCAGCTGGTACCGCCGTCAGCCGAGAAGGCCTGCTCCCAGCGCGCCGAATTCGCGCAGATCCGCGACCAGATGAAGCGCATGACGATCGGCTGCCCCTCCAATTCGTCCACGCCGAAGAACGTGCCGATCCCCTTTTCAAAGCGGCCCTCGAGCGGGGCTGCGAGACCCGGGAAGCGCTGATCCATCCACCAGATCGTCCAGAGACCGGTCGCTGGATCCGCGCGGCGCACGGTCGCGGCGGCATAGGCGCCGCCCGGGTCGTCGAGCCAATGATCGTCGACATTGCCGGCGCCGCCGAGCACTTCCCAGCCGCGGCAGGTGCCGCCGAATTCATACCAGCGCCTGCATCCGGCAAGCCGCCGGACGAGCTTGCGGTGCCGCACCTGCCATTCGCCGGTCTGGAAGGCGAAATCATGCCGCCCCTTCATCCTGCCCCCTTCCGTCAGCGCAGCGCCGAGCGCGGTGTGGGATCGAGCCTGAGAATTTGCGGCATACGCTCCTCGGCATCGTGCAGCGGGGCTGCAATCGTCTTTCGCCATCGCGGCGACTGCCGGGCGGAGGTGAGCGCGGCTTCAATGGCGGCATGGCTGTCGCCACGCACGAACCAGACGAGCAGCTTTTGCTCGCTGCGGATCGGCAGGCGAGGAAAATTATTGGGCTCGGCGACCGGGACATAGGCGCCAACCACATCAACGCCCGCCGCCGCCAATGCGGGTTTCATCTGGTCGGCGAAGAAGGCCGCGAACCCCTTGTCGGGCGTCTTCCAGAGATATTCGATGACCGCCCACACCGCGCCGCCCGGCGGTTTTTCCGTATCGCGCGGCGCCGCAGGCGCGAACGCGAGGGTGGGTGCCGCGGGACGCAGGAACAGGACATTATCGGAGTCGACGAGCATTGCGTTCGCGGTCTCTCGGTAGGCCTGCCAGACCGGGCCGAAGTAAAAGGCGTTCAGCCCCGCCTCGCGCGTCTTCATGTCGGCAAAGGCGCGAATCCAGGCGAAGCGATCGGAATCCGCGTGGTCGCGAAACTGCCCGACAAGACGCATGCCGAGCGCTTCCTGACTATCGATGAACTTGTCCTCGAAGAGGGTCACAAAGGCGTCGCTGCGTCCTTGGGCCAGCTTGTACTGCCGCAGCTCGATGATGCCGGCACTGCCGTCATTTGCCGTCGCAGGCGCCGCGTTCGTCGCCATGAGCGCTGCGATCATTGTCATACTCAGTGGGAATTTGATCATAAGCAGACCCTCCAATGCCAATACAGACGGGTCGACCCGTTTTGTCAAGATGCGGGTGAGGATCGCGTGCGGGACGGAAGCGGGGCCAAGGGGAAGGGAAGGTTCAAGGGAGGGGTGCGGGCGCGCGCATCCTCATGGCAGCGCTTCGCACCGCGGCAGGCCCAGTCCGACGGGGGCGGGCTCAGTCGATCGTGCGGGCAAGCTCGCGGTTGAGCCACAGCGCGACGAGCGTGCCGATCGCGCCCGAAAGAAGATAGGCGCCCGCGGCGAGCAGGCCGAAGGCGCTTGAGAGCCACAGCGCCACCATCGGCGCGAAGCCGGCGCCAAATAGCCAGGCAAGATCGGAGGTAAAGGCCGACCCCGTGTAACGGTGCCGCGGATGGAAGCTCGACGACAGCGCGCCCGACGATTGTCCGAAGGCGAGGCCGAGAATGATGAAGCCGAGGATCATGAACGCCGCCTCGCCGGTCTCGCCCGCGCCGAGAAGCTGGGGAGCAAAGCCGCTGAAGGCCGCGATCGCAGCGGCGGTTGCGCCGAGCAGGGTACGCCGGCCAATGCGATCGGCGATCATCCCTGAGGCAATGATGGCGAAAATCCCGAAAACCGCCGCGATCGCCTCGATCATCAGGAAGCGCACTGGAGTTTCCTCGGTGAAGAGGAAGACCCATGAGAGCGGGAAGACGGTGACCATGTGAAAGAGCGCGAAGCTCGCGAGCGGCGCGAAGGCGCCCGCCACGATCACTTTCCACTCGGACCGCACCGTTTCGAAAAGCGGGGCGGGCTCAAGATCCCGGTTCGCAAAGCCCCGCTCATATTCGGGGGTCACGACGATCCTAAGCCGCGCAAACAGCGCAACGACGTTGATCGCAAAGGCGACGAAAAAGGGGTAGCGCCAGCCCCAGTCGAGGAAATCCTGCGCTGGGAGCGCTGCGATCAGGAACATGAAAAGAAGGCTCGCGACGATGAGACCAAGCGGAGCGCCAAGCTGCGGGATCATTGCATACCAGCCGCGCTTGCCCTCAGGAGCGTTGATGGCGAGCAGCGAGGCAAGCCCGTCCCACGACCCGCCAAGCGCAACGCCCTGGCCCATGCGGAACAGGGCGAGAAGGAGCGCCGAGCCGAGGCCGATCGTCGCATACCCCGGCAAAAAGGCGATCGCTGCGGTCGAGCCTCCGAGCAGGAAGAGCGCGACGGTCAACTTGGCGCCGCGGCCATAAATGCGGTCGATCGCGGTAAAGATGACCGTTCCGACCGGCCGCGCCGCGAAGGCGAGGGCGAAGATGGCGAACGACCAGAGTGTTCCGTCAAGCGGATCAAGGTGGGGAAAAACCAGCTTGGGGAACACCAGCACCGACGCGATGGCATAGACGAAAAAATCGAAGAATTCCGACGTCCGGCCGATGATGACGCCGATGGCAATTTCCGCCGGCGCAAGGACGTGACCATCGTCGTGCAGCGCGCGCGCGTCGCGTTCGGCCTGTGTCGTATTGGGCGCGGTATCGACAGACATTGATCTTCGGGTCCTGCTGCTGGCACCCTAGCATATGGGCGCGCGAGTCGGAAACAGGGGCACGGCCCCTCGATGGAATGCCCCCTGCGCCAATGCGCCCCGCGCGGGGATTGGACAAAATGTCCTATGTGCACTCAGGCAAGCGAGGGCTAGGCGCGCGGTTATGCCCCAGAAATTGTCCCGTTCGATCGCCCGCTTTCGGCCGCTCGCGCTGCTCGGCCTGCTGCCGCTGCTTGCCGGATGCAAGCTGGTCGTGCTCGATCCTGCGGGCGATGTGGCGCGCCAGCAGGGCAATCTGATCCTGATTTCGACCGGGTTGATGCTGTTGATCATCGTGCCGGTGATGATCCTGACGGTCGTATTCGCGTGGCGTTACCGCGCTGCGAACAAGGCGGCGACCTACAAGCCCGACTGGGATCATTCGACCCAACTTGAACTGGTGATCTGGGCAGCGCCGCTTCTTATCATCATCTGCCTCGGAGCGCTCACTTGGGTCGCCACGCATCTGCTCGACCCTTATCGACCGCTCGCGCGCACCGCGCCCGGGCAGACCGTGAGCGCGGCGGTTGAGCCGGTCGAAGTGCAGGTCGTCGCCCTCGACTGGAAGTGGCTGTTCATCTACCCAGAGCAGGGGATTGCGAGCGTCAACGAACTGGCGCTTCCCGCCCATCGCCCGGTGCGGTTTCGCATCTCCTCATCTTCGGTGATGAACAGCTTCTACATCCCGGCGCTTGCGGGACAGATCTATGCGATGCCGGGGATGGAGACCAAGCTTCACGGCGTTTTCAACAAGACGGGGCAATTTTCCGGATTCTCGGCCAATTATTCAGGCGCCGGATTTTCGGACATGCGCTTTGCGGTGAAGAGCCTTGCCGATACCGATTTTTCAGCCTGGGTCGCGGCAACAAAGGCGGGCGGCGGGACGCTCGACCGGACCGCCTATCTCAGGCTTGAAAAGCCGAGCGAGAAAGTCCCTGCGCAGCGCTTCGCCGCCGTCGAGCCCCAGCTTTTTGACGCGATCGTCAACATGTGCGTCGAACCGGGCAAGATGTGCATGCACGATATGATGTCGATCGACGCCGCGGGCGGGGCGGGCGTGCCAGGGATCGGCAATGTCCGCAGCCTCACCTACGACAAATTCGCCGCGCGCGGGACCGAAGGCGGCTATTGGGGTCGCCGCTACGTGGGAGCGCTATGCAGCGCGCCGCCGATCGCGAGCGTCGGTCGGCCCGGTGCAACCCCTGTCGATCAGGCCCCGCTCACGGGCGCGGGTCTGTCGCGCCCCGCCCCAACTATCGCTGCTCTTGGCGCACGGCCCGCGCCGTCGCCACAATCCTGATCGCGACGAGAGACATGATGACGCCCCATTCCGCTCCGGAAACAAGCCCCCTGCTTGGCAAGCTGTCGCTCGGCGCCCTGCCACTGCACGAACCGATCCTCGTCGTCACCTTCATCATTGTCGCGATCGGCGGGCTCGCGCTCGTCGGTGCGATCACCAAGTATCGCCTCTGGGGCTATTTGTGGAAAGAATGGTTCACCACTGTCGACCACAAGCGCATCGGGATCATGTACATGATCCTCGGACTCATCATGTTCCTGCGCGGCTTTTCGGACGCGATCATGATGCGGCTCCAGCAGGCGATGGCCTTCGGGGGATCCGAAGGCTATCTGCCCGCGCACCATTACGACCAGGTGTTCACCGCGCACGGCGTGATCATGATCTTCTTCGTCGCGATGCCGTTCATCACCGGGCTGATGAATTACATTGTCCCGCTCCAGATCGGCGCGCGCGACGTCAGCTTTCCCTTCCTCAACAATTTCAGCTTCTGGATGACCGCGGCAGGCGCCGTGCTCTGCATGATTTCGCTGTTCGTCGGCGAATTTGCCCAAACCGGCTGGCTCGCCTATCCGCCGCTGTCCGGCATTGCGTACAGTCCCAACGTTGGCGTCGACTACTATATATGGTCGCTGCAGATCGCGGGCGTTGGCACGACCTTGTCCGGCATCAACCTGATCGTGACCATACTCAAGCTTCGCGCACCGGGCATGCGGCTGATGAAGATGCCCGTCTTCACCTGGACGAGCCTGTGTGCCAACATTCTGATCGTCGCGACCTTCCCTGTTCTCACGGCAACGCTCGCTTTGCTGACGCTCGATCGCTATGCCGGGACAAACTTCTTCACCAATGACTTCGGCGGTTCGCCGATGATGTATGTGAACCTCATCTGGATCTGGGGTCACCCTGAAGTCTACATCCTCATTCTGCCGCTGTTCGGCGTCTTCTCCGAAGTGACCTCGACCTTTTCGGGCAAACGGCTCTTCGGCTACACGTCGATGGTTTATGCGACGGTCTGCATCACGATCCTGAGCTATATCGTGTGGCTGCACCATTTCTTCACCATGGGCTCGGGTGCCAGCGTCAACAGCTTTTTCGGGATCACGACGATGGTGATCTCCATTCCGACGGGCGCAAAGCTCTTCAACTGGCTGTTTACCATGTACCGCGGCCGCATTCGCTTCGAGCTGCCGATGATGTGGACGGTCGCCTTCATGCTGACCTTCGTTGTCGGCGGTATGACAGGGGTGCTGCTTGCCGTGCCCCCCGCCGACTTCGTGCTCCACAATTCGCTCTTTCTCGTCGCGCATTTCCACAATGTCATCATCGGCGGCGTCCTGTTCGGCCTCTTTGCCGCGATCAACTACTGGTGGCCCAAGGCGTTCGGCTTCAGGCTCGACATCTTCTGGGGCAAGATCAGCTTCTGGTGCTGGGTGGTAGGCTTCTGGCTTGCCTTCATGCCGCTCTATATCCTTGGCCTGATGGGGGTTACCCGCCGGATGCGCGTGTTCGACGACCCGAGCCTGCAGATCTGGTTCCTCGTGGCCGGCGTCGGCGCGGCGGTGATCGCGGTTGGCATTGCAGCGATGCTGATCCAGTTTGCCGTCAGCATTTGGCGCCGCGACCAGCTTCGCGACGAAACAGGCGACCCATGGGATGGCCGGACGCTCGAGTGGGCGACAAGTTCCCCGCCTCCCGACTACAACTTCGCCTTCACGCCAGTGATCCACGATCTCGACGCCTGGCATGACATGAAGCGCCGTGGGCACGAGAGGCCCGTTAGAGGTTTCCGCGATATCCATATGCCGAGCAACACCGGAGCGGGCATCATCCTCGCCGGGATCAGTCTGGTGATGGGATTCGCGCTCGTCTGGCACATCTGGTGGCTCGTGGGGACGAGCTTCGCCGGGCTGGTTGGCGCTGCGATCATCCACACCTTCAACTACAAGCGCGATTTCGACATACCGGCGGCAACGGTCGCGGCGGTCGAGGAGGCGCGCACCCGCCAGCTCGCGGCGGCCGGACCGTGACATGAATACCAAGACCCTCGCCGCCGCGGACGAAGAGCTGCGCTTCTACGACCTTGACGAGCATGCCCATCCCGAGGGGCACAGCACGATGCTGGGCTTCTGGATCTATCTGATGAGCGACTGCCTCATCTTTGCGATCCTCTTCGCATGCTATGCGGTGCTGGGCGGCAATTATGCCGCGGGGCCCGCGCCAAAGGACCTGTTCGATCTGCCGCTGGTCGCGCTCAACACCGCGATGCTGCTCTTCTCGTCGATCACCTACGGCTTTGCGGTGCTTCAGATGCAGCAAGGCAAGGTACACGGGACGCAGGCCTGGCTCGCGGTGACCGCGCTCTTTGGCGCGGCCTTCCTCGCGATCGAGTTCTACGAGTTCCAGCACCTCATTCACATCGGCGCCACGCCGCAGCGCAGCGCGTTCCTGTCGGCCTTCTTCACGCTGGTCGGGACGCACGGGCTCCACGTCACTTTCGGCATCGTGTGGCTGCTGACGCTGATGGTCCAGCTTGGCAGGCACGGACTCATCGCCGCCAACAAGCGGCGCGTCATGTGTCTTTCGATGTTCTGGCACTTTCTCGACGTCGTGTGGATCGGCGTCTTCACGATCGTCTATCTGATGGGAATGCTGCAATGAACCTTGAACCCAGCCACGGCGATGCAGCCCATCCCCGCGAGATCGAGATGCCGCACGCCTCGATGCGCGACTATCTGATCGGCTTTGCGCTGTCGGTCCTCTTGACGGCCATTCCCTTCTGGCTGGTCATGACGATGCCGCTCTCGCCGGGTACGACGGCTGCGATCATCATGGCATTTGCCGTGGTGCAGATCGTGGTCCACATGATCTTCTTCCTGCACATGACGCCAAGAGCAGAAGGCGGCTGGTCGCTGACCTCGCTGGTCTTCACGATCATCGTGCTTGGCATCGCGCTCGCGGGATCGCTCTGGGTCATGCACCACCTCAACACCAACATGATGCCGATGCCGCATGACATGAATCAGCTGCCGTGAAACGCCGGCTGCTGATGGCGCTGACGCTGCTTCTTGCGGCGGGCTTCATCGCGCTCGGTATCTGGCAGGTCGAGCGGCGCGCGTGGAAGCACGAGCTGATTGCCGCAGTCGACGCCCGCATTCAGCGCGCACCGGTGGCAGCGCCGGGACCCGCCGAATGGCCGCGTCTTTCCGCCGACCGCGACGCTTACCGCCGCATCGTCGCAACGGGTCGCTTTCGCCATGACCGCGAAACGCTGGTACAGGCGGTCACCGAGCGCGGCGCGGGCTATTGGCTGCTCACCCCGCTCGAGACGCCGGACTTTACCCTCATTGTCAATCGCGGCTTCGTGCCGAGGGGCAGGCGCGATGCATCCGCGCGCGCTGCGGGCAATCCGGCGGGAAGCGTGACCGTGACGGGTCTTCTGCGCATGAGCGAGCCCGGCGGCGCCTTTCTGCGCGCCAATGATGCGGCCGCGGATCGGTGGTATTCGCGCGACGTTGCCGGAATCGCCAAGGCACGCGGGCTGGGCCGCGTGGCGCCCTATTTCCTCGACGCCGACGCGGCGCCCAATGCGGGAGGCTACCCAGTAGGCGGGCTCACCGTGGTGCGCTTCCGCGACCCGCACCTCGTCTACGCGCTGACCTGGTTCGCGCTCGCCGGGATCAGCCTCTTTTTTTCCTGGTTGTTGTGGCGTCCGGTACGGCTTCGGTCCAATAGGGACCTGTGATGGCCGACACTTCGCTGACGACCGCGCTGCCGGAAGCCGACGCCGGCCGGCGCAACATGACGTTGCTGATCCAGCTGCGCTGGCTCGCGGTGGGAGGGCAGCTCGCGACGATCGGCGTCGTGATCGGGTGGATGGGCATCACCCTGCCGCTCGCCCCGCTCTTGGCAGCCGTGGCGGCGCTGATCATCGTCAATCTCGCCAGCCTGGCATTGCTCGGCCGTGGCCGCGCGGTGACCAATATCGAGCTGACCGCGGCATTGCTCGTCGACGTTGCCGTCCTCGCCTGGCAGCTTCATCATAGCGGCGGTCTTTCCAACCCGTTCGCGTCGCTCTTCCTCCTCCAGGTCGTTATCGGCGCAATCCTGCTCTCGCCGCGTTCGTCATGGACGATCGTTGCAGCGACGCTCGCGGCGCTTGCGGCCCTCAGTATCGATCCCACGCCGCTGCTCCTCCCTGCACGCTATGCGGCAGACCCGCTCGGCCTTTATCTGCAAGGCAGCCTCGTCTGCTTCGTGCTGATCGCTGTGCTCCTCGTCGCCTTCGTCACCCGGATCAGCCGCAACCTGCGCGATCGCGATGCGGCGCTCGCTGCGGCGCGGCAGCGCGCCGCGGAAGAGGATCATATCGTGCGCATGGGCCTGCTCGCCTCCGGCGCGGCCCATGAGCTTGGGACACCGCTCTCAACCTTGTCGGTACTGATCGGCGACTGGCGGCGCGCGCCGAAACTCGCGACCGACGAGGAGCTGCAAGAGGATCTCGCCGAGATGGACGCGGCGGTACAGCGCTGCAAGACGATCGTCAGCGGCATCCTGATGTCGGCGGGCGAGGCTCGCGGGGTTGCGCCGCGGCTCACCACGATGCGTGCCTTCCTCACGGACATCGTCGAGGATTCGCGCGCCGGACGGCTGCCCGGAACGGTGGAATTCAACGACCTGTTCGGCGCAGACGTCGCGATCGTCTCCGACCCCGCGTTGCGACAGGTCATTGGCAATGTGCTCGACAATGCGGCCGAGGTCTCCCCCGACTGGATCGGCGTCACCGCCTCGCGCGACGGCGATATGGCCGTGATCGAAATCGCCGACCGCGGACCTGGCTTCAGCGAGGAAATGCTGGAACATTTCGGCCAGCCTTATCGTTCGACAAAGGGGCGGCCGGGCGGCGGGCTTGGATTGTTCCTGCTCGTCAATGTTCTGCGCAAGCTGGGCGGAGGCGCGAGTGTTGCCAACCGTGACGAAGGAGGCGCCCGGGTACGCATCCTGCTGCCGATCTCGGCGATCGCCCGGCCAGAAGGAGAGGCGTCATGACGGACCAGCGGCGCTTGCTGATTGTCGAAGATGACGAGGCCTTCGCGCGGACGCTCAAACGTTCGTTCGAGCGCCGGGGCTATGAGGTTCGCACTGCAGCGAACCCTGACGCAATGAAGGCGGTGCTGGCGGGTTATCAGCCGGGCTATGCCGTGGTCGACTTGAAGCTCGGCGGTGCGTCGGGTCTCGCTTGCGTTCAAGCCTTGCGCGCTTCGGATGCCGCGATGCGCATCGTCGTCCTGACGGGATTTGCGAGCATCGCAACCGCCGTCGAGGCCATCAAGCTTGGTGCGTCCTATTATCTCGCCAAGCCTTCGAATACCGACGATATCGAGGCGGCGTTCGAACGGGCCGAGGGCAATGTTGACGCCCCGCTCGGCGCACGGCCTTCGTCGATCAAGACTGTCGAGTGGGAACATATCCACCAGACGCTCGTCGAAACGGGGTTCAACATATCGGAAACGGCGAGGCGGCTCGGCATGCATCGCCGCACCCTTGCACGCAAGCTCGAGAAACGGCAGCTTCGCTAGCGGCTCAACCGATCATCATCAGGCTGGCGTTGCCGCCGGCAGCGGTCGTGTTGATCGAGGTAGAGACCTCCTCGAGCAGCCAGTCGGGATGATAGGCAAGACCCGGTCCTTCGTTGGCGGCGTGGAGCGAAACGATGGGGCCGGGAAGGGCAGCGAGCGCTGCTGCCGCCGCGGCGATGTGCGCCGCGTCGCCCTCGACCAGTGCGGCGCCGAATGGTCCCTCGCCGCCTGGTGAAAAAACAGCAGCGACACGCGGAGGAAGGCCGGCGGGCAAGTCCATGCCCTCTACGATGCCATGATTGCCCGTCGCGAGCACCGCCGCCATCTGTTCGAAGAGGCCGGTGCGCGTGACCGGGCGCATGAGGATGCGGCCGCGCGGGTGGAGTGCATAAATATTGCGTTCGCCGACCGGTCCGGGCAGCAGCAGTTCTGCGCCGAGCGCCGAGGCGCTCTCGTAGCGCCTGGCGACCGCCGCGGACTCGGCTTCGCCCTGCGCGCTCAGCCAATCGGCGAATTCGCCGAGCGGTGTGCCAAGATGTCCTGCGCGCGCTGCGAACACAGGCGGTACGCTCACGAGGCGGCCGAGATAGAACGGGCCGCCCGCCTTGGGTCCGGTGCCCGAGAGACCGCAGCCACCGAATGGCTGGGTGCCGACGATGGCGCCGATGGTGTTCCGGTTGACGTAGCAATTACCGGCCCTCACCCGCGAGAGCACGTCGGCGATCGTCTTGTCGAGCCGTGTGTGGAGGCCGAATGTCAATCCATATCCCGTCGCATTGATGGCGTCGATCACCGCGGCCAGCCGTTCGCGGCGATAGCGCAGGACGTGGAGAACGGGGCCGAAAACCTCTCGTTTGAGATCGGCTATCGACCCGATTTCGATGATCGTGGGCGGCACGAAGGTGCCGTGCGCAGCTTCGGCGGGGAGGGGCAATTGCTCGATCCGGTGGCCGAGGGAGCGCATCGCATCGATATGCGCTTCGATGTTCGCCTTCGCTTCGGCGGTGATGACGGGGCCGATGTCGACCGCGAGCCGATCGGGGCGGCCGAGCGCGAGCTCGGCGAGAGCGCCCTTCAGCATCGCGAGGGTGCGCTCGGCGACATCCTCCTGCAGGCAAAGGACGCGAAGCGCCGAGCAACGCTGCCCGGCGCTATCGAAGGCGGAGGCGATCACGTCGCCAACGACCTGCTCGGCGAGCGCCGAGCTGTCGACGATCATTGCATTCTGCCCGCCCGTCTCGGCAATCAAGGGGATAGGCTTGCCCTCGGGCGACAGGCGCTTTGCCAATTCCGCCTGGATCAGCCGCGCGACCTCGGTCGAACCGGTGAACATCACGCCTGCCGTCTGCGGCGCGGCGACCAGCGCTGCACCGATTGCGCCGTCGCCGGGAACCAGTTGCAGCGCGTCGGCTGGCACTCCCGCTTCGTGGAGAAGACGTACAGCCTCGGCGGCGATAAGCGGTGTTTCTTCTGCCGGCTTGGCAAGCACCGGGTTGCCCGCGACCAACGCCGCACAGACCTGGCCAGTGAAGATGGCGAGCGGGAAGTTCCATGGACTGATGCAGGTGATCGGCCCGAGCGGCGCTTGGCCGGGTCCGAAAGTCGCACGCGCCTGGGCGGCATAATAGCGCAGAAAATCGATCGCCTCGCGCACTTCCGAGATCGCATTGGGCAGCGACTTGCCTGCCTCGCGCACGATCAGTCCCAAAAGGATGGGCATGCGCGCCTGCATCGCATCGGCCGCGCGCTCGAGCATGGCGGCGCGCTCGGAAACAGGGACATTGCCCCAATGAGCCGCCGCCGCGCGCGCGGCGGCCGCCCGCGCGGCGGCGCTCGAGACTTCGACAACGGTCCCGACGCGGTCGCGGTGGTCGGCGGGATTGAGCACGGCACGCCCCGTGCCTTCGCCGCCTGCGGGCGCCGCGCGCCATTCGATTGCGGTACTTTCCGCAAGTGCTTGCGTGAGCTCGGCGAGCCGATGCTCGTTGCTAAGATCGATCCCGGCCGAATTGCAGCGGTCGGGGTAGAGGTCTGCGGGGTGCGCGATCTGGTCGTGCGGCGCACCGGGGCAGGGCATTGCACCAGCAACGATGGCCGGGTCGGCGATGAGATCGTCGACGGGCACCGCCGGATCGGCAATGCGGTTGACGAACGATGAGTTGGCGCCGTTCTCGAGCAAACGGCGCACGAGATAGGCGAGCAGCGTCTCGTGAGTCCCAACGGGCGCATAGATACGGCAGGGCCGGTCGAGTTTCTTTGGCCCGACGACCTGCTCGTAAAGCGGTTCGCCCATGCCGTGAAGGCACTGAAACTCATATTGACCGATCGCGAAATCATCGCCGGCGAGGCGGTAAATGGTGGCGAGCGTCTGGGCATTATGCGTCGCGAACTGCGGGAAGACGGCGTCGGTCGCACCGAGCAGCTTTCTTGCGCAGGCAATATAGGCGACGTCGGTGTGAACCTTGCGCGTGTAAACCGGGAAGCCTTCGAGGCCATCGACTTGCGCGCGCTTGATCTCGGCGTCCCAGTAGGCGCCCTTGACGAGCCGCACCATGATCCGGCGCCCTGCCCGGCGAGCAAGATCAACAATCCAGTCGATCACGAAGGGACAGCGCTTGCCATAAGCCTGGACGACGAAGCCAAGACCGTCCCAGCCTGAAAGATCGGGGTCGAGCGCAAGGCTTTCGAGAAGATCGAGCGAGAGCTCGAGCCGGTCGGCCTCTTCGGCGTCGATGTTGAAGCCGATGTCAAAGCGCTTCGCCTGAAGGGCGAGGGCCTTCACCCGCGGCAGAAGTTCGCCCGTGACGCGGTCCGCCTGAGCGCGCGAATAGCGCGGATGGAGCGCCGACAGCTTGATCGAGATGCCGGGGCCAGCATAGATGCCGCGTCCCGCCGACGCCTTCCCGATCGCGCCGATGGCGCGCTGATAATCGTCATAATAGCGGTTTGCATCGGCCATCGTCGTCGCGGCCTCGCCCAGCATGTCATAGCTGTAGGCAAATCCCTTGGCTTCCATGGCGCGCGCGCGCTTCAGGGCCTCGGCGATGGTTTCGCCGGTGACAAACTGTTCGCCCATCAACCGCATGGCAAGGTCGACGCCGCGGCGGATCACGGGTTCGCCGGCGCGGGCGACAAGCCGCGCGAGCGCAGCGCCGAGACCGCGGTCGTCGACGCTGCCGACGAGCCTGCCCGTCACAACGAGGCCCCAGGTTGCGGCGTTGACGAACAGCGAGCGGCCATCACCAAGATGCGAGCTCCAGTCGCCATCGGCAATCTTGTCGCGGATCAGCGCATCACGCGTTGCATCGTCGGGGATGCGCAGCAGCGCTTCGGCGAGGCACATCAGGGCGACGCCTTCCTCGCTCGATAGCGAATATTCCTGCACCAGCGCCTCGACCCCGCTCCCCTTTCGGTTGGTGCGAAGCGGCGTGACGAGCCGGCGCGCGGTTTCGCGGATGTCGGCGCGGAGCGGTTCGGGGAGCGTTGCGGCCTCGAGCAGCGGCGCAAGCGCGTCGGCCTCATCCCGGCGATAGGCTGCCGTGATCGCATCGCGCAGCGGCGTCGCGGGGCGGATCGGGGGTGCGAAGTCGGCAAAGATCGGCATGGAGTGATTTTACTATGATTGCGAGCGCCGCAATGCCTTTTGATGTGGCATATGGAAGTCAGATTCGCTTATATTCTGGACTCTACTGGTCAAAAGGACGGATTATGGCCGAAAAGGCAGGAGAATTGGATGAGTTCGATCGCAAAATGCTGGCAATTCTGCGCGATGAGGGGCGGATCACGGTCACCGATCTCGCCGAACGGGTGGGATTATCGAAAACGCCGTGCCAGGTCCGGCTTCGGCGGTTGATCGCAAGCGGCGTGATCCGGGGCTTCCGGGCGGCCATTGATCCGGTGAAGATCGGCATGGATCATGTTGCCTTCGCCGAGGTCAAGCTCAGCGACACGCGCGAGGCGGCGCTCAAGGAATTCAACGCAGCTGTGCGCCGCATTCCCGAGGTCGAGGAGTGCCACATGATCGCGAGCAGCTTTGACTATCTGCTGAAGGTGCGCACGGCCAATATCAACCGCTACCGGGTCGTGCTCGGCGAACGCATATCGAGCCTGCCGTACGTCGCGAGCACCTCTACCTTCGTTGCGATGGAGACGGTGAAGGACAGCTGGAGCTGAGCCTTATTCGGCCTCGGTGCTGAGCCCGAGCTCGGGGATGCCAATCGAGCGGCGGCCGCCAAAGTCGGAGCGGACCACGACGGCACCCTGCCGCTCCATATATTCGACCAGTCGGCGGACCCGGCCGGGTGAGCGAGTGCCATAGGCGCGGCCGAGCGCGTCGTCGTCGGGGCAGGGGAGCCCCTCGGCTGCGGCGCGTGCAATCAGTACGAAGGGGGCAAGCATGTCGTCTGGAAGCCGGGCAGCTGCGCCCAATATTTCCTGCCAGCGGGGCTCGGCAGGGTCGAAGATGCCGCCCTTGGCGAGCGCGAAGCGGCGGCGGAAGGCCGCGAGGTCGAGCGGCACGCGCGCGAGCCGTTGCATCCGGCAGCGCACCGAGAAATCCTGATAGAGAAAGCTCTCGGGATGAAAAGCGCAATCAGGGTCGGCGAGCATTTCGCGCAGGGCCGCCGCGACAGCGTCCTCGACATCGGCGGCGTCCACCTCGGGGGCTTCGGGGGCGGGCGTCGCAGCGCGGACGGGTCTGTCGTCGCCCTCGCTGATCCGGCGGAGGAGTTCGCCGGCGGCTACGGGGGGAGGCGCCGGAGGAGGCGATGGGGGCGGGGCGGTTTCCATCGCGGCAAACAGCATCGAGCGCATGTCGTTGGGTTCCGCCTCGGGAAGCGGCAAAAGTCCGTGCGTTCCGCCGCGCGAATGCGTTTGCGTTGTGCCGATGCGTACCGACACGGGACGACGCGAGATGGCAGGACCGAGGCCGAGGAAGCTGCCGCGTTCAAGGTCGCGGATCTGCTCCGCCTGCCGCCGCTCCATGCCGAGCAGATCGGCGGCGCGCGCCATGTCGATGTCGAGAAAGGTACGGCCCATCAGGAAATTGCTCGCCTCGGCCGCGACATTCTTGGCAAGCTTGGCAAGGCGCTGGGTTGCGATGGCACCGGCGAGGCCGCGCTTGCGCCCACGGCACATCAGGTTGGTCATCGCGGCGAGGCTCGCGCGCCTTACCGCGTCGGATACATCGCCCGAGGCGCTCGGCGCGAACATCTGGGCTTCGTCGACCACGACCAGCGCGGGGAACCAGTGCTCGCGCGGTGCGTCGAACAGCGCGTTCAAGAAAGCCGCAGCGCAGCTCATCTGCGCCTCTATGTCGAGCGCGTCGAGACTGAGAATGATCGAGGCACGATGCTCGCGAATGCGCGCACCCATTGTCGCGATCTCGCGCTCGTTATAATCGCCCGCGTTGATCACGACGTGATTGTAAGCATCTGAAAGCGTGACGAAATCGCCTTCGGGATCGATTACGACCTGCTGGACAAGCCCTGCGCTTTCCTCGAGCAGCCGTCGTAGCAGGTGCGACTTGCCCGACCCCGAATTGCCCTGGACAAGCAGACGGGTTGCAAGCAGTTCCTGCACATTGACGTGCACCGGCCGTCCGGCGCCATCGGTTCCGATTTCGATGCTGCTGTTCACGCCGCCGCCCTACCGACGCGCCCGCGCCTTGACAACCGGAGGGTGGCAGCCTTCGGTCCGGATCACCCCGGACTGGCAAGGAAGACGAAGGCGATGGATTTTGACGACCAGCTCAGGCGCTATTTTGGGACGGCGGATCTCGCCGCTATCCATCCGGAAGCCCTCGCTGCAGGGACCGAGCGAATGCGTGTCGATCTCGGACTGGAGACAAATAGCGGCCGCCGCTTTGCGCTCTGGTCGCTGCTCTACATGCTCGGCGCCGCGCCGGATCTCGACATCGCGTTCAAGGAGGCGAGTGAACGCGATGCGGCGCGCGACTTCATGGACATGATCGACCGGAGCGGGGAGGGGTAGAAGCTTCGCGCGCAGGACCGGGCGCGGCGGCGGCGCAGGCCCTGCTGGCTTGCCTGGCGCCGCGCACCGCTTCACCGACCAGGATCAACGTGGGGGCGCCGGGGGCAAGCGAACGGACGGCAAGACCAAGGAGGTCGAGCCGGGTCACGACCTGCTGTTCGTCGGCGCGGCTGACGTTGCATGCGGCGATCACGGGCGTTGAGCCAGGCAAGCCTGCTGCAATAAGCTGCCGGGTGATTTCGGGCGCGGCGTCGCGTCCCATGTAGAAAGCGAGCGTCGAGCTGTCGGCTGCGAGCGCATTCCAATCTGGGCCCAGTGCCGCGCCGTGGCGGCTGTGCGCGGTGACAAAGCGCACGCCAGGCGCAACGCCGCGCAGCGACAGCGATACCCCCGCCGACGCGGCGGCGGCACTCGCAGCGGTGACGCCAGGACAAATACGGACATTGTGCCCCGCTGCGCTGAGTGCGCCGATCTCTTCGGCCGAGCGTCCGAAGAGCGACGGATCGCCGCCTTTCAGTCGCACAACGCGCCGTCCCGCGCCTGCGGCCGCAACGAGCAACGCGTCGATCGTCTGCTGGTCCTTCGAGTGGCGCCCTGATCTCTTGCCGACGCTCACCCGCTCGGCTTGCGGCGGGATCAAGGCAAGCACTTCGGGGCTGACGAGCGCGTCGTAGAAGACGATGTCGGCCGCAGCGATCAGCCGGACCGCCTTCATCGTCAGCAGTTCAGGGTCGCCGGGGCCCGCCCCGACGAGCCACACCATCCCGGGGGCGAAATCATCATGCGGCATGGCTCTTCTCCTCGGCAATGATGCGCGCGAGCGCGGGGCGGCACGAACCGCAATTGGTGCCGGCGCGCAGTGCGGTCCCGATCGCGGCGACGTCGGTGAGGCCTTGATCGCGGATCGCGGCGACGATTGTCGTCATCCCGACATCGAAGCAGACGCAGACGAGCGGACCCCGGTCGGCTTGCGCACCCGGCGCGCGTCCGGCGAGCAGCGTGGGCGCGACCGCGGGAGCGGCAAGCTGCGCGATCAGCCAGTCGCGTGGCGGGAGTTCGCCGCTTCGCGTCACGAACAAGGCGCCGGCAAGGCGCCCGTTCGCGACGATCGCGATGCGCCGCGTCCCGCGCGCAGGGTCCTGCGCCTCGATCCGTTCGCCGCGCGGTAGAAGTGCCTCGATACGCTGGAGATCCTCGTCGCCTGCGAGCTCCCAGAGGACCCCTGCGGGAACCGCTACGCGGGTCGCCCAGAGACACGCCGGTCGATCAGCGAGCTCCTCGGCAAGGAGCAGAAAGCCGCGCCATAGCGGCGTGACGGGAGCGATGGACGCAGGCGTGCGCTTGAATCCCGGTTGGCCCGAGACAGGATCGACGAGCGGGCGGGGCAGCAGCCCGGTTCTTCCGCCGCTCGCAGTGCGATCGGTCCAGTGGATCGGCACGAACATCTCGCCCATGCGCTGGCCTTCGGAATAGGCGACGCGGTAGACGCTTTCCCCCTGCGGGGTGTCGACCCTCGCCAGCCCCCCGTTGCTGAGCCCGAGCCGAGCGCCATCGCATGGGTGCACCTCGACCAGTGGCTCTTCGCGATGTCGCGCCAATTTGGGGGCGAGCCCCGTGCGCGTCATGCTGTGCCATTGGTCGCGGTAACGCCCCGTATTGAGCGTGAGCGGCCATTTGACGAGGGGATCCGGAAGCGGCTTCTGCGTGACCCAAATCAGTCGTGCGCGGCCGTCCTCGGTCGAAAAACGCCCGTCTGCATAGGGGCGGTCGCCGCCCCAGCGAAAAGGAAGCATCGCGTCATAGGCGGCGTTTCCGCCCTGCGCGGCACCGGGCAGCGCAAAGCGGCGCGCGCCTTCATTCTCGTAGGTTGAAAGGCGGCAATGCTCGCGCCAGATGTCGGCAGGCCGGTCATAGGCGAAAGCGGTTTTCCAACCCATGCGGCGCGCGACTTCCTTGACGATCCACCAGTCGGGCCGTGCCTCGCCGGGGAGAGGAAAGAGCGCGCGCTGACGGCTGATCGTGCGGTCCGAATTGGTGACGGTTCCGTCCTTCTCACCCCACGCAGCAGCCGGAAGGCGCACGTGTGCAAAGGCGGTGGTGTCCGTCTTCTCGATCACATCGCTGACCACGACGAAGGGGCAGGCTTCGAGCGCTTCGCGCACGCGGTTGGCATCGGGCATCGAGACGGCGGGGTTGGTCGCCATGACCCAGAGCGCCTTGATCCGGCCTTCGCCAACCGCGCGGAACATGTCGACGGCCTTAAGGCCGGGCTTTTCGGCCATGGTCGGCGCCGCCCAGAAGCGCTGGACGCTGGCGCGGCTCTCTGCTGTGAAATCCCGGTGCGCAGCGAGTGTCGAGGCGAGCCCTCCGACCTCGCGACCGCCCATCGCGTTGGGCTGGCCGGTGATCGAGAAGGGGGCGGCACCCGGTTTGCCGATCCGGCCTGTCGCGAGGTGGAGGTTGGTGATCGCATTGACCTGGTCGGTTCCCGCGGTCGATTGGTTGATCCCCTGGCTGAAAAGCGTGACGGTGCGCGGCGTCGCGGCGAAGAGCTCATAGAAATGCCTGAGATCCGCGGCGGCGACGTCGCAGATGCGCGCTGCCGACCACAGGTCATTTCCCTCTCCAAGCCGATCCCAAAACTCCTCCGGTACCGCAACATGCGCGCCGAGATAGGCCTCGTCGACGATGCCCGTCTCGCGGCAATATTGGAGAAGTCCGTTCATCAAGGCGACGTCGCTGCCGGGCCGGATCGCGAGGTGGAGGTCGGCTTCTTCGGCGGTTTCGGTGCGGCGCGGGTCGATCACGACAAGCTTCGCGCCCGCCTCGCAGCGCGCACGGATGCGCTGGTAGACGATCGGGTGACACCAGGCGGTGTTCGATCCCACCAGAATGAACAGGTCGGCCGCGTCGAGATCGTCGTAGGTCGCCGGGACGACATCCTCCCCGAAGGCGCGCATGTGACCCGCGACCGCGCTCGACATGCACAGGCGCGAGTTGGTGTCGATGTTTGCGCTGCCGATGAAGCCCTTCATCAGCTTGTTCGCGACATAATAATCCTCGGTCAGAAGCTGACCCGAGACGTAGAAAGCAACGCTGCCCGGCCCGTGGCGGGCAATGGTTTCCTTGAAACGTCTGGCAACAAGATCGAGCGCCTTGTCCCAGCTCGCACGGCGACCTGCGATCGTCGGATAAAGGAGGCGGCCTTCAAGCCCGACCGTCTCCCCCAGATGCGTGCCCTTCGAGCAGAGGCGACCGCGGTTCGCAGGATGGTCGGGGTCACCGACGATCTCGACGCTGCGCGCGCCCGTCACCCTCGCACGGATGCCGCAGCCGACACCGCAATAGGCGCAGGTGGTGCGGATCGCCTCTGCCATCAAGCAGCCGCCATCAGCGTGCTCGCGCGGCAAAGGAGGACGCGGCCGCCATCGATCTTGACGGGCACGGTCGGTGTGCACCCCCTGTCGTCGCCCAGCGCCTCGCCCGTCGCGAGGCTGATCCGCCAGTTGTGGAGCGGACAGGCGACCGCCCCCCCGTGTACGATGCCCTGGCTGAGGCGCCCGTGCTTGTGCGGGCAGCGGTCGCGAAGCGCGAATATCTTGCCCTCCGCCGTGCGGAAAAGCGCGATATCATCGCCGCCTTCGACCTGTACGGTGCGGCTGCCGCGCACGGGGATCTGGTCTACCCAGCCGATATCGAGCCATTCTGCGGTGCTCATGCCAACTCCTCCTGCGGTGTGAAGCGCGCCATTGGCGCATGATGTTCGGCCTCGGCGCCCTCAGCACGCTGCGCCCAGGGGTCTCCCTGCGAGAAGCTCTGCGAGACGAGGAAGCGGGCGCGCAGCGCTTCACGGCCAGCGTCGTCTTCGACGATGCGCGCCTTGACATAATCGAGACCCACACGTTCGATCCACGGCGCGGTGCGCTCAAGATAGCGGGCTTCCTCGCGGTAGAGCTGGATGAAGGCGGCGCAATAATCCATCGCTTCCTGTTCACTCGCAACCTTGCACAGCAGGTCGGTCGCGCGGACATGGATGCCGCCGTTTCCGCCGACATGGAGCTCGTAGCCGCTGTCGACGCAGACAATTCCAAAATCCTTGATCGTCGCCTCGGCGCAGTTGCGCGGACAGCCCGAGACCGCGATCTTGAACTTGTGCGGCATCCAGCTGCCCCAGCTCATCCGCTCGATCTTGACGCCGAGCCCCGTGGAATCCTGCGTTCCAAAGCGGCACCATTCGGATCCCACGCAGGTCTTAACCGTCCGCAGCGCCTTGCCATAGGCGTGACCTGAGACCATTCCGGCAGCATTGAGATCCGCCCAGACCGCCGGCAGATCCTCTTTCTTGATCCCGAATATGTCGAGCCGCTGGCCGCCGGTCACCTTGACCATCGGGGCATTGAATTTCTCGACCACGTCTGCGATCGCGCGCAGCTCGGCGGGGCTCGTGATCCCGCCCCACATGCGCGGGACGACCGAGTAGGTGCCGTCCTTCTGGATATTGGCATGGAGCCGTTCGTTGACGAAGCGGCTCTGCTGGTCGTCCTGATATTCGCCAGGGAGCGCGCAAAGCAGATAGTAATTGAGTGCAGGGCGGCAGGAGGAGCAGCCGTCGGGCGTCGCCCAGTGCAACTTCTGCATGACCTCGGGGATCGAGCGCATGCCTTGCGCGATGATCTCGCGGCGGACATCGTCGTGGCCGAAGCTTGTGCATTTGCACAAAGTCTTCGGTCCCGATCGCACCTCATCGCCCAAGGTCAAGGCGAGCAGAGTTTCGACAAGACCGGTGCATGACCCGCAGCTTGCCGATGCCTTGCAACTGCTCCGCACCGCGTCGAGGCTGTGTGCTCCCTTGGCAATGGACGAGACTACCTGCCCCTTTGTCACGCCGTTGCAGCCGCAGATTTCCGCGTCATCGGAAAGCGCTGCAACGGCGGCCTTAGGGTCCGCCCGCCCACCTCCGGAGGCGAAGGCCTGGCCGAAGATCAATATGTCGCGAAGCGCCGAGACATCTTCCTGGGTCTTGAGAAGATCGAAATACCAGTTCCCGTCGGCGGTGTCTCCGTAGAGAACGGCGCCCACGACGCGATCGTCCCGAAGCACCACGCGCTTGTAGACCCCGCGGCTGGCATCGCGCAGGACGATGTCCTCGCACTCGTCGCCGCCTGAGAAATCGCCCGCCGAGAAGACGTCGATCCCCGAGACTTTCAGCTTGGTCGACGTCACCGAGCCGCGATAGCCCGTGGGCTTGTCGACCAGGCCATCGGCAAGGCTCCGGCACATGTCCCAGAGCGGCGCAACGAGGCCGTAGACCTGTCCGTCATGTTCAACGCATTCGCCCACCGCCAGAACCGCCGGATCGCTGGTCACCATATGGTCGTCGACCTGAATGCCGCGCCCCACGGCAAGGCCCGCGTCACGGGCGAGCTGGGTCGAAGGGCGGATGCCGACTGCCATCACGACGAGATCGGCCGGGATAAGCGTTCCGTCCTTGAGCTTCACGCCTTCGACCTTCATCTCCCCGACGATCTCGGCGGTGTCGGCGCCGGTCAGTATCGTCTGGCCGCGCGCCTCCAGCGCCTGCTTGAGGAGCCACCCTGCCGCCTCGTCGAGCTGCCGCTCCATCAGCGTCGGCATCAGGTGAAGGACGGTGACCTTCATGCCCCGCAAGGAAAGCCCGTGCGCCGCTTCAAGTCCAAGCAGCCCGCCCCCGATGACCACCGCCGCGCCGCCGCCCTTCTTCTTGCCGGCGTCGGCGGCTGCAAGCATTGCGTTGACATCGTCCATGTCGCGGAAGGCGATGACGCCGGGAAGATCCTTGCCTGGCACCGGAATGATGAAGGGGTCAGAGCCGGTCGCGATCAGCAGCCGGTCGTACCGCTCGACCAGCCCGCTGCGCGTCGTCACCGTCCTTGCCGCGCGGTCAATCGCGACCACCGGATCGCCTGCAACCAGCGCGATTGCGTTCGACGCATACCAGTCGGCGTCGTTGATGATGATATCGCCGAACTCCTTCTCCCCAGCGAGGACCGGGGAGAGCATGATACGGTTGTAATTGACCCGCGGCTCGGCGCCGAAAATCGTGATACGAAAGCGGGAAGGGTCGCGGGCGAGCAGCTCCTCGACCGCACGGCATCCCGCCATGCCGTTGCCGATCACCACAAGATGCTCGCGCGTGTCGCTCTCCGCCGTAATTGGGCGATGTTCCATCAGATTATCCAGTCCAGTTGGAGCCAAAATTTGTTCGTATCGGCGGCAAAGCCGTCGGCGCGGTAGCGGGCGAAGCGAAGAGACGCGGTGGATCTGCCGAGCGTCGCGCCCGCGAGCAGGTCTATCTCCTCGCCATAGGAACGGCTCGCCCGATCGCTGCGATAGTCGTGATAAACCGCCTGGAGCGTGACGGCCTTGAGCGGGCCGATCGCTTTCCAGCTCCAGCCCGCACTCGCGTAGAGGTCGCGCACGCCATCGGGCGGCGTGACCAGGAATTTGTCCGCCCACCCCTGGAATTTGAACCCGGTTGCAAGCGGGGTCTGGAAACTGGTGAGCGGGGCCCCGTCGCTCGCGCCCATCACTTCATATCCGGCGCCAACCCGCGGGCCGCCGAGATCGACCCCGACGTCGACCAGATAATAATCGGCCGCGTATCGATTGGGATTTCGGTGCCAGTCCGACTGGCGCGCATAGGAAAATTGATAGGCGATTTTTGCCGCGCCGAGCTTTTGCCTTCCCTCGAGCCGCGCGCCATAGCTCTGGCTCGATAGTTGGAAATCCTGCACCGCGGGCTCGTCCTGATCCACAAGATTGGCGAAAGCGGTGAGCTTTCCGAGCGGTGTCGCGACGCCAAGCGTGCCAAACAGATTGTCGCCCGACACCGCCTGCGGCCGCGCACCAGTGCCGTCGATGCCCCAGATCGTGCGGACGCTCCACGCATAGGCGATGTGTGCCGTTACACCTTGCGCAGGTGCGATTTCGGCGCGCACTGCGTCGAAGCTCTGGCTGTTTTGGCGAAAGCTGACCGAACCGACGAAACGCTCATCATCGAAGGCCAGCCGCTGGCGTCCGGCCGTGATCACGACGCCGGGCGCAGCATAGCGAAGCTGCGCGCGGCTAAGGGCGATGTTTTCGGGGTCTGCAATCAGCGGGGTTGCGGGCGACCCCCCAAGGCCGCTGAAATAATCATCGATGATCGCGAGATTGCCCTGGCCCTCGATCAGGGCCGACCAGCGATCGGCTTTCGCCGCGACCCCGGCCCGGACGCGCAGCGTCAGCGCGTCGGCTCCCGCGAAACCCTGCTGATCGACGCTTTCATAGCGCAAACGGGCCTCGCCGAGCGGGGAAAGCACGATGTCCTGTGCGCAGAGCGTGGTCGGCATCAGCGCGGGAAGAAGAAAGAAGGCGCGCACCATGTCAGATCCGCACGCCCTCGGGTGCACTCCAGGTGGTCCGCCACTGCTTCTTGACGAACATCAGCGCGGCGAGGGCGGCCACAGCGAGCCCGGCAAAGATATAAAATCCAGGGGCAAAGCTGCCTGTCCACTGTTTGGCGAAACCGAGAGAGGAGGCGAGGTAGAAGCCGCCGACGCCTCCTGCCATACCGACAAGCCCGGTCATCACGCCGATTTCATCGGAAAAGCGCTGGGGAACCAGCTGGAAGACCGATCCGTTGCCGGTGCCAAGCGCGAGCATCGCAATAACGAACAGAGCGAGCGCGGCGGGCAGGCTTGCAGCCTGGGGCACGCCTGCGAGCGCGAGCGCCGCTACCACATAGACAATCATGAGCGCACGCACGCCGCCGATCCGGTCGGCCAACGCGCCGCCCAATGGCCGTACGAGCGACCCTGCAAAGACGCAGCCCGCGGTGCAATAGCCCGCAATCACAGGAGTGAGGTGAAACTGGTCGGTAAAATAGATGGTCAAGGAGGCGGCGAGCCCGACGAAACCCCCGAACGTTACCGAATAAAAGGCCATCAGCCACCAGGCGTCGGCGGACTTGAGCGGCTCGAAATAATCGATCAGCTTCTTGGGCGCGGGGCTATGGGGGGCGTCCTTCGCCATGAAGAGATAGGCGACGAAAACGACCGTGAGCGGGATGCAGGCAAGGCCGAGAACGGCATTCCATCCGAACAGCTTTGCAAGACCGGGTGCAAAAAGAGCAGCGAGCACCGTCCCTGAGTTGCCCATGCCGGCAAGCCCCATCGCCTTGCCCTGGTGTTCGGGTGGGTACCAGCGGCTTGCCAGCGGCAGCGCGATCGCAAAGCTCGCCCCCGCAAAGCCGAGGACAACGCCGAGCGCGAGCGTTCCTGCAAAGCTCGATACTCCCATCATCCACGCGGTCAGGAGCCCGGCGATGACGATCGCCTGGCTGATCGCGCCCGAGAGCTTGGGGCCGATGCGATCGACGAGCAGGCCATTGCTGACGCGCAAAATCGCACCCGCGAGCGTCGGGACGGCGACCATCAATCCCTTTTGGGCTGGCGTGAGCCCCAGATCCTCGGAGATTGCAGGCGCGAGCGGCCCGAGGATGACCCACACCATGAAGGCGAGGTCGAAATAGAGAAAGGCTGCGACCAATGTCGGCCAATGTCCGCTCGACCAGAAGCTTGATTGTTCCTTCGTCATCGTCCGTCCCCTTTTGCGACGGGCAATAAAAAAGCCGCCAGGACGGCGGCCACATGCGGCGCATCCTGACGGCTTCATTGCCTCTTGGAGTGCGGGAAAAAGGCTCCCCGCCTGCCGCGCGGGCCAGCCCCCTCGTTGGAGCGGCGCCGCTGTGATCTCGGCCCGGCAGCCTTGCCGGGTGACGTCAAATTGCCTGATTCGTCTCGTGTGCGCAAGCGGTTATTTTGCAGTGCAACATTTTCGCCATACGCGGTCTTGGAAGACTTCCCTCACGGAAGGCTTGCAAGATATCCTGCAATATCCTCCGGGTCGAAGGCGCGGCGATCGAAGAAGCGATCGGCGCCGAGGAGCAGGCGGCCTTGCGTCGAGCCGGCGCCGATCGGGGCATCGAGACCGCCTTCGAGCTTCGAACTGGCTCCCGGCAGGGGCGCGCCTGAACCCGCGAGCGCTGCCCGGTAGATGTCGGGACGAAAAACCTCTGCCGCGGTCGCCGCGTCGGCAGGCGAGAAGCCGATTTTGTCCCAGCGCACCATTTGCGAATAGAGCCACGCCGCCTGGCTGCGCCAGGGAAAATTGGCAGCCTCGCGATATTGGAACATGAAATCGGGGTACGCGACCGGCGCGCCGCCGGGAACGACGCGGATACGGTCGGTGATGGCCCGTTCGATCGCGTCCTGCGGGGCGTCGAGATAGGCGGGGCGCGCGAGGATGGCGGCGCTCTCGGCGGCGCTCGCAGGCTCCACGAAATGCGCGGCCGCCGCATGGAGCGCGCGCAGCAACGCCTCGACCGCATCGCGGCGCGCTTCGATGACATCGCTGCGAACGGCGAGCACTTTTTCGACCCCGCGGCGCCAGATCTGCGCGGTCGCGAGCGCGATATGCCCGACGCCGCGATCAACCGCGATGGCGTTCCACGGCTCCCCGACGCAGATGCCGTCGACCTCGCCGGCAGCCAGCGCATCGGCGGCAAAGGGGGGACTGGTCACCGTGATTTCGACGTCGCTGTCGGGCTGGATGCCGACCCCGGCAAGCCAGTAGCGAAGCATATAATTATGGCTGGAATAACGATGGACGACACCAAAACGCAAAGGGCGGCCCGCCGCCTTGCGTGCCGCTGCCGCCTCGCGCAGCGCCGCGCCGAGCGCTGCGGGATCGCCCAGACCATCGCCGAGCCCCACCTCGGCAGCAAGCGCGGTCGAGAAGGTCACGGCATTGCCGTTCAGTCCAAGTACGAAGGGGACCGCAAGCGGCACCGCGGGCCGGTCGCGACCGAGCGCGGTCGCGATCGCCAGCGGAGCGATCAGGTGCGCAGCGTCAGTGTGCCCGTAGAGCAATCGGTCGCGCACCGTCGCCCAGGTCATGTCACGAATGAATTCAATTTCGACGCCTTCGCGCGCGGCAAAGCCCAGTTCATGCGCGAGAATCGGCAGCGCGGCGTCGACCAGCGGCAAAAAGCCGATGCGAAAGCGTTCGGCGCTCACTCCATATCTCCCAAAAGCGCGTCGCTCGTCACGATCGCCTCGGCGATTTCGGCGATCCGGCGGTTGGTTCGCATCGCCTGTCCGCGCAGCAGTGCATAGGCGGCAGGTTCGTCGATTCCCCGCCGTTTCATCAAGATCGCCTTGGCCCGGTCGATGGTCCCGCGTTCGGCGAGGGCATTTTTCGCTTCGTCGAGCTCCCGCTGGAGCCGTGAAAAGGCCTGGAAGCGCCGCACCGCGAGATCGACCACCGGTTTGATCCGCTGTTTCGAGAGCCCATCGACGACATAGGCCGAGACGCCCGCGTCGATCGCGGCGCCCGTCGCTTCGGCATCGCTCTGGTCGACAAACATTGCGATCGGGCGCGCGAGCGCGCGCGACATGGCGAAGAAATCCTCGAGCAGGTCTCGGCTCGGGTTTTCCAGGTTGATCAGGACCACTTCGGGGCGCGCGGCCTCGACCTGCGCGACGATCGGCCCCTTGGGGTCGATGAGAATGAGATCATCGAGGCCCGCCTCGCGCAGACCGTCCGAAATGATCGCAGCGCGCGTTGTGCTGGTGTCGATGATCGCGATCCGCATGTCCCGCGCCATACGTTGCGCCGGCTGGCTTCGCCAGTCCCTTGAAGTGGAACCCAAAGAAGGGGCGATTTGCGGTCGATCTTGGGATAGACCAGTCCCCGCGGGCGATCGGTCCGCGCTTGATGCGAGGTGCAGGTGGAAGAGGGCAAGCCCCGAACGTCTGAGCGCGACTCGATTGCGCTGCCCGTGCAGCGCGTCGGCCTCGGTGAACCCGGTGACGCGGCGCTTACCCGGATGGTGCCGATCGAGGCGCCGGTGTCGATCGAGGTTTCGGGGATCGGATATGCCGTCATGATGGCGACTCCGACCGACCTTGAGGATTTTGGGCTCGGCTTTGCCATGAGCGAGGGGCTCGTCGATGGCCCCGATCAGGTGCGCGGCATCGACGTGCACGCCATCGATGGCGGCTGGGCGCTGCGCATCTGGCTGCCGCCCGAGCGCAGCGCGCGAGCGCTCGAACGGGCACGAAAGCGCGTGAGCGAGAGCAGCTGCGGCCTGTGCGGCATGGAGAATATCGAGGAGGTGCTGCGCCCTCTTCCCCAGGTCACGGGGCAAATCGCGGTCGGTCGCGAGGCGCTCGCCGCGGCACTGGCAGCGCTTGGCGAGCATCAGCCGCTCGCGCGCGAGACGGGGGCGGTGCACGCGGCCGCCTTCTGCTCGCCCGCCGGCGAGATTCGGATCGCGCGCGAGGACGTCGGGCGGCACAACGCGCTCGACAAGCTGATCGGGGCGCTCGCCCGCGCGGCTGTCGACCCCGCGAGCGGCTTTATCCTGCTCTCCGCGCGCTGCAGCTATGAACTTGTCGAAAAGACGGTCCTCGCCGGCTGCCCGATGCTTGTCACCATCTCGGCGCCCACGAGTCTCGCGGCCGAGCGTGCGGCTGCTGCCGGGCTGACGCTGGTGACGCTCGCCCGGCCTGATTCCGCCCTGTTGGTGAGCGGGACGCTCGCCGCAGACCAATGCGCAGGGTCTCGCTGATATCGGGGCTGTGCTAGGTCGCAGCGATGACCCGGACCGGGATCGACTTGGCGGCCGGCGTGCCGCTCACCGGGTCGCAGTGATCGAGCGGGAGGAGCGGATTGAGTTCAGGATAATAGCCCGCAACCGCGCCGCGCGACATCGGATAGTCGATGATCGTCAACCCCTCGACCCGCCGAACGATCGCATCGTCGCTGATTGTCTCGAGCGTAACGCGCGCGCCCGCTTCAAGCCCGCGCGCTTCGCGATCGGCGGCATTCATGAATAGGATCATCCGGTCGCCCTTCACGCCCCGGTAGCGGTCATTGTAGCTGTAGATGGTGGTGTTGAACTGATCGTGCGAGCGGACCGTTGCCAGCCGCAACATCGCCGGGTCGGCAACCTTGGCGTCGACCTCCAAACCCGGCAGGACCAGGAAATTCGCCTTTCCATTGGGGGTCGCCCACACCCGGCGTCGCGGCGGGATATCGAGGTGGAAGCCACGCGGCGCCTCAATCCGCTGCCTAAAGCCCTCGTAGATCGCCGGATAGACCTCCGCGATCTTGTCGCGAATACGGCCGTAATCGTCGATGAAGCCCCGCCAGTCGACCTTGCTTGCAGGCAGCGTTGCCATCGCCATCCGGCAGACGATTTCGACCTCGGGGAGGAGATGCACGCTCGCGGGTTCGAGCACACCGCGCGACGCGGTGATATTCGACATCGAATCCTCAATTGTCACAAACTGCTCACCCGCCGCGGTTTCGATGCGTTCGGACCGTGCGATAACGGGAAGAATCAGCGCCTCCCTGCCGTGGACGAGATGGCCGCGGTTGAGCTTGGTCGCGATGCCCACGGTCAGGTCGAGCTTGCGCATCGCCTCATAGGCGCGCTCGGTATCGGGCACTGCACGGACGAAATTGCCGCCGAGCCCGATAAAGACCCTGGCGGTTCCCGCGAGCATCGCCTCGACCGACTCGATCGTATGGTGGCCATGTGTACGTGGCGGCTCGAAGCCGAAGACCTCGCGCACTCGGTCGAGATAGGCCGCGCTCGGTTTCTCGTCGATGCCGACCGTGCGATCGCCCTGGACGTTAGAGTGTCCTCTGATCGGGGAGATGCCGGCACCAGGGCGCCCGAAATTGCCCTTGAGCAGGAGGATATTTGCAACCTGCTGCACCAGCCGCGATCCAAGTTGATGCTGGGTCAGCCCCATTCCGTAACAGATGATAGTCGCGCCCGAGCGTATGTAGATTTCGGCGCAGCGGCGGATCTGCTCTTCAGAAACCCCTGACACAGCGACAATATCGGCCCACTCCTGCGCCTCGATATCCTGCTTCAGCTCCGCCAGGCCTTCGGTGTGATCGCGCAGGAAATCATGGTCGAATACGGTCTCGCCCGCCGCCTCGCGCTCGAACATGACCTTCATCATGCCCTTGAGGAGCGCGAGGTCGCCGCCGATGCGGACGTGAACGAACTCGCTGGCAATCTTCGTCGACCCGAAGGTCGCCATTTGCACTGCGTCCTGCGGTTCGGTGAAGCGGATCAGCGCCCGTTCGGGCATCGGGTTTACCGCGACGATGGGAACGCCGCGCTTGCGCGCCTCGACAAGCAGGCTCATCATCCGGGGCGCGTTGGTGCCGGGGTTCTGCCCCATGACGAAGATCGCCTCGGCGTGTTCGAAATCCTCGAGTATCACCGTGCCCTTGCCGACGCCGATCGCGGGCGGCAGCCCCCGGCTTGTCGGTTCGTGACACATGTTCGAGCAATCGGGGAAATTGTTGGTGCCATATTCCCGCACGAAGATTGAATAAAGGAAGGCTGCCTCGTTCGGCGTGCGGCCCGAGGTGTAGAATTCGGCCTGGTTCGGGTCTGAGAGCCCTCGCAGATGGCGGCCGATCGTCGCGAAGGCTTCATCCCAGCTCACCGGCACATAATGGTCGGTCGTGGCGTCGTAGCGCATCGGTTCGGTCAGGCGGCCCTGCATTTCGAGCCAATAATCGGACCGAGCCATCAGCTCGCTGACTGTGTGCTGTGCGAAGAAATCGCGCGTCACGCGAAACTTCGTCGCCTCGTGCGCGAGCGCCTTGGCGCCATTTTCGCAGAATTCGAGCTTTTTGGTGCAATCGGCGTCGGGGAAGGCGCAGCTTGGACATTTGAAGCCGCCCGGCTGATTCATCGCCATGAGCGCGCGCGAGCCTTTGGTGACCACGCTCTGTTCGAGGAGCACCTTCGCGGTTGCAGCGGCGGCACCCCAGCCGCCCGCGGGCCTCGTGTAGCTTCGGTATTTCAGCTTGCCGTCGGCCATTGTCCGCGCTCCTTTCGAGGCCGTCTCGCGCGGTCTCTGCCGCTGCGTCTATCGCCAATGAGGGAGGCGCTCAAGCGATCGCGCGGCCTAGTCCTTCTGAGGCGTCCGCGGCGAACTGCGCGCGTGGCCGAGCGCGGTGATGATCCCGTGCATCATCCGGATGTCATTATGCGACCAGCCCGTCTTGGTGAGCGTCGTACGCAGCGTGCGCAGCGTCGCAGTCGTCCGCTCAGGCGGGAAGAAATAGCCAGCGGCGTCGAGGTCGCGGACGAGATGGTCGATGAGATCCTCAAGCTCGCCGTGCGGGGCCGGGGGATCGAGCGGCACCTCGGGCGGGCTCGCGAGGGCCTCGCCTTTCGACCATTCATAAGCGAGCAGAATGACCGCCTGCGCGAGATTGAGCGAACCAAATTCCGGATTGATCGGCACGGTGACGATTTCGTGCGCGAGCGCGACGTCGTCGCTTTCCAGGCCCGACCGTTCCGGTCCGAAAACAAAGGCCGACCGGCTGGCGCGTGCATGAACCTGCCGCGCTGCAGCCTCAGGGGTCAGAACCGGCTTGGTGACGCCGCGCTTGCGCACCGTGGTCGCATAGATGTGGCCGCAATCGGCGACCGCCTCGGCGAGGCTTTCGAACAGCTGGGCGTCGGCGAGGACGCGGTCGGCTCCCGAGGCGGCCGGGCCCGCGTCGGGATTGGGCCATCCATCGCGCGGCGCGACGAGTCGCAATTCGGTCAGCCCGAAATTGAGCATCGCGCGCGCCGCCTTGCCGATATTTTCACCGAGCTGCGGGCGGACGAGGACGATAACCGGGGTAGGAGCCTTGCTCACGAGCCGTTCTTGTGCGCCGCTTCGTTGATCGTCGCGGCGAACTCTTCAAAATCCTTGGCCTCGGTGAAGTCGCGGTAGACGCTGGCGAAGCGGATATAGGCGACGTTGTCGAAGCCTTTGAGCGCCTCCATCACCATCGCGCCGATCTGCGCCGCCTGCACCTCATTCTCGCCCGAGGTTTCGAGCTGGCGCTGAATGCCCGAGACGAGCCGTTCGATACGTGCCCCATCGATCGGCCGCTTGCGGCATGCGATCTGGACGCTGCGCATCAGCTTTTCGCGGTCGAAGGGTTCGCGCGTGCCCCCAGCCTTGAGGACCGCAACTTCTCGCAGCTGAATACGCTCGAAAGTCGTGAAGCGCGCGCCGCAATCCTCGCATTGGCGGCGGCGGCGGATCGCGGCGCCGTCCTCGGTCGGACGGCTGTCCTTCACCTGACTGTCTTCATGGCCGCAATAGGGACAGCGCATCGGTTAGCGCTTCACCCTGCCAAGGAGGGTGATGGCGGCCCCGGCGAATAGCCCGACGGGCCAGCTGACCGCCGGGAGCAAGCCGCCGGCGATTGCCCCGATGACCGCGCCGGCGAGCACGGGGCGCGTCGAGGGATGGTCGGCTCCCTGCTTGCCCATTGCTTTCACCTCTGCGAGCGTGCGCTCGACGAGCGTGGGTTCCTCGGGATGCTGCCGCGCCACCGGTTCAGTCCTGATAGATGGGGAAGCGCTCGCAGAGCGCGCGAACGCGTCCCCTGACATTGGCCTCGACATCGGCGTCGCCATGCTCGCCCTTGTCGCGCAATGCTTCGAGCACGTCGGCGACCATGTCGCCGATTTCCTCAAACTCCGCAATGCCGAAACCGCGCGTCGTACCGGCAGGCGAGCCGACGCGAATGCCGCTGGTCTTGATCGGTGGCAACGGGTCGAAAGGAATGCCGTTCTTGTTGCAGGTGATCGCGCTGCGCTCGAGCGCCTCATCGGCGTCGCGGCCCGTGACGCCAAGCGGGCGCAGATCGATGAGCGCGAGGTGGGTGTCGGTTCCGCCGGCGACGAGATCGGCGCCGCGTGCCTTCAGCCGGTTCGCAAGCGCCTGTGCATTGGCGATCGTCGCCTTTGCATAGCTCTTGAACTCAGGGCGCAGCGCTTCGCCGAACGCCACCGCCTTTGCCGCGATGACGTGCATCAGAGGACCGCCCTGGAGACCCGGGAAAACCGCCGAGTTGATGCGCTTGGCGATCGCCTCGTCGTTGGTCAGGATCATGCCGCCGCGCGGACCGCGGAGGGTCTTGTGGGTGGTCGTGGTGACGACATGAGCATGCTGCATCGGCGAGGGGTGCGCGCCGCCCGCAACGAGCCCTGCGAAATGCGCCATGTCGACCATCAAAAGCGCGCCGACATCGTCGGCAATGGCGCGGAAGCGCGCGAAGTCGAGCGTCCTGGGATAGGCCGAACCGCCCGCGATGATGAGGGCAGGGCGATGCTCCTTCGCGAGCCGCTCCACCTGCTCGAAATCGACGAGATGATCATCAGCCCGCACGCCATATTGGACTGCGTTGAACCATTTGCCCGACATGGCGGGCGCCGCGCCGTGGGTCAGGTGTCCGCCGGCATCGAGGCTCATCCCGAGGATCGTCGCGCCGGGCTTCGTCAGCGCGAGCAGCACGGCGCCATTTGCCTGCGCGCCCGAGTGCGGCTGGACGTTCGCGAAGTTGCAGTCGAACAGCTGCTTGGCGCGGTCGATCGCCAGCGTCTCGACTTCGTCCGAAGGCGCGCAGCCCTGGTAGTAACGACGGCCCGGATAGCCCTCGGCATATTTGTTGGTGAACACCGACCCCTGCGCCTCGAGTACCGCCTTTGAGACGATGTTCTCGCTCGCGATGAGCTCGATCTGAAATTGTTCGCGGTCGAGCTCATGCTTCATCGCTGCGGCGATGGCGGGGTCAACGCTAGCGACGCCATCGGTGAAATAGCCGGCCGATTTGATGGGCTTGTCGAGCGTTTCGGTGGTCATCGGCTGTTCTCCAGGACGGGCGGGTGGGAAAGTTTGTCGACGCGGCGCGTATGGCGGTCGCCCGCGAATTCGGTCGTGAGGAAAGTGGTGATGCACGCCTTCGCCATATCGATGCCGGTCAGCCGCGCGCCGAGCGCGACGACATTCGCATCATTATGCTCGCGCGCGAGCTTGGCCGACAGCGGCTCGGACACCAGGGCGCATCGACATGTCGGATTACGGTTGACCGAGATCGAGATGCCGATCCCCGAGCCGCACAGTGCAATGCCGCGTTCGGCGCTCCCGTTCGCGATCGCGTCGGCGAGACGGTAGCCATAGTCGGGGTAGTCGACGCTCTCAGGGCCGTTGGTCCCGAGATCGGCGACCTCGTGCCCCTCACCGCGCAGCCAATCGGCGAGCAGCCCCTTGAGCTCATAAGCGGCATGGTCGGAAGCAATGGCTATGCGCATGGCGCGTTTCCTGCAGCGAAAGGGAATCGATGAGCGCGCTTTAGTGGAAGGATGAAAGATTGGCCATAAGCCAGGTGGCAAATTTCTGACGCGGCAGCTAAGGCGGCGCCATGTCCGATACCGTCATGTCCTTGCTGATGCTCACCGGGGTCGTCCTGACCGGCGGGGCAGCCTATGTCTTTCGGATGGGCGACAAGCGCCGCGCGCTGCTCATGTTCGTCGCAGCGCTCGTGATGTTCGCCAATGTCGCCATCTGGCTGGTGCCGACGCACTAGGGGCTGCCCGCCCCCTTTGCAAGGGGGGCGAACTTGGCCTCAGCGGATCGGCGAGTCAGGTGCGAGCCGCATATCCAGATAGTTATCGAGCGACTTCATCAGCTGTTCAAGTTCGTGCTCGAAGAAATGATTGGCACGCGGGATCTCATCATGGTGGATGGTGATGCCCTTTTGCGTGCGGAGCTTGTCGACCAGCTTCTGCACCGCGGCGGGGGGCACGATCTCGTCTGCGCCGCCTGCAACAATGATGCCCGACGAGGGACAGGGCGCGAGGAAGCTGAAGTCGTACATGTTCGCTGGCGGTGCGACCGACAGAAAACCTCGAATCTCCGGACGGCGCATCAAGAGCTGCATGCCGATCCATGCGCCGAAGCTGAAGCCCGCGACCCAGGTCGTCTGCGCCTCGGGGTGGATCGACTGCACCCAGTCGAGCGCCGACGCGGCGTCGCTGAGTTCGCCGATTCCGTTATCAAAGGTGCCCTGGCTACGCCCGACACCGCGAAAATTGAAACGCAGCACCGCAAATCCGCGCGCCACGAAGCTCTTGTACATCGCCTGCGTAATGCGGTCGTTCATCGTGCCGCCGCCCTGCGGGTGCGGGTGCAGGATCAGCGCGACCGGTGCGCGCGGGCGCGGCGGGGGAGAAAATCGGCCTTCGATGCGGCCTTCGGGACCGGGAAAAATGACGTCGGGCATGGGCGCACCTTCTAAGTTTCTTGGGGCTTGCCAAAGACCCGGGTGACGGGTTGGCGGAGCGGGAGCGGCGCCTATATAGAAAAAGGGTGGCAAGTTGCAACTTTTGCGAATCGCTCGCAATAAGCGGTTATTTTTTGCGTCCCCGCCGCGCCCGACCGTATCCCTGCCGCCCGCTTGTCACCGCCGCTCGGGCGCGGATGACATGCGTCACTCGACATGGACCCGAATAGGGGGCAGAGGCTCGCACGATGATCTACCTAGACTATCAGGCCACCACGCCGCTTGCGCCCGAAGCGCGCGAGGCGATGCTGCGCTGGTTGGGAAACGAAGGGGACAGCTTCGCGAACCCCTCGAGCACGCACAAGGCGGGGCGCGCCGCCGCAGCGGCGGTCGAGGTTGCCCGCGATCAGGTTGCGGCGCTGCTGCCGGCAGGGGGACGCGTTTTCTTTACCTCGGGCGCGACCGAGGCTCTCAACTGGGCGCTGTTTCGCGGCGCGGAAGCGAAGCCGGGCGGGGTTGCAGGGCTCAGTATCGAACATGCCGCCTCGCTCCAATGTCTCGAGCGGCTCGATGCCGCAATCCTGCCCGTGGACGGTGAGGGCATCGCATTGCCACCCGACGAGAGCTTGATCCCCGAAAACGGCATCGTCGCGGTCATGCTGGTCAACAACGAGGTCGGTACGGTGCAGCCGGTGGCCGATTTCGCCGCCGCGGCGCATGCGAAGAACAGCCTGCTGCTTTGCGACGCGGTGCAGGGCTACGGCCGCATCGCGATCCCCGATGCGGCTGACCTTATCGCGCTGTCCGCGCACAAGATCCACGGACCCAAGGGCATTGGCGCGCTTTGGGTCCGCGACGGCGTTGATCTTGAACCCTTGATGTTCGGCGGCGCGCAGGAGCTGGGAATGCGCTCGGGCACGGTCTCACCGGCGCTGTGTGCAGGCTTTGGGGCTGCGGCGGCGCTGGCGGCCGAGCGGTTCGATGCCGATGCGGAGCATGCCGAGCGGCTGTGGTCGCTTGCCATGGACATGCTGCCCGAGTGGACAATCAACGGCGCGGCGAACTCGCGCTATCACGGCAATCTCAACGTGCGGCGCGAAGGCGTAAATGGTCTGCGCCTGATGTCCGACGCACGCGATATAGCCTTTTCGCTTGGCAGCGCCTGTGGCAGCGGGTCGGGCAAGGTCAGCCATGTACTGCGCGCGATGGGCGTGAGCGAAGCCGACGCGCGCGCCTCGATTCGGCTCGGCTGGGGACGCTATACGAGCGAGGACGAGCTTCGCGGCGGGCTCGACGCGATCAAGGCGGCTGCGCGGCTGCAGGGGGTCAATTGATGCGGGTCACTTTCATCCACGCCGATGGCAAGCGGCGAACCGAGGCCGAAGCGGCCCCCGGCGACATTTTGCTCGACGTGGCGCAGGCGCATATGATGCCGCTTGAAGGAACATGCGAGGGGCAGATGGCCTGCTCGACCTGCCACGTCATCGTGGCGAAGGAAGATTTCGGGCGCCTGCCGCCCGCAAGCGAGGAAGAAGAGGATATGCTCGACCTCGCGGCAGGGGTGCGGCGCACCAGCCGCCTATCGTGCCAGATCGTTCTGACCGAGGACCTCGACGGGCTGACGGTGCACATCCCGGCCGAAAGCCGCAATATGCAGGGGCCGCGCTGACATGATGAGGTCGCGCGCGCCGGCTGGAAGCAATTGCGCTGCCTTATCGGAGGCCGGCAAAGGTCAACCTTGCCATTCGCGCACCTCGTAAATGGATGACCGGGATGATTGTCACACGGCCCGAGACGCGGAAGCGTGTTGCCTGACAGAAGGGTTGGTGTGCCTCCTCTTGGCGCTCCTTTGCAGGATCAAACCCGCTCGGGAGCGGCGCGGCAAGGCCTTTGAACTGTGCGGGCGCGCCCCGCCGATCCAGCCGGCTCTCGGCACGCTGGCGCGAGCGGCGAGCGTGCCAGCTTGCAATTCCTGCCTGGCCTCGCCATATGCGCCGCGGGAGTCGGGCGGACGCAGTCTTCGCCAACCCGGTCAGGTCCGGAAGGAAGCAGCCGCAACGAATTCGCTGCGGGTCGTTCCGGCTCCCACCCATTTCCCCCTTCGACAAGATGGCGCGCCGCCCCTAAGACGGGGCCATGGACGATTCCGCCGACGACGACACGCCGATGCTGGGCATGGACCTGCCGGAGACGCCTGCGCCCGCGGCGTCGAGCGGCCCCTACCGGGTCCTCGCCCGCAAATATCGCCCGCAGACCTTCGCCGAGTTGATCGGACAGGAAGCGATGGTGAAGACGCTGGGCAATGCGATCGCGCGCGACCGGCTGGCTCATGCCTTCTTGATGACCGGGGTGCGCGGAGTCGGCAAGACCTCGACCGCGCGGCTCATCGCCAAGGCATTGAACTGCATTGGTCCCGACGGTCAGGGCGGGCCGACAATCGACCCTTGCGGGGTATGCGAGCCGTGCCGTGCGATCACCGAGGGGCGCCATATAGACGTGATCGAGATGGACGCCGCGTCCAACACGGGCGTCGATGATGTGCGCGAGATCATCGAGGCTGTGCGCTATGCCGCCGTCTCGGCGCGCTACAAGATCTACATCATCGACGAAGTGCATATGTTGTCGCGTAACGCCTTCAATGCGCTTTTGAAAACGCTCGAAGAGCCGCCGCCGCACGTCAAGTTCCTCTTCGCGACGACCGAGGTCAACAAAGTGCCCGTGACGGTGCTTTCGCGGTGCCAGCGCTTCGATCTTCGCCGCATCACTCCCGACATGCTTTTTGCGCATTTCAGCACAATCCTGCAAAAGGAAGGCGTCGAGGCCGAGGCCCCCGCAATCTGGCTTATCGCGAGCGCCGCCGAGGGATCGGTGCGCGATGGTCTTTCAATTCTCGACCAGGCTATCGCCCATGCCGACCTCGATGGCGGCGGCACGATCACCGCCGATCAGGTGCGTGCGATGCTCGGTCTGTCCGATCGCTCGTCGATCGCCCAGTTGATGGCGGCGATATTGGAAGGCGAAGCCGGCGGGGCGATCGACCTCGCGCGCGCTCAATATGCCTTGGGGATCGAGCCTGTCGCGATGGTGCGCGGCCTGATGGACCTTGTCCACGCGATCACGCTCGCCAAAGTCTCACGCCACAACGATCCCGCGCTCGCTGCCGCGGACCGCGAGCGGATCGGGGATTGGGCAGAAAAGCTCGGCTTTGCGCCGCTCAACCGGCTTTGGCAGCTCCTGCTCAAGGGGCATGAGGAGGTGCTGCGCGCCAACAATCCGCTCGAGCATCTCGAAATGCTGCTGCTGCGCGTGATCTATGCCGCGTCGATGCCGGATCCGGGCGAACTTGCAAAGCTGCTCGAATCGGGCGGTCTCTCGGCACTGGCCCAAACGACGCCCGCGCCGCCGGCGGGACAGGAGCGGGCAGAAGCACCTGCCGCCGCCGAGGCGCCGCATGCCGAGGCGCCTCCCTCCGCATTGACGATAGCGCAAATTCATCAGCTTCTGGAAAGCAAGGGAAATCATCGTCTTGCGGGGCTTGTCTATGACCATCTCAAGTTGATCGAACTCGAGCCTGGCCGGCTGATTTTCGCGCCCGCGCCAGCGCTCGGCGAGGCCTTTGCCCGCGATCTTGGCGACGCCCTGTTTGCGGCGACAGGAACGCGCTGGCAGGTGGGCCCGGGCGAAGGCGCGGCACGGCCGAGTCTCGGAGATGTCGAGCAGGCGAAGATCGCGGATAATGAAGCGCGCATCCGCGAACTGCCCGTGGTGAAGGCCGCCCTGGCGGCTTTTCCCGACGCAAGGCTTGAACCGCCCGAAGACAATCGCCATAGGTCGAGCCCATGAAGTCGATCGAAGAAATGATGAAGGCGGCGCAGGAAGCCGCCGCTACGGTGCAGGCGCAGATGCAGGAGGCGCAGGCGAAGCTCGATAGCGTCGAAGTCGAAGGCGTCTCGGGCGGGGGTCTTGTACGGATCCTCGCGAGCGCCAAAGGCCGCATCAAGTCGATCCGTATCGACGATAGCCTGATGGTCCCTTCCGAAAAGCAGATGCTGGAGGACCTGCTCGCCGCTGCGTTCAATGACGCGCGCGAAAAGGCCGACCAGGCAAGCAACGAGGAAATGGGCAAGATGACCAGTGGCTTGCCGCTCCCGCCCGGGTTCAAGCTGCCGTTCTGAAGTCGTGAGCGTTGGTAGCGCCAATCCGACCGGCAGGCTGGCTGCTCGGGCGAGGGGTGAGCGAACCCCTGTTCAGCCTGGCGTCATTGAACCTGAAGCAAGTTACGCCATATTAGGGCGGATAATCTTACAAACGGACGGCATGCCGGTTCGCGCCGCCGCCCAGGAGCCACAATGACGCAATCTTTCCCCCTGTTGCCACTGCGTGACATCGTCGTTTTTCCGCACATGATCGTGCCGCTGTTCGTGGGCCGCGACCGCTCGGTCGCAGCGCTCGAAGTGGCGATGGAAGCCGACAAGGAAATCTTCCTCGTTGCTCAGCTTGATCCCGGCGAAGACGACCCGCAGCGCGACGATTTGTACGACGTCGGGGTGATCGCGACCGTCCTGCAGCTCTTGAAGCTGCCCGACGGCACTGTGCGCGTGCTTGTCGAAGGCAAGGAGCGCGCGAAACTCGCCTCGCTTTCTGCCGAAGACAAAGCGGTAATGGCGCACGTGACGCCGATTGCCGACACCCCCGACGACAGCGTCGACACCGCCGCCCTGATGCGTTCGGTCGTCGAGCAGTTCGAAAATTATGCCAAGCTCAACAAGAAGATGCCCGCCGAAACCGCGGTGCAGCTTTCGCAGATTGACGATGCTTCCCGTCTTGCGGACTCGGTCGCGGGCAACCTCAACATCAAGGTCGCCGACAAGCAGGCACTGCTCGTTGAAGATGCGCCCGCCAAGCGGCTTGAGATGGTCTTCGCTTTCATGGAGGGCGAGCTTGGCGTTCTGCAAGTCGAGAAGAAGATTCGCGGCCGCGTGAAGCGGCAGATGGAGAAGAGCCAGCGCGAATATTATCTGAACGAGCAGCTGAAGGCGATCCAGCGCGAGCTTGGAAACGACAATGGCGACGGCGGGGATGATCTTGCCGAGCTGCAGGCGAAGATCGACAAGCTCAAATTGTCGAAGGAAGCGCGCGCCAAGGCCGAAACCGAGCTCAAGAAACTGCGCTCGATGGCGCCGATGTCCGCCGAGGCGACCGTCGTGCGCAACTATCTCGACACGCTCCTCGGGCTTCCCTGGGGCAAGAAGTCCAAGCTCAAGAAGGACATCGCGACCGCACAGGCGGTTCTCGACGACGACCATTATGCGCTCGAGAAGGTCAAGGACCGGATTGTCGAATATCTCGCGGTTCAGGCGCGTACCAACAAGCTGAAGGGGCCGATCCTCTGCCTCGTCGGCCCGCCGGGCGTCGGCAAGACTTCGCTTGGCCGTTCGATCGCGAAAGCGACGGGCCGCGAGTTCGTGCGCCAGTCGCTTGGAGGCGTGCGCGACGAGGCCGAGATCCGCGGGCACCGCCGCACCTATATCGGCTCCTTGCCGGGCAAGATCGTGACCAACCTCAAAAAGGCCGGCACGATGAACCCGCTGTTCCTGCTCGACGAGATCGACAAGCTTGGCCAGGATTTCCGCGGCGACCCCGCCTCGGCGCTGCTCGAAGTGCTCGATCCGGAGCAGAATGCGAAGTTCCAGGACCATTATCTCGAGATTGACGTCGACCTTTCCGACGTGATGTTCGTGACGACGGCCAACTCGCTCAACCTGCCGCAGCCCTTGCTCGACCGCATGGAGATCATCCGCCTTGAAGGCTATACCGAGGATGAAAAGGTCGAGATTGCAAAGCGCCACCTGATCGCAAAGCAGATCGAGGCGCACGGGCTGAAGCCGGGCGAGTTCGAGCTCACCGAAGAGGGGCTGCGCGATCTCATACGCTATTATACCCGCGAGGCGGGCGTGCGGACGCTCGAGCGCGAGATTGCGCGCCTTGCGCGCAAGGCGCTGCGCAAGATTCTCGAAGGCAAGGCGCAGAGCGTGACGATAACGCCCGAGAATCTTTCCGAATTCTCGGGCGTGCGCAAGTTCCGCCACGGCGTCGGGGACCGTGAGGATCAGGTCGGTGCGGTCACCGGGCTTGCCTGGACTGAAGTCGGCGGCGAGCTCCTGACGATCGAGGCGGTCACCGCCGCCGGCAAGGGCCAGGTACGCACGACCGGGAAGCTTGGCGAGGTCATGACCGAATCGGTGCAGGCGGCGCTCTCCTTCGTGAAGGCGCGCGCCCCGGCTTACGGCATCAAGCCGAGCCTTTTTGCGCGCAAGGATATCCACATCCACCTGCCCGAAGGCGCGGTTCCCAAGGACGGTCCCTCGGCCGGGGTCGGCATGGTGACGGCCATGGTTTCGACGCTGACCGGTATCGCCGTGCGCAAGGATGTGGCGATGACGGGCGAAGTCACGCTGCGCGGACGCGTGCTCGCGATCGGCGGCCTCAAGGAGAAGCTGCTGGCGGCGCTTCGCGGCGGGATCACAACGGTCCTCATTCCCGAGGAAAATGAAAAGGATCTGGTCGAGATCCCGGCGAATATCACGAGCCAGCTCAAGATCATCCCGGTGTCCCACGTCGACCAGGTGCTTGCCGAGGCGCTGGTATCACCAGTGGAACCCATCGAGTGGACGGAAGCCGACGAGCTGGCGGCATCTCCGCCGCACGGTTCGGGGGCCGACCCCGAAACGGCGATTCGACACTGACCGGGACGGCCCGGCGATCGCTGCCGGGCCGTCTTTTCACCGCAAAAACGTCATTTTATGACGTTTCCCGCCATTTTTTGCTTTGACAAGCCGGGGTCAAACAGCGTTAGTGGCGCGCCATGGCCCGGCCATGAATCACTTATCCAACCACACACAGGGGTTCCTTAGGCATGAACAAACAAGACCTGATCGCCACCGTCGCTGACTCGAGCGGCCTCACCAAGGGTGACGCGAGCAAGGCGGTTGAAGCCGTTTTCGACGCGGTCACTGCGACCCTGAAGAAGGGCGGCGAAGTCCGTCTGGTCGGTTTCGGGACGTTCTCGGTCAGCAAGCGCAAGGCGTCGACCGGCCGCAACCCGCGCACCGGCGAAACGATGACCATCGCGGCGTCGAACCAGCCGAAGTTCAAGGCCGGCAAGGCTCTCAAGGACGCCTGCAACTAAGTTGCCGGTGCCTTCTGGCGAATGACATTCGGGCCGCGGCGTCAAGCCGCGGCCCGACTTGCATCCGATTGAGGCTAGCATGCAAATCGCCGTTGCAATCATCGCCGCAACGGTTATGGACGTCCCGCTTTCGGATGTCCGCCTTGATCGGAGCCGGGACGGGCGCGTAGCTCAGTGGTAGAGCACACCCTTCACACGGGTGGGGTCGCAAGTTCAATCCTTGCCGCGCCCACCATGATCCCGAAGGCCGTACGGCCGCCGAACGGATCATTCATCGCCTATTCAATGCGCTTGCCTTAGGACGGGGCCATGATCCGCGCTTTGACCATCCCGCTTGCGTTCGCGCTGCTCCTCGCCACCGGGGCGCCTGCCGCTGCGCGCGGCGATCGTGACCGCGATCAGGCGCATCTGCGCGAGGCGGCAGCGCAAGGGCAGGTCATCCCGCTTGGACGGCTGATCGCCGAAGTCCGCTCGCGCCCGCCCTACAATGACATGACCTATCTGGGCGGACCGCAGTTTGACGCGCGGCGCATGATCTATGCGCTGAAATTCATGGACGGTAGTCAGGTGGTCGTTGTCTATGTCGATGCGCGCACCGGCCGGATCGTGGGGCGGAAGCCCTGACGATCCGTTGCCCACGAATCGCGCAACGACATTTTGCGATGATCGTTCCGACTTGATAGAGACGAACAGACGGACCGGCGCGTCGCCGGCCGCGGTTGAAAGGCGCCTGAATGCGGATTTTGATTGTCGAGGACGAGCCCACGCTGGGGCCGCAGCTCAAGGCCACGCTCGAAGGCAACGGCTATGCGGTCGATCTCGCTACCGATGGCGAGGACGGCCATTTCCTGGGATCGACCGAGGACTATGACGCGGCGATTCTCGACCTTGGTCTGCCCGAGATCGACGGGCTGACCGTGCTCGACCGCTGGCGCAAGGAAAAGCGCAATTTCCCCGTGCTGGTCCTGACCGCACGCGACAGCTGGTCGGACAAGGTGGCGGGGCTTGACGCGGGCGCCGACGATTATCTCGCCAAACCGTTTCAGACCGAAGAACTCATTGCTCGGCTGCGTGCGCTCATCCGCCGTGCCTCGGGGAATGCGTCGAGCGAACTGACCGCCGGCAAGGTGCGCCTCGACACGCGCTCGGGCCGCGTCACGCTCGACGGACAGCCGGTCAAACTCACCGCGCAGGAATATAAGCTCCTCTCCTATCTCCTGCATCACAAGGGCAAGGTGGTGTCGCGTACCGAGCTGATCGAGCATATTTATGATCAGGATTTCGATCGCGATTCGAACACGATCGAAGTGTTCGTGACCCGCATCCGCAAGAAGCTGGGCGCGGACATCATCACGACAATTCGCGGTCTCGGCTACCAGCTCGACGACCCGCAGAACTGACGCGGCGCGCGCGCATGGCCGAAGCCCGCGTCGCCCCGGTGGTCGAGACGGACCCGGATGCGGCGGGTAAACCGCAGGCGCTGAGGAGCCGGATCACCGGCTCGCTCGCGCGCCGGATGATTGCGATCGCGGCGCTCTGGATCTCGGTGCTTCTTCTCGGCGGCGGCTTTGCCCTCGACCGGGTGCTCACCGGGGCGATCACCCGCAATTTTGATTCGGGGCTCGAATATGTCCTGATTGCGATGATACGTTCGTCGGAAATCGGTCCCGACGGAGAGGTTCGCCTGATCCAGCCGCTCGGCGACCAGCGCTTTCTTGAACCCTATAGCGGCCTTTACTGGCAAATCAGTGGTGGAGGGCAGGAGCCCTACCCCTCGCGCTCGCTGTGGGAGCGCCGGCTCGCGACATCCGACGCGCACGACGACCAAGAGCTTCACACCTATGACAGCCATCAATTTCCCGGCGAGGAATTGCGCGTGCTCGAGCGCGACGTCGTGCTTCCGGGCAGCAAGACCAGGTGGCGGTTTCAGATTGCGCAGTCGCGCGAGACACTGGACCTCCAGATCCGCGCCGTGCGCGCAACGCTCATCCCGAGCCTGGGGCTGCTCGGACTGGGATTGATCGCGCTTGCAGCGCTCCAGACTTTTTACGGTCTCTGGCCGCTACGCCACATCCGGCGTGCGATTGCCGCGATGCGGGGCGGAGAGAACCGCCGCGTGATCGCGCCGCTGCCGCTTGAGGTGCAGCCGATGGTCGAGGAGCTCAATGCGCTGCTTGCGCACAATGAGAAGCAGGCGGAGGAAGCGCGGCTTCACGCGGGCAACCTCGCGCACGCGCTGAAGACGCCGCTCACCGTGCTCGTCAACAGCGCAACGAGCTCGGACAGCGAACTGGCCGAGACGGTCCGCCGGGAAGCGGCCACGATGCAGCGCCAGGTTGAGCATCACCTTGCGCGCGCCCGCGCGGTCGGGCGCCGCGGCGCTGCGCAGGCGCGGGCTAATGTATGGGAAAGCGTCGAGGGCGTGTCGCGTGCGGTCGGAGCGCTTTACCCCGAGGTGCGGCTCGACGCTGCAGGCGACAAGAGGCTGGTCGCAAGGGTCGAGCGGCAGGATCTCGACGAACTCGTTGGCAATCTTCTCGAAAACGCCGCCAAATATGGGGGCGGCAGCATCTTCGTGACGATCCAGCGCGAAGACGGCATGGCCGAAATACTCGTTGAGGACGACGGCCCTGGCATCTCTCCCGTCGATCGGGTGCGCATCTTCGATCGCGGAGTGCGGCTCGATACGGGCAAGCCAGGCACCGGCCTCGGTCTTGCGATCGTCCGCGACGTCGCCGAAATTTACGGTGGCAGCATCGGACTGGAGGAAAGCGAGGACCTCGGCGGACTGCTGGTGCGCCTGCGGCTTCCAGCGGGATAGGGAGGCGGCGGCTTCGCGCTTTCGCTGCGACTGGCATGAAAAAGGGCGCGACGCATTTGCCTCGCGCCCCTTTTGTCAAAGCCCAATGAGCTTAATTGGCCTGACGGCTTTCTGGCTCACCTTCCTCGGCCGGAGCCGCATCGGCGGTTTGCGGAGCTTCAGCGCCCGTCACCTGGGCAACGGCGGCTGCGAACTGTTCGGCGGTGTAGGCAGCGCTAAGGCCGCTGGGCCCCATGTTGAAGGCGCTCCTGGGCAGCGCGACGTCACCGCTCTCCGTCGTGACGACAACATTCTGGGCATCGAACGACTTCACCGTGCCGAGCACTGCCGTACCTTCAAGGCCGCGCACCTCGGCGCCAGGCGTGAGCGCGGCGGCGACCGCGGCGTCGTCCGCCGCTGAAGCCTGGCTCGCCTGCTGCATCGCGGCGGCAAACTGTTCGGCAGTGAAACTGCTCTGCAGTCCGCTCTGGCCGACGAAGAAGGCACTCTTGGGCACTTTGACGTCCCCTGACGGGGTCGTCACCACGACGCCCGATGCGTCGGCAAGCTTGACCGTGCCCAAAACGGCTGATCCGTTAGCGCTGCGCACTTCGGCACCGGGCTTGAGTGCGGCTTCGAGCGCCTGCGCGTTCGCGGCCGCTGCCTGGTCGATCGCAGCGCTGAGCTGCGCGACGGTAATGGTGATCGCCGGGCCCTTCTCACCCTTGGCAAACGCGTTCTTGGGGAGGGTCACCGGCTTCTCGTTCAGCGTCACGACGACATTGTCGCCCGCATCGCTCGCGATCGGACCGATGGCTGCGCCTTCGCTATCATATACGATGGTACCGGGGGTAAGATCAGGTCCGCTCGCGGCCGCCGCAGGCGCGTCCTGCGCCATGGCCGGCGCACCGGCGGCAAGCGCGGTACTGAGGAAAAGGGTCGTCACTAAAGCGATCTTTCGCATCGCGTTGTCTCTCCTTGAGAATTTGATGTTGGAGTCAGGGTCTCAACGCATGGGAGCAGCCGATGACCACGCAATTGCTGCCGAACCGTGTCCTGAGCGGGACGAGTCGTTCCAAATTGGCGCAAATCCTGCTTCCTTGCCTGCGCAAGCGGAAGGGTGGACGCGTGCTTCCTTCCCGCCGCGATGCCACTCCTCGCGTGACCGGGTCCAGACACATTTGAGACGCGAGGCTTGAGAAAGACTCGGGGGTCTTCGAAGCTGAGGTTGCAACACACCAGCTGAAGGAGACCCCCGATGCAAGTATTTCACCTGCCAGGCCGCGTTAGCAGAACCGCCCAGTTGATGTCTCGCCTGATCGGCGCGAAAGCCCCCGATAGCGAAGCGGCGATCAGGCGAGACATTGTTCATCGCTGGCGGCAGGCCATCCGCGAAGGGCTCTGCGCCGCTGCCGCGGCGAGGGCCGTGGGTGTCCCGCGCGCAACCCTCTACCGCTGGGAGAAGCGGCCGGAGCCGCTGAGCCGAAGGCCACTGCGGGTGCGCCAGCCGCGCTGGTCGCCAGCACTCGCCGAAGCGGTCGAGGAACTGCGGCTCGACAACCCCATGTGGGGCAAGCGCAAGATCGCCGTGCTGCTCGCCCGCGAAGGCTTCATGACCTCCGTCTCGACGGTCGGGCGCATCCTTCGAAGACTCGTCGCCAGAGGAGCAGTCGTCCCCGTGCCCCTGCTGCGCAGAAAACCCGGAGGACGCCGCTTCCGCTACAACAACAAGGAACGACACGCCCGTCGCCTGCCCAAAGGCCTCAGGCCATCGCTCCCAGGCCAGCTGGTCCAGATCGACACGCTCTTCATCAACATCCGACCCGGCAAGGCGATCAAGCACTTCACAGCCTATGATCCCGTCGCAAAGTGGACCCTCGGCAAGGTCGCCGCCAGCGCCACCGCCACCAATGCCACCGCCCTCCTCGACAAGCTCATAGCCGAAGCACCCTTCCCGATCACCGGTATCCAGGTCGACGGCGGCTCCGAGTTCAGGGCTGAGTTCGAGACCGCCTGCCAAATCCGCGGCCTCCCGCTCTTCGTCCTCCCTCCCAAAAGCCCCCAACTCAACGGCGCCGTCGAACGAAACCAGGGATGCTGGCGATACGAGTTCTACGAATCCTACGACCTGCCCCATCGCATCGACCAACTACAGCCATTCGTCGATGCCTTCGCACACCGCTTCAACCACGTCAGGCCACACGAGGCTCTCGACATGAAAACCCCCGCCGAGTACCTCCAGTCCATCAGCTGCGGAAATCTCCAGCAGTCTCATATGTACTGAACCCGGACATCGCGTTGACAGCGCTGCCCCCCAACCCTATATGGCGATCACACCCTTCCGTCCGGGACGGGCCCGATCTTGCGCAGCGGGTTCCACGAATAGGGCGTCGGGGATTTCGAGATGCGTTGAGAAGCTGCGGTAAGCCGGCAACGGTTGGTCGCGGCCTTTTTGCGTCTCTATGGCGCTCGCGATTTGATTTTTTTGAGGCGAGACAATCACATATGGCGACCAAGGCGACATCGGTGGGCACGGCCCTCGAAGCAACCGCTAGCAAGCGTATCCGCAAGCTGTTTGGCAATATCCACGAAGCGGTGGAAATGCCCAACCTCATCGAGGTGCAGCGCGAATCCTATGAGCAGTTCCTGCGCTCCGACCCCTCGGTCGGCTACGTGTCGGGTCTCGAGAAGACGCTCCGCAGCGTATTCCCGATCCGTGACTTCGCCGGCACCGCCGAGCTCGACTTCGTCCACTATGAACTCGAAGACCCGAAATATGACGTCGAGGAGTGCCGCCAGCGCGGTATCACCTATGCGGCGCCGATGAAGGTGACGCTGCGCCTGATCGTCTTTGAAGTCGACAGCGAAACCGACACCCGCTCGGTGCTCGATATCAAGGAGCAGGACGTCTACATGGGCGACATGCCGCTCATGACCGAGAACGGCACCTTCTTCGTCAACGGAACCGAGCGCGTTATCGTGTCGCAGATGCACCGTTCGCCGGGTGTGCTCTTCGACCATGACCGCGGCAAGACCCACTCTTCGGGCAAGTTCCTGTTCGCCGCGCGCGTCATCCCTTATCGCGGTTCGTGGCTCGACTTCGAATTCGACGCCAAGGACATCGTCAATGTCCGCATCGACCGCAAGCGCAAGCTGCCGGTTACGAGCCTCCTCTATGCGCTCGGCATGTCGGGCGAGGAAATCCTCAATCACTTCTACGACCGCCTCGTCTTCGAGCGCGCCGAGAATGGCTGGAAGGTTCCCTTCGTCGTCGAAAACTGGCGTGGCTCGAAGCCCGCATTCGACGTGGTCGATGCCAAGACCGGCGAAGTCGTCTTCGCGGCAGGGCACAAGATCAGTCCGCGCCTTGCCAACAAGGCCGCGAAGGACGGGCTCGACACGCTCCTCATCCCGACCGAGGAAATCTTCGGCCGCTATTCGGCCTATGACCTCATCAACGAAGCAACCGGCGAGATCTACATCGAGGCGGGCGACGAGGTGACCGCCGAAAATCTCGAGAAGCTCGACGCTGCGGGCATCGACAAGCTCGTGCTGCTCGACATCGACCACAACAACACCGGTCCCTGGATCCGCAACACGCTGAAGGCCGACAAGGCCGAGGACCGCGATCAGGCGCTGAGCGATATCTATCGCGTGATGCGCCCCGGCGAGCCGCCGACGCGCGAAACCGCCGAAGCGCTGTTCGCGGGTCTCTTCTTCGATCCCGAGCGTTACGACCTTTCAGCCGTTGGCCGCGTCAAGCTCAACATGCGCCTTGGTCTCGATGCCGAGGACACGGTCACCACGCTTCGCGCCGAGGATATCCTCGCCGTGGTCAAGGAGCTGGTGAACCTCAAGGACGGCAAGGGCGAGATCGACGACATCGACAATCTCGGCAACCGCCGCGTTCGTTCGGTCGGCGAGCTGCTTGAAAACCAGTATCGCGTCGGCCTGCTGCGCATGGAGCGCGCGGTGAAGGAGCGCATGAGCTCGGTCGACGTGTCGACCGTCATGCCGAACGACCTCATCAACGCCAAGCCTGCGGTTGCCGCGGTGCGCGAGTTCTTCGGTTCGTCGCAGCTCTCGCAGTTCATGGACCAGACGAATCCGCTCTCGGAAGTCACCCACAAGCGCCGCGTCTCGGCGCTCGGGCCGGGCGGTCTGACCCGCGAGCGCGCTGGCTTCGAAGTCCGCGACGTTCACCCGACGCACTATGGCCGTATCTGTCCGATCGAGACGCCGGAAGGCCCGAACATCGGTCTGATCAACAGCCTTGCCACCTTCGCGCGCGTCAACAAATATGGCTTCATCGAAACGCCGTACCGCAAGGTCATTGACGGCAAGGTGACCAACGAGGTTGTCTATCTGTCGGCGATGGAGGAGCAGAAGCACACCGTCGCGCAGGCGAACGCCGACCTCAACCCGGACGGCAGCTTCATCGACGAGCTGATCTCGGCGCGTGAAGCCGGCGAGTTCCTGATGGCGCCGCGCGACCAGATCACGTTGATGGACGTGTCGCCAAAGCAGCTTGTTTCGGTTGCGGCCTCGCTGATCCCGTTCCTCGAGAACGACGACGCCAACCGCGCGCTCATGGGATCGAACATGCAGCGTCAGGCAGTCCCGCTGCTTCGCGCCGAGGCTCCGGTCGTCGGTACGGGCATGGAAGGCACCGTCGCGCGCGATTCGGGCGCGGCGATCGCGGCGCGCCGCGGCGGCGTGATCGACCAGGTCGACGCGACCCGTATCGTGATCCGCGCCACCGACATGGTCGAGCCGGGCAGGTCGGGCGTCGACATCTATCGCCTGCAGAAGTTCCAGCGCTCGAACCAGAACACCTGTATCAACCAGCGTCCGCTGGTAAAGGTGGGCGACATCGTGCGCGCCGGCGACATCATCGCCGACGGCCCGTCGACCGAGCTTGGCGAACTGGCGCTCGGCAAGAATGTGCTCGTCGCGTTCATGCCGTGGAACGGTTACAACTATGAGGACTCGATCCTCATCTCCGAGCGTATCGTGAAGGATGACGTCTTCACCTCGATCCACATCGAGGAATTCGAGGTCACCGCGCGCGACACGCGCCTTGGTCCTGAGGACATCACCCGCGACATTCCGAACGTCGGCGAGGAGGCGCTGCGCAACCTCGACGAGGCGGGCATCGTCTATATCGGCGCCGAAGTCGGTCCCGGCGACATTCTCGCCGGCAAGATCACCCCCAAGGGTGAATCGCCGATGACGCCCGAAGAAAAGCTGCTCCGCGCGATCTTCGGTGAAAAGGCAAGCGATGTGCGCGACACCTCGCTCCGCCTGCCCCCGGGCGTCTCGGGCACCGTCGTCGAGGTTCGCGTCTTCAACCGTCACGGTATCGACAAGGACGAGCGCGCCATCGCGATCGAACGCGAAGAGATCGAGCGTCTGAAGCAGGACGCCGACGACGAGCGCGCGATCCTCAACCGCGCGACCTTCTCGAGCCTCAAGGACCTTCTGATCGGTCAGACGACCAGCGCGGTCCCGAAGGGTCTGAAGAAGGGCGACGTGGTCACCGAGGAGATGCTGACGGGTCTCGACCGCGCCGACTGGTGGAAGCTCGCCGTTGTCGACGACAAGGCGCAGACCGCGCTCGAGGCGATCAAGGCGCAGTACGACGACGCGATCAAGCGGATCAACGCGAAGTATGAAGACCGCGTCGAGAAGCTGCAGCGGGGCGACGAGCTCGCGCCGGGCGTGCTCAAGATGGTCAAGGTCTTCGTCGCGGTGAAGCGCAAGCTGCAGCCGGGCGACAAGATGGCCGGCCGTCACGGCAACAAGGGCGTCATCAGCCGCATCCTGCCGAACGAGGACATGCCGTTCCTCGAAGACGGGACGCCGGTCGACATCGTGCTCAATCCGCTGGGTGTGCCCTCGCGCATGAACGTCGGGCAGATCCTCGAGACCCACCTTGGCTGGGCCTCGCGCGGACTTGGACGGCAGGTCACGCAGGCGCTGGAGGATTGGCGCGATGCCAACCCCGACGCGACCGGCGGCCAGATGCCCGAAGCTGTGCGCGAGACGCTCGAACGCGTCTATGGCTCGGAATATGTGGATGACATCCGCTCGCGGGATGCGGACAACATCGTCGAGCTGGCGTCGAACCTGAAGGTCGGCGTGCCCTTCGCGACGCCGGTGTTCGACGGCGCCAAGGAAGCCGATGTGTCGAACATGCTGACGCTGGCGGGTCTCGACTCCTCGGGCCAGTCGGACCTTTATGACGGGCGCACCGGCGACAAGTTCGACCGCAAGGTGACCGTGGGCTACATCTACATGCTGAAGCTCCACCACCTTGTTGACGACAAGATTCACGCGCGCTCGATCGGGCCGTACAGCCTCGTCACCCAGCAGCCGCTGGGCGGTAAGGCGCAGTTCGGTGGCCAGCGCTTCGGGGAAATGGAGGTCTGGGCGCTCCAGGCCTATGGCGCGGCCTATACGCTGCAGGAAATGCTGACGGTGAAGTCCGACGACGTGATCGGCCGCACCAAGGTCTACGAAGCCATCGTCAAGGGCGATGACACGTTCGAGGCCGGCATTCCCGAAAGTTTCAACGTGCTCGTCAAGGAAATGCGCTCGCTGGGGCTCAACGTCGAGCTTTCGTCCTATTCGGACGAAGATCCTGACGAAGGTCCTGAAGCCCTTCCCGAAGCCGCCGAATAAGATTTTTCCTCACCCCTCTCGCCTCTGCGCGGGAGGGGAAGATGGAGCAGATATATGAACCAGCTTACCAACTTCATGAACCCGGTCGCGAAGCCCGAAACCTTCGACATGATCAAGATCGGCATCGCGAGCCCCGAGCGTATCCGCTCCTGGTCGTTCGGCGAGATCAAGAAGCCCGAGACGATCAACTACCGCACGTTCAAGCCCGAGCGTGACGGCCTCTTCTGCGCGCGCATCTTTGGCCCGATCAAGGATTATGAGTGCCTGTGCGGCAAGTATAAGCGCATGAAATACAAGGGCATCGTCTGCGAGAAGTGCGGTGTCGAAGTCACGGTGACCAAGGTTCGCCGCGAGCGCATGGGTCATATCGAGCTCGCTGCGCCGGTTGCGCACATCTGGTTCTTGAAGTCGCTGCCCTCGCGTATCGGCCTGCTGCTCGACATGCAGCTCAAGCAGCTCGAGCGCGTCCTCTATTTCGAGGCCTATATCGTTCTTGAGCCTGGCCTGACCCCGCTCGAGAAGTTCCAGCTCCTGACCGAAGATGAACTGCTCGATGCGCAGGACGAATATGGCGAAGATGCCTTCTCGGCCGGTATCGGCGCCGAGGCGATCCGCGTGCTTCTCGAGAATCTCGATCTCGAACAGGAACGCGTCGACCTCATGGAAGAGCTCGCCACGACCAAGTCGGAGCTCAAGCCCAAGAAGATCATCAAGCGCCTGAAGGTTGTCGAGAGCTTCATCGAATCGGGCAATCGCCCCGAGTGGATGATCCTCGAAGTCGTGCCGGTGATTCCGCCTGAGCTGCGCCCGCTGGTGCCGCTTGATGGCGGCCGCTTCGCGACGTCCGACCTCAACGACCTCTATCGCCGCGTCATCAACCGGAACAATCGCTTGAAGCGGCTAATGGAACTGCGCGCGCCGGACATCATCGTCCGCAACGAGAAGCGCATGCTGCAGGAAGCGGTCGATGCGCTGTTCGACAATGGCCGCCGCGGCCGCACCATCACGGGCGCCAACAAGCGTCCGCTGAAGAGCCTCTCGGACATGCTGAAGGGCAAGCAGGGTCGCTTCCGTCAGAACCTGCTCGGCAAGCGCGTCGACTATTCGGGCCGGTCGGTGATCGTGACCGGTCCCGAACTCAAGCTGCACCAGTGCGGCCTGCCCAAGAAAATGGCGCTCGAACTGTTCAAGCCGTTCATCTACGCGCGCCTTGACGCCAAGGGTCTCTCGATGACCCTCAAGCAGGCGAAAAAGTGGGTCGAAAAGGAACGCAAGGAAGTCTGGGATATCCTCGACGAAGTGATCCGCGAGCACCCGGTCCTCTTGAACCGCGCCCCGACGCTCCACCGCCTCGGCATCCAGGCGTTCGAGCCGGTGCTGATCGAGGGTAAGGCGATCCAGCTTCACCCGCTGGTCTGCGCCGCGTTCAACGCTGACTTCGACGGCGACCAGATGGCGGTCCACGTGCCGCTGAGCCTCGAGGCCCAGCTTGAAGCCCGCGTGCTGATGATGTCGACCAACAACATCCTCAGCCCCGCGAACGGAAAGCCGATCATCGTGCCCTCGCAGGACATGGTGCTCGGTCTTTACTATCTCTCGCTCGAGCGCGAAGGCGAGCCGGGCGAGGGGATGCTGCTTGCCGACATGGCCGAGGTGCACCAGGCGCTCTACACGGGGGCGGTTACGCTGCACTCGAAGATCATCAGCCGCGTCCCGCAGACCGACGAGGATGGCAATGAGTATCTGAAGCGGTTCGAGACCACTCCGGGCCGCATGCTGATCGGTGAATGCCTGCCGAAGTCGCACACCGTACCCTTCGACGTCGTCAACCGCCTTCTCACCAAGAAGGAAATCGGCGACGTGATCGACCAGGTCTATCGTCACACCGGCCAGAAAGAGACCGTTCTGTTTGCCGACGCCATCATGGCGCTGGGCTTCCGCCACGCGTTCAAGGCGGGCATCTCCTTCGGCAAGGATGACATGATCATCCCGGCGTCGAAGGAAAAGCTGGTCGACGAAACCCGCGCGCTCGTGAAGGACTTCGAGCAGCAGTATCAGGATGGTCTGATCACGCAGCAGGAAAAGTACAACAAGGCGATCGACGCCTGGTCGCAGTGCGGCGACAAGGTCGCGAATGCGATGATGGAGGAAATCCGCGCGACGCCGAAGCTCGACGACGGCCGTCTCGCCCCGATCAACTCCATCTACATGATGGCGCACTCGGGTGCGCGTGGTTCGCAGGCCCAGATGAAGCAGCTTGCCGGCATGCGCGGCCTGATGGCCAAGCCGTCGGGCGAAATCATCGAGACGCCGATCATCTCGAACTTCAAGGAGGGCCTGACCGTTCTTGAGTATTTCAACTCGACCCACGGTGCGCGCAAGGGTCTGGCTGACACGGCGCTCAAGACGGCGAACTCGGGTTATCTTACCCGCCGTCTCGTGGACGTGTCGCAGGACTGTGTCGTGATCGAGGATGACTGCGGCACCGAACGCGGCATGGAAATGCGCGCGATCGTTCAGGGCGGTTCGACGATCGCCTCGCTCGGCGAGCGTATCCTCGGCCGCACCACGCTCGAGGACGTCGCCGACAAGGATGGCAATGTCATCGCTCCGGTGGGCACACTGCTCGACGAAGCGATGGTCGCGAAGATCGAGGAAGCCGAAGTTCAGGCCGTCAAGATCCGCAGCCCGCTCGTCTGCGAAGCGACGATGGGGGTCTGCGCCAAATGCTACGGCCGCGACCTTGCACGCGGCACGCCGGTGAACATCGGCGAGGCCGTGGGCGTCATCGCCGCCCAGTCGATCGGTGAGCCCGGCACGCAGCTGACGATGCGGACCTTCCACATCGGCGGCGCGGCGCAGGTCAACGAGCAGTCGAACCTCGAGGCCATCTCGGACGGCACGATCGAATATCGCGACATGGCGACGATTGTCGACCAGCGCGGTCGCCGCTTGGCGCTGTCGCGTTCGGGCGAAATCGCGGTCATCGACAGCGAGGGCCGCGAGCGTGCGACCCACAAGCTGCCCTATGGTGCGCAGATCATGCACAAGGACGGCGAAAAGGTGAAGAAGGGCGACCGGATCGCCGAATGGGATCCGTTCACCATGCCGCTGATCACGGAAAAGAACGGTGTCGTGAAGTATCAGGACCTGATCGATTCCAAGACGCTGATCGAACAGGTCGACGAAGCGACCGGCATCGCGCAGCGCGTCGTGATCGAATATCGTGCGGCTGGCCGCGGCAAGAAGGAAGACCTTCAGCCGCGCCTGACCCTGCTCGACGACGCCTCGGGCGAGGCTGCGCGCTATCTGCTCGCGGTCGGCACGATGCTGTCGGTCGAAGACGGCCAGGAAGTGAAGGCCGGCGACGTTCTTGCCCGTGTCACCCGCGAGGCATCGAAGACGCGCGACATCACCGGCGGTCTGCCGCGTGTGGCCGAGCTCTTTGAAGCGCGCATTCCGAAGGACAACAGCGTCATCGCGAAGATCAGCGGCCGCATTGAATTCGTCAAGGATTACAAGGCGAAGCGCAAGATAGCGATCGTGCCTGAGGAAGGTGATCCGATCGAGTATCTGATTCCCAAGTCAAAGGTCCTGGAAGTGCAGGAAGGCGACTATGTGAAGCGCGGCGACGCGCTGATCTCTGGCTCGCCGAACCCGCACGACATTCTCGATGTCATGGGCGTCGAGGCGCTCGCTGAATATCTCGTCGCGGAAATCCAGGAAGTCTATCGACTCCAGGGCGTGAAGATCAATGACAAGCACATCGAGGTGATCGTTCGCCAGATGCTGCAGAAGGTCGAGATCACCGACGGCGGCGACACCACGCTGCTGCCGGGCGAACAGCTCGATTATCTGGAGATGATGGAGTATAACGCGAAGCTGCCGAAGAATGCCAAGCCCGCCGAAGGGCGCCCGGTTCTCCTCGGCATCACCAAGGCGAGCCTGCAGACGCGCAGCTTCGTCTCGGCCGCGTCCTTCCAGGAAACGACACGCGTCCTCACCGAAGCGTCGGTGCAGGGCAAGGTCGACTCGCTGATGGGCCTCAAGGAAAATGTCATCGTCGGCCGTCTCATCCCGGCGGGCACCGGCGCTGCCATGAACCGCGTCCGCGTCACCGCCTCGTCGAAGGATGCCGCGCTTCGCGCCGCCATGCGCGCCGCGAACCAGGAGCATCTGATCGCGCCGCAGACCGCGGCCGAGGAGCATGAGGCTGAACTCCAGCAGGGACCTGAAGCTGCGATGGGCGACGACCCGCTCGGCGCGGTGCAGGGCGAGGACTTTACGACCGACGACGTGATGGTCGAAGAGCGCCCGGAGGGTGAGAGCGAGGAATAAGCGTCTCGCATCCACGCTCGCGTAAGAAACAAGCCCCGCCGGTCCCTGACCTGGCGGGGCTTTTTCATGTCTGAAATTGGTCTGGCTGCATCCCCGGCATTCACGCATATCGATTTTCAGGGAAATCTGGTCGTCTTCACCGGGCGGCGGGCACCCGGTTTTTCGCCCCCGTTCGCAGAGCTGGAAACCAGCAAGATGGCCATTGCCCCCCGGCGCGCACGTGGGATCGGCTTGCCGGACTTGAAACCCAGGATCGCGAGGGGCGGGCCAAATATTTTCCCGGCAAGTGAGGCCAATATTTGGTGCGACTTGATGTTTACTGCTGCGTCTGGTTGTATGTCCTGGTAACGACATGGAGGGGCATGGACGGTGATCGCCAAAATACTTCGAGACGCCAGACCTGGTCTTGGACGCACGATACCGGGGGTCGCCCTCCTGGGGCTTGTTGGTGCCATGTCCACCTCGGCATGGGCCGTTCCGCTGACCAGCTTCAAGGACCAGGGCGTCGACCATCTCTTCGGCAGCTACGCCCCGCGCGGGGACTGCGCGAAGCAGCCCAGTGTTACCATCGACGAAAAGGGCATGACATTCCGCGCCATCGGGCAGGAGCGAAGGCCGCCTCGCGTCGATTATGCGGTGAGCTTCTGGGGACAGCATTATGAGGGCATCATGGCGGTCTTCTACCCATTTCCGCTGAGCGACAGCGACTTGGGGCGCGTCCTGATGTATGTGAACGACGACGAGCGGCGCGGCGTCATCCGCTTCGAGGCTGACCTGCCGCGCGGGAAGGCGGCAGAGCCCTTCCACGCCGCCTTTACCAATGGCGGTCTCTTCACCCTCTGCGAGGGCAGCGCCCCTGCCAAGGCTTCCCTGCCGGCGCAACCGGCTTCCGCGGCCTCGGTGCAGGGCGTAGCAGCGGAGTGGACCAATCTTGCTGGCCTCGTCGGAAAATTTCCCGGAAGCTACGCCGCGGACAATATCGATATCTTCGATCGGGGAGCGATTGCTGCGGCACTGAAAGCGCTGATGGGTCCCAAGATGCCGATCCTCCAAGCCAATCTTTCGGTCGCGGCGCCGCTCGGGCGCGCCGGCAATATCTATTATCTGACCGGCAATGCCCAGCACCAGGGCGGGGTGGAGCAGGCCTATGTGCTTGTCGATCCCTCCCGCCGGGCGGTCGAAGTGGGACTTTGGGAAAGGGGTAAACTGACGGTCTATTCGCCTGGCAGGGCAGGACGGCTGCCTCTCCCGCCTGCGGTCAGGACCTTGCTCGACAATAGTCCGCCGGAAACCGCCGTACCCTTGCCTGGCACACCGTGGGAAGTGGTGCCGGTCGCGGGACGCGCGCCGCTCGCCTATGTGAGCGCTGCCGCCTCGCCGACGATCGAATCGCTCGGGCTTTATTGCGAGGGCGGGAAGCCGTTCATGGCCTTGCTGCTCAACAAGCCGCTTTCCGGAAGCGCAATGACCTTGTCGTGGAATTTTTCGGGCAGGCTCGTCCATGTTCCGGTACGGCGAGCCAATTCTGAGGGCCGGCAATGGATCGGCGGCATCACGGGGTCGCAGCTCATCCCGCTGCTCATGCAGCAGCGCGGGACAGTGATGCTGCGTATCGACGGACGGCACGAAGGCGAAGCTTCGCTCGCCGGCGCGCCTGCCGTGCTGCGCAGCAGCCTGCGTGGATGCGCTGCACTCTGAGCGGACGCGCTTCTCTTCCCCTGATCCATGACATCGGCGCTTGCTCCGCGAAGACGAAGGCGAGGGGAATAATCGCCCCTTGCAGATGGCGTGATGAGAGGAGCCCCGGCGGAGCGCTCCGGCGGGGCTTCGTTGGATCTGGCGGCAGCTTCGCAGGCCAGAGACCCTGAACGGGCCGCGCCCCGTGCCGGCGGAGGCTGGTCGTGCCTTAAGCCGCAGTCACTTCGAGGCCGCGCTGTACAGCTGGCCGCGCCAGGCCCGCGCCGAGCCACCGCTGGACGTGAACGAAACGGTCGAACCCGACAATGTCGCCCGCTTCATAAAAGCCGATCAGATTGCGCACCCAGCCGAGCAGCGAGATGTCGGCAATGCTGTAATCATCGCCCATAACCCAGGAGCGCTCAGCGAGCCGCGCGTCGAGGACCCCGAGCAGGCGCGCGGATTCGGCCGCGTAGCGGTCACGCGGGCGCTTGTCTTCATAATCCTTGCCGGCAAATTTGTGGAAAAAGCCAAGCTGCCCGAACATCGGTCCGACGCCGCCCATCTGCCACATCAGCCACTGGATCGTTTCGTAACGCGCGTTCGGATCGGAGGCGAGGAACTGCCCTGTCTTGTCGGCAAGATAAATAAGGATCGCGCCCGATTCGAACAGCGCCAGCGGTGTGCCGTTCGGCCCGGTGGGGTCGTAGATCGCGGGAATCTTGCCATTGGGATTGAGCGCGAGGAAAGCGGGATCGTGGCTTTCGTTTGCCATGATATCGATCCGGTGCGGCTCGTAGGCAATGCCCGTTTCCTCGAGCATGATGCCGACCTTCACCCCGTTGGGGGTTGGCGCCGAGAAGAGCTGGAGGCGATCGGGATGCTGCGCTGGCCAGCGCTCGAATATGGGATGCGTCATGCCTCTTTCTCCCGCTTCGCTTTTTCGTGATGGCGGATCACCTCATCGATGATGAAGCGCAGGAATTTCTCGCTGAATTCGGGGTCAAGATCCGCATCGCGCGCGAGCCGGCGCAGGCGTTCGATCTGCCGCGCCTCGCGGTCGGGGTCGGCGGGGGGAAGGTCCATCGTCGCCTTGAGCTCGCCAACCGCCTTCGTCACCTTGAAGCGTTCGGCGAGCATATAGACGAGCGCGGCATCGATATTGTCGATACTCTGGCGAAAACGGCTCAACTGGTCGTCCATCGGGCGGGCGGCTCCTCTCGTTCGCGGCACGCTTGGCACTGCAACGGGGGCGCTGGCAAGCCGAAAGTCGTTGCAAATTGCCCCCCGCGCGGCCAAGGGAGCGCTCGCCATGACTGCGGAAATCCATCAGCTCCACGGGGATCGCCCGCCCTCGCTCGACCCGATGATGGCGCTCGTCGCCGCCGACATGAATGAGGTGAACGCGGTCATTCTCGACCGCATGCAGTCGGAAGTCCCGCTGATCCCCGAGCTCGCTGGGCATCTTATCGCCGGCGGCGGGAAGCGGATGCGCCCCATGCTGACGCTCGCCTGCGGGCAATTGCTCGACTATCCGGGACACCGGCACTGCAAGCTCGCCGCCGCGGTCGAATTCATCCACACCGCGACCCTGCTCCACGACGATGTCGTCGACAAGTCGGACCTGCGCCGGGGGCGGCAGACCGCAAACATGATCTGGGGTAACAGCGCCTCGGTTCTCGTCGGCGACTTCCTCTTCAGCCGCGCTTTTGAGGTGATGGTCGAAGACGGATCGCTGAAGGTGCTCAAGATACTCTCGCGTGCGTCGGCGGTGATTGCCGAGGGCGAGGTCAACCAGCTCTCCGCGCAGCGCCGGATCGAGACGAGCGAAGATCAGTATCTTGCGATCATCAACGCCAAGACCGCCGAGCTCTTCGCCGCGGCGTGCAAGATTGCCGCAGTGGTCGCCGAGCGCGACGAGGCGACCGAGGCTTCGCTCGACGCCTATGGCCGCAACCTCGGCATCGCCTTCCAGCTCGTCGACGATGCGATCGACTATGTGTCCGACGCCGAAACGATGGGGAAGGGCGTCGGCGATGACTTTCGCGACGGGAAGGTGACGCTGCCCGTCATCCTTGCCTATGCCCGGGGGAGCGCGGAGGAACGCGAATTCTGGAAGCAGGCAATCATCGGCCATCGCGCCTCTGACGCTGACCTTCTGGAGGCGAAGGCGCTGCTCCTGAAGCATGATGCCATCGCGGACACCCTCGCGCGGGCGCGTCACTATGGCCAGCGCGCGGTCGACGCGATCGGCGGCTTCCGCGCGAGCCAGGCGAAGGCGGCGTTGACCGAAGCTGTCGCCTTCGCGGTCGCCCGCGCCTATTGAGGAAGCGATGGCCGCCGCGCGCCAGCCGCTTCCTATCGACGCCGTCCTGCCCGATATCCTCGCGGCGTTGACGCTCAAGCCCAGTCTCGTCGTCGTTGCGCCCCCGGGGGCGGGCAAGACCACGCGCATTGCCCCGGCGCTCCTCGACCAGCCATGGTGCAACGGCGCGGTGTGGCTCCTCTCGCCCCGGCGTCTTGCGGCTCGCGCCGCGGCCGAACGCATCGCGGAGGAAAGGGGCGAGCCCGTGGGGGGGCTCATTGGCTATGCGACGCGGCTCGATAGCAGGCAGTCGGGTGCAACGCGCCTTCTCGTCATGACGCCTGGGCTCTTCCGCACCCGCATTCTGGCGGACCCTGAGCTTGCCGGGGTGAGCGCAGTGCTGTTCGACGAGGTGCACGAGCGTAGCCTCGATGGAGATTTTGCGCTGGCGCTCGCCATCGACGCCCAGCAGGGCTTGCGTGATGATCTTCGCCTCGTTGCCATGTCGGCAACGCTCGATGGCGCCCGCTTTGGCGCGCTTCTCGGTGATGCGCCTCTCGTCAAGAGCGAGGGCCAGAGCTGGCCGCTCGGCCTTCGGCACCTCGGCCGCCGTGCCGAGGACCGGCTCGAGGCGAGCGTCCTCGCAGCCGTCCGCCAGGCGCTCGCCGACGAAGCCGAGGGCGACATACTCGCTTTCCTGCCCGGCGCTGCCGATATCGAGCGCACGGCGGCGGCGGTCGACGAAGCGCGCCTCCCCCTTGTCGTCCACCGACTCCACGGACAGATCGATCCCGCGCTGCAGCGCAAGGCGCTCGTCCGCGACCCTGATGGCCAGCGCAAGCTGATCCTCGCGACGAGCATCGCCGAGACCAGCCTCACCATCGACGGGGTACGGATCGTCATCGACGCCGGCCTCTCACGCCGTCCCCGCTTTGACAAGGCGGCGGGGATTGCGCGGCTCGTTACCGAGCGGGCGAGCCAGGCTTCGGCCACGCAGCGGGCGGGCCGCGCGGCGCGGCAGGGGCCGGGGGTCGCTTACCGCTTGTGGGAAGCCCCGGCGACCGCGGGCATGCCGCCCTTCGACCCGCCCGAGATCCATGAGAATGACCTGATGCCGCTCGTCCTCGACTGCGCGAGCTGGGGGATTGTTGATCCCCGCCAGCTCGGATGGCTGGACCCGCCGTCGCCTGCCGCCATCACCGAGGCGAAGGCGCGGCTGATCGCAATCGGCGCGCTCGGCGAGGATGGCCGGATCACCGCCCACGGCAAGACGCTCGCCGCAGTGCCGCTACCCGTGCCGCTCGCGCACATGCTGCTCGACGCCGCCGCGGCAGGGGAGGCCGAGCTTGCGGCCCGGCTCTGCGTGCTGCTCACCGAGCCGGGTCTGGGCGGGCGCGCGGTTGATGTCGAGGCGCGCCTGCAGCGCTGGCGCGGTGCGAAGGGTGAGCGCAGCGAGGGCGCGGGGCGGCTCGCACGGCGGCTCGCGGCCCTTGCTGGACGGCTCGCGGCGAGGAGGGATCAGCAGCCCTCACGTTCGATTGGCGGCTGGATCGCGACCGCCTGGCCTGACCGGGTTGCGCGCGCGCGTTCAGGACAAAGGGGCGAATATCTGAGCGTTGGCGGGCGCGCCTATCGGCTCGACCCCGCCGAACCGCTCGCGAACAGCGAATGGCTCGCTATCGCTGACGCGCAGGGGCATGCAGCAGGGGTGCGCATTCTCGCAGCGGCGCCGATCGACGCCAGTGAGATCGAGGCGCTGTTCGCTGACCGAATCGTCGCCCACGCGGCGAGCCGCTACGACGCAGCAAGCGACCGCGTCGACCATCGCCGCGAACGGCGGCTCGGTGCGATCACCCTTGCAAGCGGCAAGGCGGGGCCCAGCGAAGGGGCGGAAGATGATGTGGCGGTGCGCCTCGCGGCCGTACGCGACAAGGGACTGGGAGTGATCGGCTGGGGGCGGGCGTCGCAGGCGCTTCGCCAGCGTGCATCGTTTGCGGGGCTCGACATCCTCTCCTCAGTTGCGCTTGCCGACAGCCTCGACCTCTGGCTCGCCCCGCTCCTCGCTGAAAGCCGAGGACTGCGCGACATTCCCGATCGCAGGCTGGTCGACGCGCTGATGGGCCTCCTCGACTGGCCGGCACGCCAATTGCTCGAAAAGCGCGCGCCCGCCGAATATATGACGCCAGCGGGGAGCCGTCACCCGATCGATTATGGCGCCGAGGGCGGGCCGACGGTGAGCGTGCGGGTGCAGGAATTGTTCGGGCTCGCGCGGCATCCGAGCGTCGGCGAGCCGCCGGTGCCGCTCATCCTCGCGCTAACCTCGCCAGCCCACCGCCCGATCCAGACCACGCGCGATATTGAGGGTTTCTGGGGCGGAAGCTGGCACGATGTGGCGCGTGAGATGCGCGGTCGTTATCCGAAACATAGCTGGCCCGATGACCCGGCGCGCGCGCGGCCAACCCTGCTCACCAAGGCCGCGCAGGCACGGCGTGATGCGCAATAGCCTCTTTCCGCGCCGGATTGGAACGGCTAAGGCGGCGGCATCGAAAGCACTTACGAGGACGAGCGATGAAAGCGCGGATTTTCCAGAAACCCAAGAATGCGATGCAGTCGGGCCGCGCCGGAACGCAGCGCTGGATTCTGGAATTCGCACCCGCCGAACCGCGCAAGGCTGACCCGCTGATGGGCTGGGCAGGCAGCGGCGACACGCGCCGGCAGATCCGCCTCGGTTTTGCGACCCGCGAGGCGGCGCTCGCCTATGCCGAGCGCAACGGGATTGAAGCCGAAGTCGTGCCGACCCCGACCCGAACCCTCAAGATCCAGGCTTACGCCGACAATTTCCGCTAAGCGTTCAGACGTCGGCGTCGGGTTGCAAGAGCTTGTGGAGATGCACGACGACATATTTCATTTCCGCGTCGTCCACGGTGCGCTGCGCGGCAGCGCGCCAGGCCTTTTCGGCTGACTTGTAATCGGGAAACAACCCGACGACGTCGAGCGCGGTGAGGTCGACGAAATCGAGGCCTTGCGGATCGCTGACGCGTCCGCCGAAAACGAGGTGCAATTTGCTCATGATGCTGTCCTTGGCGCAGTGCGCGGGGGAGGAATGGGGCGCCCCCTAACAGCGCTGCGCCCTTGCGGCAAGCAGATCAATCGTCCTTGCTGTTTGACTTGGGCAATAGCGAGCCGAGCAAGGCGCCGACCGCGGCGGCCCCGGCGACGAGTGCGATCGGCTGCTTTTCGGCAACATCCTTGAGCCTGCTGCTTGCACGCTTCGCCTGTGCCTTCCCCCTTTCATAGGCCTGGCCGGCCGCTTCGCGGGCAGCGTCGGCCTGCTCGCGGCCCTTTGCGGCAAGCTCGCCCGTCGCCTCGCGGGCGCGGTCATAGCCGTCCTGCAACCGTGCGCGCGCCGCCTCGGCGGCTGCCTTCGCGCTGTCAGCGGTCTTCTCCGCGAACTCGCTTGCTTTTGCGCGCGTGTCGCGAGCGGTTTCACTGAGGGGCTTCATCATCTTCCTCCACGAGGCTTTCGGCTTCATCGGCCGCTTGGTTTTCTGAGGGCGAGGGCTGCAAATGGGCGAACGCCCCCTCGGCGAGGTCGCGCACCTTCCGGCCGAGGCGCGGAACATGCTCCTTGAGCGGCTCACGAAACAGCCAGGCGATCCCGGCCATCGCGGCGAGGGCGATCGGCAGACGATTTTCGCGGAACTGCTCGCGCACCATATGCGCTGCATCGTCGACCTTCTCACCGACACGATATTTCCCGCGGTCGAGAAGCGATCCGGGCTTCAGGGCGTCGCCGGCAACTTGCAGCTTACGCCGCAGTTCGGCGCGCTGGATCATCGAGCGGCGTGCGGCGTTGATGAGACGAGCGCGCGAGGGCCGCATCATTCCTCTCCCCGTGCAAGCAGATCATCGCGAAACGCCGCCTTGACGTCGTCGAAGCGAGTTCGCGCGCGCCAAGCCGCAAGGCCCGCGACAAGCAGCAGCAGCGCCACCACGATGAGCGTCGCGAGAAGCGGGCCGACATTCTGCGCCAGAACCAGGATGGCACCAAATGCGAGCGCCAGCATCGCAACCAGCAGCGCGCAGAGCGCGATGAAACCCCACGCCGACGACCAGACCGTCCCGTGATAGGCGAGCGCGCCGCGCGCCTTGAAGAGCGCGACTTCCGCTTCTGCTGCCGCGCGCAGATCATCGACCACATCGCCGACGATCTTGTCGAGCGGCACCGGCGGCGGTGTCACGGGACGCCCGTCGGGTGCATAGCCGTGGCTCACACCATCGAAGCCGCGCTCGGACGGCGGCGGGGTGTCGGGTGCTGGGGACGACAAGGGATCAGCCGTTGTTCGATCCGCCCTTCAGCATGCGGGCGAGCACGAATCCGAGCACTGCCGCGGCCCCAACGGCGACCGCCGGGCTTTTCTTGACAAAGTCACGCGTGGACGCGGCGAGTTCGTCGAGATCCTTCTGGTCGAGCGTAGAGGCAAGACCTGCCACGGTCGAGGCAGCCGAACGGGCATAATCGCCATATTGCTTGCCGAACTTGCTGTCGACAGTGCCAGCGCTGTCCTCGAGCATCTTGGCAAGGCTGCCAACGGCCTCGGCGGCCTTGTCCTTGCCCCGGCTCGCAGCATCGCGCGCTTTTGCCGAAGCCTGGCCCGCCAGCGTCGATGCTTCGCCTTTCAAAGAGGCGGCCTTCTTCGACGCTTCGGATTTGATCGTTTCGCGCGTCGCGGCGAGCTGGTCGCGGATCGGGCGCTCTTTTGCAGTCTTGACGGTAGCGGGCTTGACGGCGGGAGCCGCCTTGGTCGCGCCCGCCTTCGCAGGCGCCTTGGGACGGGGTGCAGCGGCTTTCTTCGTGGCGGGAGTTGCGGCCTTTGCCATCATCATGTCCTCTTCTCGTTCCGGGCGTCACGCCTGCCGGTCGTGCGCATCCCTTTTTGGTCCTGTTCGAATATATAGCAAGGCGCGTCCAATGGTTCCATAGCACCGCAAAATTCCTATGCGTCTTGCGCTCTCATGCAGCCACCGATAACAGGCACGCGCCCATTCACCCGGCCCGTTCGCGGCCCCCAGCAGGACCTTTTTTCATGACCGCCATCATCGACATTCACGGCCGCGAAATCCTCGACAGCCGCGGCAATCCCACTGTCGAAGTCGATGTGCTTCTCGAGGACGGCAGCTTCGGTCGCGCAGCGGTTCCCTCGGGCGCTTCGACCGGCGCGCATGAGGCGGTCGAGCTGCGCGATGGCGACAAGGCGCGCTATCTCGGCAAGGGGGTGACCAAAGCGGTCGATGCCGTGAACACCGAAATCGCCGATGCGCTGATCGGCCTCGATGCCGAGGACCAGCGCGAGATCGATACGGCGATGATCGACCTCGACGGCACGCCGAACAAGGGCCGTCTTGGCGCCAACGCCATCCTCGGCGTGAGCCTTGCCGCCGCAAAGGCCGCGGCCGACGCGCGCGGGCTACCGCTCTATCGCTATGTCGGGGGCGTCTCGGCGCGCACGCTTCCCGTGCCGATGATGAACATCATCAACGGCGGCGAACATGCCGACAATCCGATCGACGTTCAGGAATTCATGATCATGCCGGTCGGCGCCGGCAGCATCGCCGAAGCGGTGCGGTGGGGAAGCGAGATATTTCACACGCTCAAGAAGGGCCTGTCGGCAAAGGGGCTCGCGACCGCAGTCGGCGACGAAGGCGGTTTTGCGCCGAACCTCGCCTCGACCCGCGACGCCCTCGACTTCATTGCCGCATCGATCGATCAGGCGGGGTTCAAGCTCGGCAGCGATGTGGTCCTGGCCCTCGACTGCGCCGCGACCGAATTCTTCCGTGACGGCAAATATGAGATCAGCGGGGAAAAGCTTTCGCTGTCCCCTGAGCAAATGGCCGAATATCTCGCCGCGCTCGTCAAGGACTATCCGATCAAGTCGATCGAGGACGGGATGAGCGAGGATGATTTTGCGGGCTGGAAGGCGTTGACGGACCTCATAGGCGACAAGTGCCAGCTCGTCGGCGATGATCTTTTCGTCACCAACCCGGCGCGGCTCGAGGAAGGCATCAAGACCGGCCTTGCCAACTCGCTGCTCGTCAAGGTCAACCAGATCGGGACGTTGAGCGAAACCCTTGATGCCGTCGATATGGCCCACCGCGCGCGTTACACGGCAGTGATGTCGCACCGTTCGGGCGAAACCGAGGATTCCACGATCGCCGACCTCGCGGTGGCGACCAACTGCGGCCAGATCAAGACCGGCAGCCTCGCGCGTTCCGACCGGCTCGCGAAATACAACCAGCTGATCCGGATCGAGGAAGAGCTGGGCGACATGGCGCGCTATCCGGGTCTGGCGATTTTCGGTTGATCGCCGAGCCTTTGCGCGGGGGTTGCCAGCGCCCCCGCATTCGCTAGGACTGAGCCCTCGCATAGCGAACGGGGGGTTTCCGATGAAGGAGCGGGTACCTGCGGCCGCGCGGTCGCGGCTGTTCCTGGGCCTCGCCTGGGTCGGGGCAGCGGCAGCGTTGGTGGGCTTTGCCAAGACCTTCATTCACCCGCTGCTCACCGGCACCTTTCGCGGGCATCCAGCCATATATGGGCACGCTGCACTGCTCTTTGGCTGGGTCGCCTTCTTTCTGGTCCAGACGTTGCTGGTTAATCGCGGCAAGCTGGTCTGGCACCGGCGGTTGGGCGGGATCGGGGCGGCGCTTGGCATAGGGGCCGTGGTGTCGACGATTGCCGTCGCGACGCTCGCGGCTCGCCGAACGGCAGCAGCGGGCGATCTTGACGGCGCGCAAGGCGAATTGCTCGTCGTGCAGCTGGAGATGAGTGCATTTGCAACCCTCGTCGCGGCGGCGATCCATTTTCGCCGGCGCCCTGACATTCACAAGCGGCTCATGCTGCTTGCGTTCATCGGTTCGCTCGGCCCCGCCTGGTTTCGCTTCCGTCACTATTTCCCGGAGGTCGGCAACCCGCTTTTCCTCTATTCGGTCCTGCTCGCCGACTCCCTGATCCTCATCGCGATGCTCGCCGACCTGCTGCGATACGGGCGCCCGCATCGCGTCTATGTGCAGGCCGGCGGTGCGATGGTGGCATTGCACCTTGTGGAGGTCTTCGCCTTCGCTTCGTCGCCCTTTCGGGCCGTAGCCGCGACGATTGCAGGTCCGATGCTCTGAATCTGGCCGCATCCCGCTTGACGCCGCGAATCAACTCTGATTCAAGGCGCTGATGACGCAGCGCCACAAATTCCGCAAATCGGTAGATCGGGCCATTGGTCCGACGATCGCGGTGATCGCGGTGGCGGCGATGATCGGCTATATCATCTTCGGCCCAACCGGTCTTTACGCCTGGGGCGACTATAGTCAGTCGGTCGAGAAAAAGCGCGTGGTGCTGAGCGAACTGACGAAGAAGCAGAACGAGCTTCAGAACCGCGTCAACCTGCTCGACCGACGGCGGGTCGATCCCGATCTCGCCGACGAATATGTGCGAGAAAAGCTTGGCGTGATGCACCCCGACGAGATCGCAATCCCGATGGACGGGGCCAAGAGGCCCTGAAGGCACGCCGCTCCCCGTAGCGCGGGGTTTCCTTTTCAACGCGGGTGAATTCGAACCCGCAGACGGGCCCCGCGTTACCACGCTCCTCATAGCGCCTCGCCGCGACCGGATCGCGGCGGCCCCCCGTGTCGGTCGGGGGTGCGGCTGCGATTGCACGAAATGCAATCGTGCGGAGGGAACAAATGGCCCGATTGCAGCGCTTTGGATTGCAGAAATTGCATACGTAGAGCGCCCGCCTCTCGCCGTCCCGGCGAAAGTTGCCAAACAGGGCAGGGCGCCCCTATAGGGGGCCTTGCCGTAACGGCTAAACGCAAAGGAAATCGCCTTGGCCAAAGCACCCGCGCGCAATGCCACCGCGCCAAAAAAATCCGCCTCCACGCCCGCTCCCACGCCGAACCGCGAGAAGCCCCGCGACCCTGCGCCCTATGAGGCGACGCCTGAGGAACTCGAAAAATTCTATCGCGAGATGCTGCTGATCCGCCGCTTTGAGGAGAAGGCCGGTCAGCTTTATGGTCTCGGCCTGATCGGCGGCTTCTGTCATCTTTATATTGGCCAGGAAGCCGTTGCAGTGGGCCTGCAGTCGGCGCTCGACGGCGACAAGGACAGCGTGATCACCGGCTACCGCGATCACGGCCATATGCTCGCCTATGGCATCGACCCCAAGGTCATCATGGCCGAGCTCACCGGACGCCAGGCCGGCATTTCGAAGGGCAAGGGCGGCTCGATGCACATGTTCAGCGTCGAGCATAAATTCTATGGCGGGCATGGCATTGTCGGCGCGCAGGTGTCGCTCGGCACGGGCCTTGCCTTTGCCCACAAATATCGCGGGGACGGCGGCGTCGCCATGGCCTATTTCGGCGACGGCGCGGCGAACCAGGGCCAGGTGTACGAGAGCTTCAACATGGCCGAGCTCTGGAAACTGCCGATCATTTTCGTGATCGAGAACAATCAATATGCGATGGGCACCTCGGTCAATCGCTCGTCGGCCGAAGACCAGCTCTATCGCCGCGGCGAGAGCTTCCGCATCCCCGGCATGCAGGTCGACGGCATGGACGTGCTCGCGGTGCGCGGCGCGGCGGAAGCCGCGCTCGAATGGGTGCGCGCGGGCAAGGGGCCGATCCTCCTCGAGCTCAAGACCTATCGCTATCGCGGCCACTCGATGTCCGACCCTGCCAAATATCGCAGCCGGGAGGAAGTTCAGGCGGTGCGCGACAAGAGTGACGCTATCGAGCATCTGAAAAAGCTGATGCAGGACGCTGGAATCAGCGAAGACAAATTCAAGGAGATCGACAAGGAGATCCGCCAGATCGTGAGCGACGCGGCCGACTTTGCCGAAAGTGCGCCTGAGCCCGACCTTTCCGAACTCTATACCGACGTGCTGGTGGAGCAATATTGAGATGGCGATCGAATTGAAGATGCCGGCGCTTTCGCCGACGATGGAAGAAGGCACGCTCGCCAAGTGGCTCGTCAAGGAAGGCGACACGGTAAAGTCAGGCGACATTCTCGCCGAGATCGAGACCGACAAGGCGACGATGGAATTCGAAGCCATTGACGAGGGGACAATCGCCTCGATCCTGGTTCCCGAGGGCACCGACAACGTCAAGGTCGGAACCGTGATCGCGACGATCGCGGGCGAGGGCGAGGATGCTGCAGCGCCTGCCGCAGCGCCGGCTCCCGCTCCGGCTGCAGACGCTGAGACGGCCGAGCCCGATCCGACGCCCGCACCTGTTCCTGTCGCCGAGAAGCCTGTGGCAAAGGAACGGGCGTCCGATCCAGACATTCCGCAAGGCACGGCCATGCAGCGGCTGACCGTGCGCGAAGCGCTGCGCGATGCCATGGCCGAGGAAATGCGCAAGGATGAGCGCATCTTCGTGATGGGCGAAGAAGTCGCCGAATATCAGGGTGCCTACAAGGTTACCCAAGGCCTGCTCGACGAGTTCGGCGACAAGCGGGTCGTCGACACGCCGATCACCGAATATGGCTTTGCCGGCCTCGGCACCGGTGCCGCGATGGGCGGTCTTCGGCCGATCATCGAGTTCATGACCTTCAACTTCGCGATGCAGGCGATCGATCACATCATCAACTCGGCGGCGAAGACCAACTATATGTCGGGCGGCCAGATGCGCTGTCCGATCGTGTTTCGCGGTCCCAATGGCGCTGCGAGCCGCGTCGCGGCGCAGCACAGTCAGAATTATGCGCCCTGGTATGCAAGCGTTCCGGGCCTCATCGTGATCTCGCCCTATGATGCGGCCGATGCAAAGGGGCTGCTGAAGGCCGCGATCCGCAGCGAAGATCCTGTCGTCTTCCTCGAGAACGAGCTTCTTTACGGCCGCAGTTTCGATGTCCCCGAGGTTGAGGATTTCGTGCTGCCGATCGGCAAGGCCCGAATTATGCGCGAAGGCAGCGACGTCACAATCGTCAGCTACTCGATCGGCGTCGGGCTCGCGCTCGAAGCCGCCGACGCATTGGCTGCCGAGGGGATCGAGGCCGAGGTCATCGACCTTCGGACCCTGCGTCCGCTCGACACCGAGACGGTTCTGGCGAGCCTCAAGAAGACGAACCGCCTCGTCATCGTCGAGGAAGGCTGGCCTGTCTGCTCGATCGCGAGCGAGCTCGCGATGGTCGCGATGGAGCAGGGTTTCGACGACCTCGATGCCCCGGTAACGCGCGTTTGCAACGAGGATGTGCCGCTGCCTTACGCTGCAAATCTTGAAAAGGCGGCGCTGGTCGACACCCCGCGTGTGATCGCGGCGGTGAAGGCCGTTTGCAACCGGGGCTGATTTTCAGCGCCGCACCCAAAGTCCGCTCGCACCGAGCTTGCCGACGGGAAAAAACTCTTTCGGCAAGCTTGGGGAGAGCTGTTCTTATTGCGTGCGTTCGGTTCTAACGCAGGGCGGCATGACAGCTGAAGCGGCACCCCTTCCGAGCCTCTATCCGGACCTTCGCGACCCGCGCGTGATGGTCGCGGCACCGCGCGCGCGGCGCGCGGCGCTCGCAGGGCTGTGGGCGCTCGCCGAGCGGCTGACCAGGCTGCTTCGGGATGCGCGCGAGCCGATGATCGGGCAGATCAAGCTTGCCTGGTGGCGTGACATGATGGCGCTGCTGGCCAGCGATCCCGCCGCGCTGCCAAAGGGCGAGCCGCTGCTCGCCGAGTTGCAGGCGAACTGGGCCGGAGAGGGCGGGCTCGCCGCGCTTGTCGATGCGGCGGAAGCGGCGCTCCTTGCCGATAGCGATCCGGCGCGCCGGGATGCCGCGCGAGCCTTTGGGGCGGTGCTGTTCAGCCTTTCTGGCGGCGCGGAGGCGGCGGGATGCCGATGGGGCCTCGTCTGGAGCGCCGCGCTCCAGGAGGAGGAAAGTGCGGCGCGGGACCTGCTTGCTGCTGCCCGCGCCGAGCCCGCCCAGCCGCGTGCGGCCTTTTCAGGAACGCGCGCCTTGCTGATGCTCGATCGCTGGGCAGGGGCGATCGCGGCGCGCGCAGGTGAGCGCCATTGGCGCCGCGAAGGATTGCTGCTGCTGCGCATAGGCCTCATGGGCCGCTGATCGAATAATATGCGCCAGGGGTGGAAATAGGGTACGCCAGCCTCTATCTTGCGGCAAACCACAGGGTCTCAGGGGACATTCTATGTTCAACGGGCTGGTCGCCTATCTCGATTCGATCAAGGCGCGCGACCCTGCGCCGCGGTCGCGCTGGGAAATCCTCCTCTACCCGGGGCTGCTCGCGGTCGGCATGCACCGCGTGGCGCACTGGCTGTTCGAGGCGGACCTGTTTTTTCTCGCGCGCTTCGTCAATCACCTTGCGCGCTGGCTCACCGGGATCGACATTCACCCGGGGGCGAAGATCGGCCGCCACCTCTTCATCGATCACGGTTTCGGCGTCGTCATCGGCGAAACCGCAGAGATCGGTGACAATGTCTCCATCTACCAGGACGTGACGCTGGGCGGCACAGACCCTGCCAATGGCATTGGGGGCAAGCGTCATCCGACGCTCGCCGACGACGTGATCGTAGGCTCTGGCGCGCAGATTCTGGGGCCGGTCACCGTCCACGCGCGCGCGCGCATCGGCGCCAATGCGGTGGTGACCAAAGACGTGCCCGAAGGCGCGGTGATGGTCGGCATTCCCGCGCGCTCCACGCTCGTTGACGCGGCTGAATATGCCCGCGAGTTCGTGCCCTATGGCACGCCGTGCAGCGAAACCTTCGACCCTGCGACGCAGAAGATCGAGATCCTTCAGTGCCAGCTTGAGCAATTGCAAAAGCAGCTCGCAGCGCTGATCGCCGAGCGCGATGCCGAGGGCAATGACACGTCGCGGCGCAAGGGGAGCCGGACGCGCGCCTGATGGGGACGGTGACACCTCTGCCGCCTTCACTCCGCGCGGCGCCGCTCCAGACGGGCTTCGACCGGCACGAGTTGACCCGTATCCTCGATCTTTACGGACGCATGGTCGCGGCCGGAAAGTGGCGCGACTACGCGATGGATTTTCAGCGCGATGTCGCGATCTTTTCCGCCTTTCGGCGGACCGCCGAGCGCCCCGAGTATCGCATCGAAAAGCGCCCCGCCTTGCGAAGCCGCCAGGGCATGTGGTCCCTGGTCTCCGAGGGCGGGGCGATCCTGAAGCGCGGGGACGAGCTATCGAATGTGCTCGCCCCCGTCGAACGCAAGCTTATGAAGCTGGTTGGGGGCTGACCGTCGCCGGCAGCTGGCTCGCAAGATTGGCGGGCAGCGTCCCGACCACCGCTGCACGCGCATTCTGCCAGAAAGCCGAAAGCAGCAGCAGCGCCGAGCCGATCACGAAGGCGGTCAGTGCAACGTTGAGTTCAACCGCGCCGAAGGTCTGGAAGAGCTGGGTCAGCGCGAAGAGCACATAGGCGAGCGCGGAGACGAGCAGCGCCCGTCGATCGATCGCGAGCGCGATCAGCCCGAACAGCACATAGATGGCCACGACCATCACCGCCGCGCCGCTCGAGATATTGTCGCCCTGCGTTACGCCGAGAAGGTGGAAGATCGGATGCGCAATCATCGGCGCCGCAAGAAGATGGAGCCAGAAGGCAACGTCGCTACGGCGTGTCTGGCGCGTCCGGTCGCTGCGATCCCACCACATTGCAAGCGCGAAAACGCCGAGCCCGGCGACGAGCACCAGTGTCATTACAAGCGTCTGCGAATGCTGCGGGACACCGGTGAGCGACAGTATCAGAGCAACCGCCGTCGCCGCGAGCGCCGCGGTTCCTGCCGCGACCGTGATCGGCACCATGAAGCGCCTCCAGTGCAGCCAGGTCGCGCCCGCTGTGACGAGCGCGATGCTGCCGGCAAGCAGCGCGCCGAGCGTCTCGCCCGGACTCCTGCCGAACAGGGCTTCGCCATGTGCAACGAGGAAGCCGACCATCGTCGCGGCGACGCCGCCGGCAAAGGCGAGCATCAGCACGATGCTCGGAAGCGCCATGCGACGCTTACGCGTGAAATACTCCGCAAGAAACCATGAAGACGCCGCAACAAATGCGCCCGCGAGGGCATTGTGGATCGATTCTCCGATCCACGCGACGGCGACGAGGAGGATCACCGCGGCGATGCTGACGAAGATGTCGTTGAATCCGGTGATGAGGCGAAAATGCTCCTCATCGGCACCGGGAGCGGCGCGAACCGACGCGACGTGCGACCGGAAAGCCGCGGCGGCCTCCGGCGTCAACACTTTTGCATCGACCGCAGCTTGCAGGTCGCTTTCACTGTACATCGGGGTCGTCCTTCTAGACCGATCCCCTTGCCCCGCGCAGTTTATGCCACAGCTGTATTGGTGATGCAATACGATAAGTCAGGCAGGCATGCGCCTGTTTCGGCGCCATCCGCGCCGATGATGACCGCAGCGCGGTAGGTCCCCCAGGCAGGAACGCCGACAGGGCGTTCCTGCCTGGCAGGGGGGTGTCAGCTTCAGCCAAGCGCCTGCAGCGCCTTCATCACGATCATCGACTGTTCGCTTCCCGATTGCGGGACGATTTCGCCGGTGCGGTCGGTGATCTTGTCCCACGCGGCAGCAATGCCTTCGGGGGTGCGCTCGTCCTCGGGGAGCGCGACGCCAGGCGTCGCGGTGACATAGGCGGCGTGATAGGCCCCCGCGCCCGCGCCGACGATCATGTTGGTGGGGGCGTCCTCGCTGACGAGGAAGAGCGCCGCGGGCACCACATTTTCCGGTGTGAACTTTTCGAACAGTTCGGGCGGGAAGATGTCCTCGGTCATGCGCGTTCCTGCAACCGGTGCGATGGTGTTGCAGCGGATATTATATTTTGCGCCTTCAAGGTGAAGCGTCTTGGTAAGCCCTGCGAGGCCGAGCTTTGCCGCTCCATAATTTGCCTGGCCAAAATTGCCGTAGAGCCCCGTCGACGAGGCGGTCATCAGGATGCGGCCATAGGCCTGTTCGCGCATCAGGTCCCAGCATGCCTTGGTGACGTTGGCGCTGCCGATGAGGTGGACCTTCACGACGAGGTCGAAATCCTCCATCGTCATCTTCGCGAAGCTCTTGTCGCGCAGGATCCCCGCATTGTTGACCAGAATGTGAACGCCGCCCCATTCTTCCTTCGCCTTTGCCACCATTTCGGCCATCTGCTCATATTCCGTCACGCTGCCGCCGTTCGACATGGCGGTGCCGCCCGCCGCGCGGATTTCCTCGACCACCTCGAGCGCTGCGTCCGAATGCCCCGTACCATCGCGTGCGCCGCCAAGATCGTTGACGACCACCTTCGCCCCGCGCCGCGCGAGTTCGAGCGCATATGCGCGGCCGAGCCCACCGCCGGCGCCGGTCACTATGGCCACGCGTCCGTCAAAATTGATCGTCATGATGAACTCCCAAAAGCCGGGGTCCCAGATGGGTTGCCCAAGAAAACCGGTCCGTCCCTTAATCGTTCGCAGCGCGCTGGCAAGGGCGAAAGGGCGGAAAAGAGCACGGCCTGAGGAAGCCAGGTTTAGCCCAATGCCTCCACCTCTTCGGCGAGCGCGAGCCAGCGGTCTTCGGCTGCAGCCTTTTCGCCGCGCAGCGCCTCCAGCTTCTCGGTCAGCGCCGTGAAGCGGGCGGGATCGCGGCTGAAGAGGCTGCCGTCGGAAAGCTCGGTCTCGATCCCCGTCATTTCCGCCTCGATCGCCTCGATCCGCGCGGGGAGAAGGTCGTAGTCACGCTGATCCTTGTAGCTCAGCTTCTTGCGCGCCTGAGGCGGGGAGGGCGGGGCCGGAGCGGCCTGCGCTTTCGCCTTGGCCGCGACGGGTTTCACCCGCTTTGCTTCCCAATCTGCATATCCGCCGGCGACGACATCGACCTTGCCCGAGCCGTCGAGACCCAAGGTCACCGTGACCGTTCGGTCGAGGAAGTCGCGGTCGTGACTGACCAGCAGCACCGTTCCGTCATAATCGGCGATGACCTCCTGCAAGAGGTCGAGCGTCTCAAGGTCAAGGTCGTTGGTCGGCTCATCGAGGACGAGAAGGTTCGATTCCCGGGCAAATTCGCGTGCGAGAAGAAGCCTCGAACGCTCGCCCCCCGACAATGCGCCAACGTTCGCATCGGCGATGGCGGGGTCGAAGAGAAAATCCTTCAGATATCCTTGGACATGCTTCTTGACCCCGCGGACCTCGACCCAGTCGCCCCCATCGGCAAGGATGTCCCGCACCTTCTTCTCCGGCGAGAGAAGACTTCGCTGCTGGTCGATGACGATGCCGTCGAGCGTCGGAGCGAGGGTGACGCTCCCTTCGTCCGGAGCGATTTCGCCGGTCAGCAGCTTCAGCAGGGTTGATTTGCCCGCACCGTTGGCACCGACGATACCGATCCGGTCGCCGCGCTGGATGCGAAAGGTAAAATCCTTGATGATCACCCGCTCGCCAAAGCATTTGGTGATGTGCTCGGCCACGATCACCGATTTCGACCGGACATCGTCGTTGGCCAGCCCGAGCTTCGCGACTCCGGGACCGCCAATCATCGCGGCGCGCGCGGCGCGCATCTCCATCAGTTTCTCGAGCCTGCCCTGATTGCGGCGGCGCCGCGCGGTCACGCCACGTTCGAGCCAGTGGGCCTCGAGTCGGAGCTTGGCATCAAGCTTTTCGGCGGCGCGGGCTTCCTCGGCAAAGACAGCCTCGGTCCATGCATCGAAGCCGCCGAAGCCGATCTCCTTTCGCCGGATGTTCCCGCGGTCGAGCCACAGGGTCTGGCGGGTCAGGCGGGTCAAGAAGGTGCGGTCGTGGCTGATGACGACGAAAGCGCCCGCAAAGCGCGACAGCCACCCTTCGAGCCAGTCGATCGCGGCGAGGTCGAGATGGTTCGTCGGTTCGTCGAGCAGCAATACGTCGGGATTTTGCGCGAGCGCGCGGGCGATCGCGGCGCGGCGGCGCTCCCCGCCCGAAGCGCTGGCGGCCTCGCGCGTCATGTCGATGCCGAGCTGGTCGGCGATCGCGGCAACCTCATGCTCGGCGGGGGCGAGCTCGCCGCCTGTCGCATAATCCATCAGCGTGACAAAGCCCGTGAAGTCGGGCTCCTGTTCAAGAAGAACCACATGCGTGCCCGGGACGATCGTGCGCTTGCCCTTGTCGGCGTCGATGTGGCCGGCGAGCAGCTTGAGCAAGGTCGTCTTGCCCGCACCATTGCGGCCGATCAGCGCAAGCCGGTCGCGCGCGCCGATGTAGATATCGAGGTCCTGGAACAGCCATCCGCTGCCCTGGACCAGGCCGAGGCCTTCATAAGAGAGAATGGGGGCTGCCATGATGAACGGCTCGCTACCGATGCGTTCAGCCTGATGCAAGCCGCCTCCGCGCAAGGGCGGAACGGGTCTGCTCCGTCAGCGTTACGGGGTGGAGACCAACAGGGACCGGACGTCCGGCGTACAGGAGATTGAAATGACGAAGTCCATGTTCACCGCTATGGCCGGCGGGCTCGCGCTATTGGCCGCCGCGCCCGCGCTTGCGCAGCCAGGAGGAACGACGGTGACGACAGCGACGCAGCAGGGCCCAATATTGAGCTTTACGGTCAGCGAGGAGGTCCGTGCCCGCCCCGACCAGGCGACCATCGGCGCCGGGGTCACAACGACTGCGCCGACCGCGGTGGCAGCGATGCAGGCCAACGCTGCGGCAATGGACAAGCTGATCGCGGCCGCCAAGGCAAAGGGCATCAAGGCCGAAAATATCCAGACGAGCGGCATCAACCTGTCGCCGCAATATGATTATAACAATCGCGGCGACGGCCAGCCGCCGCGCTTCCTTGGTTATCAGGTTTCGAACAGCGTTCGCGCAACCACGAACAGGATCGACGACATCGGACCGCTGCTTGACGCGCTGGTCGCAGCAGGCGGCACCAATGTCGATGGGCCCTGGTTCGCGATGAAGGACCCTGACGCGATGCTGGTCGGCGCGCGCGGGGCAGCGATCAAGGCTGCGGAGGCAAAGGCGCAGGATTATGCCAAGCTCACCGGCTTCAGCGGCGCCCAGCTTGTCTCGATCAGCGAAGGGAGTTTCGGCGGCCCGCAGCCCCCGATGCCGGTGGCGCGGCTTCAGGCCATGGAAGCTGCAAAATCGACTCCGGTCGAGCCGGGACAGGTCGGCAATACGCTGACGCTGAGTTTCCAGTACCGGTTGGTGCCGTAAGGGGATCGGGCCCCGGCGCAAGCCGGGCCCATGTGTGTGGAGCCCCGGCTCGCGCACATCAGTCCGAAAGTTCTTCTTCGGCCCAAGGCCAGGGGCGCTCGCGAAACCATTTCGTGATGATGTATTTGCGCCCCTTGCGCACCTTCATCCCATGGTGGAGCGTATCGGAGTTGGGCTCGCCGCCAGCGCCGATATTGTTCCAGGCGAGGAGCTTTCCCGTTTCAGGCCGGTGGATCTTGCCGGTCGCGAGGAACCGCGTCGCACCGCCGGCCGCGGGCTCATTGAGGTAAACCATCAGCGTCCAGCTGCGCTGGCCCGGGACGGTACAATAGGTCTCCCAATCCGCACCATGGGGGTCGAAGAAGTCTGTATGCGCCTTGAACTCCTGTCCGACATCATAGCGCTGTCCCTGGAGCGGCTCGCCAAACTCAAGCGGGATCCCGGTAAGCGCGTGCAGCTTTGCGTTGACGGAGCGAACGAGCGGATCGCGGTGATCAAGGTCGCAGGTTGTGCTTGTACGGAACGCTTCGTCGCCATTGGGATCGGCGATTGTCGACGGCCGCACGTCGCGGTCGATCCTCTCGACCAATGCCGCGCAGCTTGCCGGGTCGAGAAAGCCGGGCAGGATGAACTGTTCAAGCTTTTCCGTCGGCGCGCGCCGGATCCTTGGAACGCCAGCAAGCCGCGCGGCGGTCTGGTCGGCACACGACGTAGCCATGTCGACGGATCGGTTTTCGGCCATGATGCGCTTCTAGGCGTTGCCCTCGGTGCGAACAATGCTTGACGAAAAGGGGCGTGCCGCCTATCGCCCGCGCGCTGTCGGCGGCATGTCCGTCCGGCCTTGTGGCGATCGTAGCTCAGTTGGTTAGAGCACCGGTTTGTGGTACCGGGGGTCGTGGGTTCAAGTCCCATCGGTCGCCCCATTTTCCCACGTCATGCGCGATTCAACCTTTGGCGTGACTCTGCGCCGACGTTGCTTTATTACATCTTTGCGTAATTTTTTAACGTGAAGGGTCAAGCCATGTCCGCTGTCTGGGATTTCGCCGATTTCGACGATCACGAACATGTCCACATGTTCCGCGACCGGGCGAGCGGGCTCACGGCGGTGATCGCCGTGCATTCGACGCATCTGGGGCCCGGCGCCGGCGGGGTGCGCTACTGGCATTATCCGCAGCGGGCCGCAGCGATCACGGACGCCCTGCGGCTGTCGCGCGGGATGAGCTACAAAAATGCGATGGCGGGGCTGCCGATGGGCGGCGGCAAGGGCGTGATTCTCGCAGACGAAGGCGCAGCGAAGAGCCCCGAACTCCTCGCTGCCTTCGGGCGGGCGGTCGAATCGCTCGGCGGGGCTTATGTGACGGCCGAAGATGTCGGGATCACGGATGCTGACATGGTCGAAATTGCAAGACACACCAAACATGTCTCGGGACTACCCGTGGCGAGCGGCGAAGCGGGGGGCGACCCCGGACCATTGACTGCGTTTGGCGTCTATCTCGGGATCAAGGCGGCCATCCGCGAAGGCCTCGGGACCGACAGTGCGAAGGATGTGCGGATCGCCATCCAGGGCGTCGGCAGCGTCGGTGCGGGGGTCGCGCGGAGGCTTGCGGCGGAAGGCGCGCAGCTGACCCTGGCCGACGTCAACCTCACGCGGGCGAAGGCGCTGGCCGACGAACTCGGTGCCGAGCTCGCCGATTCGGCGGCGATCATGGAAATTGAGGCTGACGTGCTGAGCCCGAACGCCCTCGGTGCGATCCTGAACGAGAAAAGCATCGAACGGCTCAAGGTGTCGATCGTTGCGGGCGCTGCGAACAACCAGCTTGCGACGGCTGCTGACGGCCAGCGTATCCACGATCGCGGGATCGTCTATGCCCCTGATTATGTGATCAACGCCGGCGGCATCATCAACGTGGCACTGGAGTATCTGGGACAGGGGAGCCGCGAAGAGGTTGAAAGCCGGATCCGCCAGATACCCGGCCGCCTTGCCGAGATTTGGGCCGAGAGCAAGGCGAGCGGCACGCCGGCGGCCGTGGTGGCCGACCGCATGGCCCAGAAGCTGATCGGGCGAGGGTAGGGCGCCTCGACCGGCCGAAGCCGTGATCTGCGCAGGGGCCTCCTGCCACGGGCGGCGATGCTTCCTCCCGCCGGGCGGCTACAATTGGCGGCTGGCGTCCACTCTGATTTGCGCTAAGCCCATGGCCGCATGAAGCGGCACTTCTATCTCGTCAGCGGCTGGGCGTCGCTCGCACTGGGCGCGCTAGGCGCTTTCCTGCCGTTGCTGCCGACTGTGCCATTCGTGATCCTGGCCGCTTTCTGTTTCGCGCGCTCCTCGCCCCGGCTCGAGGCGTGGCTGGTGACGCATCCGCAGTTCGGACACCATATCCTTGCCTGGCGCGAGAAAGGTTCGATCAGCCGCAAGGGGAAGATCGCCGCGACGACGGCCTTCGCGATCAGCATCCTTCTCGCCGCAATTTTCTCGCCCTGGCCGTGGGTCATGCTACCGGTCATCGCCGCCGCGGTCACCGGAAGCTGGATATGGACGCGGCCGGAAGCATAGCTCCCGGCCGCATCGATACTATTATGGCGCCCCGTCAGAAATCGACGGACAAACGTCCGTAGACGAAGCGGCCGCTGAAGCCGAAGGGCGAGAAGGACGAATAGGGCAGGAAGGCATTGTTGAGCCCGTAGTCGAAGCCGCCCACGACCCCGTAGGGCAAACGGTCGGGATATTCGTCGAGCAGGTTGTTCGCGCCGACGGCGAGCTGGACCGCTTCGACAGGACGGAAGCGCGCTTCGAGATCGACGACCCATTTGGGCGACAGGGTAATGTCACCCGGTGCATCGCCCTTCGCAATGGCGATGTCACCGCTCGGCCCCGGGATGAACACCGAACCATAGCGGTTGCCCCGCAGGGTCAGGCCGGCGGGACCCGATTCCCAATCGAGCCCGATGTTGAGCTTGTTCGACGGTTGCCCCTCGGTGAGACGAAGGCTTTCGGGCCGCGCGAACAGGCGCGCAGCGGTAAAGCCGCTGAAGGTTCGCCGGTCGGTGATCTTCGTGTCGTTGAGGTTGTATCCCGCGGTCAGCGTCACCTTGCCGATCCCCATGTCGGGCAATCGGTAACTTGCAACCACGTCGAGCCCCTGGGTGCGCGTGTCGATCCCGTTGATGAAGAACCGCGCCGACGAGCCCGGGACCCCCGCATCTTCCAGTATCTGCTGGACGTCTGCGCCCTGCAGGTTTTCGGTGAGGGTGATGCGATCCTTGATCTTGATCCGGTAATAATCGACCGTGAGATTGAGCCCCGGGACCATGGTAAATACAAGGCCCCCGCCCAGATTCACCGACTTTTCGGGCTTGAGCGGCTGGGCGCCAAGCGCCACCGCGATCGGCGAGCCGACAGGAAAGGTGCCAACTTCCACGAGGCCAACGCCGGTCAGATTGACCGTCGAGGTGGTGGAGAAGAATTGCTGCGCCATGCCGGGAGCGCGAAATCCCGTCGATGCTGACCCGCGCAGCGCGAGCCCGTCGACGGGCTCGAAGCGCGCTGCGACCTTGCCGTTCACCGTGTCTCCGAAGTCGGAGAAATGCTCGTAGCGGCCCGCAACCTGAATATTGAACATGTCGCTGAGGTCCGCGTCGAGCTCGACATAGCCTGCAAAACTGTCGCGCGAGGCATCGACCTCGGAGCTCGGCAGGAAGCCCCCGAACACCTGCGATCCGACCCCGGCGCCGTTCGTGTAGAAATAAGGGCCAACAGCATAGCTTGCAGGCTCGCCTGCGACGATCTTGTAATTCTCGTTCCGCCATTCGCCGCCGAGCGCCAGCGAGGTATTGCCAAGCCCGATGTCGAGATCACGCTGGGCGTCGAAATTCACCGCGGTCTGGCCATAGCGCATGCCGCCCGCGTCGAACTTGCGGGGACTGTGGTCGCCACCGAGCGAGACGTTGACGCTGTTCTCCACGCCATAGTCGAGCCGGTTTGATCCATAGTTGATCGAAAGGTCGAGGTTCCAGCCGCCCGCTTCGCCTCGAATGCCGCCGGCGACCGCGATGTCATGGATGGTGCTCGTAATGAAGGGTAGATAGCCGTCCTCGTAGATCGGTGCACCGCCATTGTCCCAGTCGGCATTGCGGGCATCGAGAGCGCGGCGGAAGAAGCCCGCGGCATTCGCATCGCGCACACCATAGCTGCCGAAACTGTAGAGCTCCCACCCGCCGGCATCCATGCCGGCGTTGTAAAAGAAGTTCATATCTTTTGATTCGCCGTCACCAAAGCGATGCCAGAAGCGGTCGATCGTCGTCTCGCGCGGGTCGCCTGCCGCGGCATAGTTGCGGCGAAGATCGGCGCCGGAGCGATTGGTGGGCGAGCGGTCCTTATACTCGGCCGTGAAGTTCAGGTAACCATCGTCGCCGACCGGCAGGCCGATGTTGGTGGCCATCGTCAGCGTGCCCCCATCGCGCCGCGTGCGGTCGGAATCGGTGAGGGTGATGACCGGATTGTCGGAAGCGCCGGTGGTCGGCGCGACGCTCGCGACGTTTTTCACGTCCTCCATCGTCGTGATATATTTGCCGTAGGTGATCTGTGCCCGGCCGCCGACGCTCTTCTTGAGCTGGATATTGATGACCCCCGCGATCGCGTCGGACCCATATTGCGACGAGGCGCCGTCGCGCAGCACCTCGATCCGCTCGATCGCGATGGGCGGGATCGTGTTCATGTCGACACCCGACGAGCCCCGACCTACCGAGCCGTTCAGATTGAGAAGCGACGAGAGGTGGCGGCGCTTGCCGTTGACGAGAACGAGCACCTGGTCGGGCGCGAGGCCGCGCAGCGTCGCGGGACGCAGGGAATCGGTACCATCGGTGAGCGAAGGCTGCGGAAAGTTGAACGAGGGAACGAGCTGGTTGAGGAGCCGGTTGGTTTCGGTGGTGCCGCTATTGGCGAGCGAATCCGCCGAAATTACATCGATCGGCACGCTGCTGTCGGCAATCGTGCGGTCGGTACGGCGCGTGCCCGTCACGATGATCAGCGAGTCTGCATCTTCCTCGGATGCGCCAGCGTCCTGCGCGGCGGCGGGAGCCGCCCAGCAGGTGGTAGCCAGCGCCGTCGTAAGGGCGAGGAGGGTGAGGGGATGAGAAGTTCGCATGTGAAGCTCCCTGTTATTGCGCGAAATGCGGTGGACCAAAACTCCGCCCCCGCGCCTGCCATCGCCACCCTTTTTCGACGAGCGATGGGTCAATTATTATATTTTGCGGTTCACTGTGATAATTGAGCAACAGATCATGGGCCAATATTGGCATTACGTTACAGGTAATTGCGGTGTGCCTGCTATGGGCCCTTGTCGCGCTGCAGCTTTTAGGAAACGCTGCGCTGCAGCTGCTCTCGAGCATCGGAGAAGGACAATCTGTCCACGCCATAATGCTGGACCACCGGGACATCGTCGCTTAAGGCTTCGCGCGCGATGCACGCCTATGCGAACCCTGCCCGTTTCCTGGCCATTGCCCGCCCGCTGACCCCTTGGCTGCTTGGCCTGGGTATGGCGCTGCTGTTCGCTGGTGCGTGGGCCGGACTTGTCCTGGTCCCCGGCGATTACAAGCAGGGGGAAACGGCGCGCATTCTTTATGTCCATGTCCCTTCGGCCTGGCTCGGCATGGGCGGCTGGTCAGGGCTTGCGGTTGCGGGGCTTGTCCAGCTTGTCTGGCGCCACCCGCTCGCGGGGATTGCGGCGCGCGCGATTGCGGTGCCGGGGATGCTTTTCACCGCGCTATGTCTCGCCACGGGTTCGATCTGGGGCAAGCCGACCTGGGGCACCTGGTGGGAGTGGGACGGCCGGATGACCTCGATGCTCGTTCTCCTCTTCCTCTATGCCGGCTTCGTCGCGTTGACGATGGGCGATGAAGGCGGACGGCAGGGGGGGACTTTGCCGCGCGGCGCCGCGGTCTACGCGCTCGTCGGCGCGGTCAATATCCCGATCATTAATCGCAGTGTCGTGTGGTGGAACAGCCTGCACCAAGGGCCGAGCATCACGATGCGCGGATCCTCGATCGACGGCGCTCTCTTGTGGCCACTTGGCTTGACCTTGCTCGGCTTTTCGCTGTTGTTCGGCGCGATAGTCCTGATGCGCATGCGGCGGATCATTGCCGATAATCGCGTTACGGCGCGGCTGCGGCGGATGGCCGACGAGGAGGATTAGAGCGATGACGGGGGTGATCAGCGGGGGCGACCAATGGGCCTATGTCGCGGCCGCCTATGGGCTTGCCGCGCTGCTGACGGGCGCGGTGCTCTGGCATAGCTGGCGCGCAATGACCAAGGCCGAGAGACGAAGCGACGCGCTGCGAAAGGACCGTGGCAGATGAAGCCCAAGCACCAGCGGCTTGTCCTCGCGCTCCTTGCGCTCGCCGGCATCGCAGGTGCCGGAATTCTCGGCGCGAGCGCGCTGCGCGACGAGGCAGCCTATTTTCGTACTCCGACCGAGGTGAGGGCTGGAAAAGCCGAGACGGGTGAGGCGATGCGGCTCGGCGGCATGGTCGCAGCGGGGAGCATCGCGCGCCAGGCTGACGGGGTCACGATCCGCTTCGTTGCAACCGATGGCAAGGCGTCGGTTCCCGTAGAGTTCACGGGTATAGTCCCTGACCTGTTCGCCGAGAATTCGGGCATGGTCGCCGACGGTCGCATGCGCGCCGACGGTGTTTTCGTGGCCGACCGGATTCTCGCCAAGCATGACGAGCGCTACATGCCGCCGCAGATGGGCGAGATGCCGAAGAACATGAAGCGGGTGCCGGGGGAATGAGGCGCTCCTCCTTCCCATATTTGCGAGCCGAACGATGATCGCCGAACTTGGCCTTGCGCTCTTGTGGATGGCCGCAGCGCTTGCCTGCCTCTCGCTCGTCGCGGGGGCGCTGTTCCTGCGCGGCGGACCAAAGGATCTCGCATCGCTCGTGCGGCCCGCGAGCGTCGCGCAAGGCGCGCTGACGGCCGCGGCCTTTGGCCTGCTTATCGCCCTGTTCGTCCGCTCCGACATGTCGGTCGAGCTCGTCGCGCGCAACAGCCACAGCCTTAAACCCATGCTGTTCAAGGTCGCAGGCGCCTGGGGAAATCACGAAGGCTCGATGCTCCTGTGGCTGACGATCCTTGGCCTGTCGGGAGCCCTTGTTGCGCTGTTTGAAAGGCGGCTGCGCGAGGATACGCTCGTTGCAACCCTTGCAGCGCAGGCAGCGCTCAGCCTCGGCTTCTTTGCCTTCCTCCTTTTCTCCTCCAATCCCTTCAATCGCCTGCCGATTGCACCGCCCGACGGGCAGGGACTCAACCCCTTGCTTCAGGACCCGGGCCTCGCCTTCCATCCGCCGACGCTCTACGTCGGTTATGTCGGCCTGTCGGTCGCCTTCAGCTTCGCGGTGGGCGCAATGGTCACTCGCGAGATCGGACCCGCCTTCGCGCGCGCCATGCGGCCCTGGGTTCTTGGAAGCTGGATATTCCTGACGCTCGGTATCACGGCGGGCAGCTACTGGGCCTATTATGAGCTTGGCTGGGGCGGCTGGTGGTTCTGGGACCCGGTCGAGAATGTGTCGCTCGTGCCGTGGCTCGCGGGCGCGGCGCTCCTTCACTCGGTCGCTGTGACAGCAACGCGCAACGCGCTCCGGGCATGGACGGTGATGCTCGCGGTGATCGGCTTTTCGATGTCAATGGTGGGCACGTTCATCGTGCGTTCGGGGCTGTTGACCAGCGTGCACAGCTTCGCGGTCGATCCCGAGCGCGGCACCTTCCTGCTTGTCCTGATGGCAATTTATATCGGCGGGGCGCTCGCGCTTTTTGCGCTGCGCGCCGGGACCGTCGCGGAGGGCAAGAAATTCTCGCTGTTGAGCCGCGAAGGCTCGCTCGTGATCAACAATCTCTTGCTGACAACGATCCTCGCGCTCGTTCTTTTAGGAACGCTCTATCCGATCGTCGCTGAAGCGATGGGCGAGAAAATCTCTGTGGGCCCGCCCTATTACAACAAGGTTGCAGGTCCGCTCGCCCTCATCCTCTGCCTCGTCATGGTCGCAGGGCCGCTGCTCGCGTGGCGCCGCGACGATGGAAAACGCCTCTGGTCGCGCTTGCCGCTTGCGGTGCTGGCGGGCGCGTTGGTGCTCTTCGGCCTTGTCCTTTTCGGCGGGTCGGTGCGCGTCCTGCCGCTCCTGGGAATGACCGTGGCAGCGGTCGTCGCGGTGGCGAGCTTCGCGCCGCTTTGGGGTCGCAATCTCCGCCGGACGCCGCTCCCGACCTGGGGCATGGTGATCGCGCATTTCGGCGTCGCGGTTGCGCTCGCGGGAATGGCCGCGGAAAGCGCCTTCATCAAGGAGCGGCTCGTTGCGGCGGCGCCAGGCGAGACGGTCAAGGTCGGTGACTTTGCCGTGACCTTCGTGGGGGTTCGGCCGATTGCCGGCCCGAACTACACCGCGATCGAGGGGCGGCTTGTGGCGACCACGGGATCGGGCGCGAGCTTTACCTTGCGCCCCGAGGCCCGCACTTTTCCAGGCCTGATGGGCGCCCCGCCGACCGAAACCAACGAGGCGGCGCTGCTGACACGGCCCGGCGGACAGCTTTACGTCGTGCTCGGGCAGCCGGTAAGCTCGCCTGACGGCACCGCAGATCGCTACCAGCTCCGCCTGTGGTGGAAGCCGCTGGTGTGGTGGATATGGCTCGGCGGCGCGCTCATCGCGCTCGGCGCGGCGCTGTCGATGCTCGGCCGCGCCCAATTGCTCGCGATCTGGCGCACGCATAGGTCGAGGAAAGCACAGGAGCGCTTCGCGCCATGAGGAATCGCTGGATCCTGTTCGTGCCGCTCGCGATCATGGCGCTGTTGTTCGGCGCCTTTGTCTACCGGCTGGTGACCCCGGCTGAGACCCTCATACAGTCGCAGTGGATCAACAAGCCGATGCCGCTCTTCGACCTTCCCCCTGCGACTGCGGGTGTCGAGGGGCTCAAGAGCAGTCAGCTTGCCGACGGGCGGCCGCGGCTGGTCAATGTGTTCGCGAGCTGGTGCATTCCGTGCCGGGCGGAGGCGGCGCAGCTTGAAGCGCTCAAGCGGGCAGGGGTTCCCATCGACGGCATCGCGATCCGTGACCGACCCGAGGATGTCGCGGCCTTTCTCAATGAATTCGGAAATCCCTTCGACCGCATCGGGTCGGACCAGCAGAGCAGCGTCCAGATCGCCCTCGGATCGTCGGGAGTGCCAGAAACCTTCCTCATCGACGGGAAGGGCATTATTCGCGAGCAGATCCAGGGGGTCATTCTCGCTGACGACGTCCCGCGGATCATGGCAAAGCTGGAGGCGATGAAATGAAGGTGCGGCTCTTCATCGCGGCGATGATGACGCTGACCTCGCTTCCGCTCGGAGCGCAGGACCGCTTGCCGCCGGCGCCCTACGCCTACCAGCAGCTCAATGATCCCGCGAAGGAAGCCAAGGCGAAAGCGTTGATGGAAACGCTGCGCTGCCTCGTCTGCCAGGGACAGTCGATCGCCGATAGCGATGCGCCGCTTGCTGGCGACATGCGGCACGAAGTGCGCACGAAGATCGCCGCGGGCGAAAGCCCCGACGCGATCCGCAAATGGCTTGTCGCCCGCTATGGCAACTGGGTGAGCTACGATCCGCCCTTCGACGGGGCGACGGCGCTGCTCTGGCTCGGACCTCTCCTGTTTCTCGGGGTCGGCGGGTGGCTGGCCTTCGGACGCTTCCGCCGCGAGGGCGGGGAAGAAGAGCCATGATCTGGCTTTGGATCGCGCTTGCTGCGCTTCTCGCCGCTGGCGGCATGATGTGGCTCGGGCGTTTGCCGGCCGCGGCACGGCCGCTCGCCGGGGCCGCGCTGATGCTCGGCCTTGCAGGTTATGCGCTGCAGGGCAGCCCGGCGCTGCCCGGAAAGCCCGTGGCAAAGGTCGAGGAGCCCGATGGCTTTGGCGAGGCGATCGCCGACCGGCGGCAGGGGATGAGCGAGCGCTTCGGTCCGGCGGCGCAGTGGCTTGCGATGTCCGACGGCTTTGCGCGTACCGGCAAGACCGCGCTCGCGGCGCAGACTCTGGAAAAGGGTCTTGAGCGTTACCCGGACAATGTCGACCTCTGGGTAGGACTCGGAAACGCGCTTGTCGCGCACGGCGGCGGCGCGATCTCGCCCGCCGCGGCGCTCGCTTTCGATGAGGCGGCGAAACGCGAGCCTGGGCATCCGGCGCCGCCATTTTTTGCCGGGCTTGCGATGGCGCAAAGCGGTGACCTTAAGGGTGCAAACGCGGTATGGAGCGACCTGCTTGCCCGTAGTCCCGCCGAAGCGCCGTGGCGCGCCGACCTTGAAATGCGCCTCGCGCAGCTTCGCGAGGCGATGGGACCCGAGCTCCCGTCCGAGGCGCCGCGAGGCCCGTGATCCGCCCCTGTTCTATTTGCGCAGGCTCGTCTAAAGCGCGGCGCCATGACTGCTGAGTCGCAACAGGTGGCGGCAGGCGCGGACAGCGCCGCGGCCGCCGCCGACACGGGCCAGACGGGCCCTGCCCATCACGGCGATGGCAAGCTCAAGCTTGCGGTCGGCGCGATCGGCGTGGTGTTCGGCGATATCGGGACGAGCCCGCTCTACGCCTTTCGCGAAACCTTTGCCGGGCACCATTCGATCGATGCCGACCGGGTGCACATTTATGGGGTGCTCAGCCTCGTTTTCTGGTCGATGATGCTCGTCGTCACCTTCAAATATGTGCTGACGATCATGAAGGCGGACAATAAGGGCGAGGGCGGGAGCCTCGCTCTGCTCGCTCTCATTAGCCGGCAATCGGAAGGAAAGCGCTGGACCTGGCCCATCGTCCTGCTCGGGGTATTTGCAACCGCGCTCTTCTACGGCGACAGCATGATCACCCCGGCAATGTCGGTGCTGTCGGCAACCGAAGGACTGAATTACGTCAACAGCGGGTTCCAGCCCTATATCGTGCCGATCGCGCTGGCCATCCTGATCGGCATCTTTGCGATTCAATCGCACGGGACGGCCAAGGTGGGCGCTTTGTTCGGCCCGATCATGCTGTGCTACTTCTTGATGCTCGCGGTGCTCGGCCTCATTCATATCATCGAGCATCCCACGATCATCCTGGCCACGATCAACCCGGTCAACGCGCTGCGCTTCTTCTACCTCGACGGCTTTACGGCCTTCATTGCGCTCGGAGCCGTGGTGCTCGCGGTGACGGGGGCCGAGGCACTCTATACCGATATGGGGCATTTCGGGCGCGCGCCGATCGGACTGTCGTGGCTCTATTTCGTGCTGCCCGCGCTCATGTTCAACTACATGGGGCAGGGCGCGATGGTGCTTGAGGCCGACATGGGCGCTCGGCTCGGCATCATTCAGGATCCCTTTTTCCTGATGATGCCCGATAGCTGGCGGATTCCGGTCGTGCTGCTTGCAATGCTCGCGACGATCATCGCAAGCCAGGCAGTGATTTCGGGGGCCTTCTCGCTCACTCAGCAGGCGATCCAGTTGGGTTTCATGCCGCGGCTGCGCGTCGAGCATACGAGCGCGTCGGCGCAGGGCCAGGTCTACATCCCGCTCGTCAACTGGGGACTGATGGTGATGGTGATCCTGCTCGTCCTCTTCTTTGGATCATCGAGCAATCTTGCGGCCGCTTACGGCATCGCGGTGACCGGGGCGATGTTTATCGACACATGCCTGATGAGCGTGGTGCTCTTTGCCCTCTGGAAATGGCCGGCGTGGAAGGCGGTCCCGCTGCTCGCGCTCTTCTTCGTGGTCGATATCGCCTATTTTGGTGCGAACCTGATCAAGGTCCCCGACGGGGGCTGGGTGCCGCTTGCGATCGGCCTGACCATCTTCACCATGCTCACGACCTGGTCGCGCGGGCGCAAGCTGATGCAGCAGCAGATGGCCGCGGGTGCGATGCCGATCCCGGTCTTCGTCAAGTCGGCTGCGAACAGCGCGACACGTGTCCCCGGGACCGCGGTGTTCATGACATCGAGCGCGGACGGCGTGCCGCACGCGCTGCTTCATAATCTGAAGCACAACAAGGTACTGCACCAGCGCATCATCCTTTTGACGATCAAGATCGCGGACGTTCCCTTTGTGCGCGAAGCCGACCATTGCGCGCTCGATGACCTTGGACAGGGCTTTCACCGGCTGATCCTGAAATATGGCTTCATGCAGCCGGTCGACGTGCCCGCGGCGCTAAGCCGCGTCGGCGGATGTGGCGGTGCGTTCAAGATGCTCGAGACGAGCTTCTTTCTGTCGCGCCAGACCCTGATTGCGTCGAAATCCCCCGGAATGCCGATCTGGCGCGAAAAGCTGTTCGCGTGGATGCTGCGAAACTCGCAAAGCGCGATGGAATATTTCCGTCTGCCAACCAATCGAGTCGTCGAGCTGGGCAGCCAGGTCGCGATCTGAAGGCCTGACAGGCTCCTATCCGATATATTTGTTCTGAAGCTCGCGGTAGGCGTCGCGGTATTGCGCTGCGAGGTCGGCAATGAATTCGGCCGCGGGTCGGACTCCCGAGATCGAGCCGATTCCCTGGCCCGATCCCCAGATATCCTTCCACGCCTTGGCCTTGGTGTTGCCACCCGATCCGAAATTCATCGTCTTCAGATCGCCCTCGGGAAGATTGTCGGGGTCCATGCCGGCGGCAAGGATCGACTGGCGAAGATAGTTGCCGTGGACCCCGGTGAAGAGATTCGAATAGACGATGTCGCCCGCGCGCCCGGCGACAATACCCTCCTTATATCCCTCGTCGGCGTTGGCCTCCGCGGTCGCGATGAAAGCGCTGCCGATATAGGCGAGATCGGCGCCGCACGCCTGCGCCGCCAGGATCGAGCGGCCGTGCGCAATTGCGCCCGAGAGCGCCACGGGGCCGTCGAACCAGCTGCGAATTTCCTGCACCAGTGCAAAGGGCGACTGGGTGCCGGCGTGTCCGCCCGCGCCGGCGGCGACGGGGATCAGCCCATCGGCGCCCTTTTCGACCGCTTTGCGCGCAAAGCGGTCGTCTATGACGTCGTGGAGCGTGATGCCGCCCCAATTGTGCACGGCCTGGTTGAGTTCCTCGCGGGCACCAAGCGAGGTGATCGTGATCGGCACCTTCCATTTCTCGCAGGTTGCAATGTCGGCCTCGAGCCGGTCATTCGAACGGTGGACGATCTGGTTGACCGCGAAGGGCGCCGAGAGGCGGTCGGGATTGTCCCGGTCCCACGCGGCGAGTTCCTCGGTGATGCGGTGGAGCCATTCGTCGAGGAGCGATTGCGGGCGGGCATTGAGCGCGGGGAAGCTGCCGACGATGCCGGCCTTGCACTGGGCGATGACAAGGTCGGGCCCCGAGACAATGAAGAGCGGCGAGCCGATGACAGGAAGACGCAGGCGATCGAAGATCGGGGGAAGGGCCATGAATCACTCCGGTTGCAATTTTGGGATGACCTTAACGTAAACGGAAGGTGTGGCAAGAGGCGGGGATACGGGCGACGTTCAGGCGCCCGCCGGCCCCTTAAGTTCGATGATATTGCCTTCCGGATCGCGAATGTAGATCGATGGGCCTTCCCCCTCGGCGCCGTAACGCGGCCCCGCCTGCTCGACCGCGACGCCATGGTCCGCAAGATGCGCGCGGATCGCAGCTTCGTCGAAGCCCTCTACTGCGAGTGCAAAATGGTCGAGATTACGGCCCTCGGCCCCCGGCGCTTCCCCGCCCATTGCGCCGAGCTTGCCGGTCACGGTGACAAGGTCAATGAGGGCGCGCCCCGCGCGAAGTTGGTAGAGGCCGATCCCCGCCTGCTCGCGTTCCTCGATGCAGCCGAGGACGTCCTTGTAGAAGCGGCGCATTCGGTCGAGATCGACCACGCGAAGGACGATATGATCGAGCCCGCGCAGCGCGAAGGGCGGGTTCGTCATGGCAGGATCCAGCCTCTCACCTTGAGCCGATCCCCGGGGCGGCGGGGTCCTTCCAGTCGACGCGGTAGAGATCGAAGCGCCGATCGCGCAGATTTTGCACCGCGCCGCTCTGGCGGCTGGTGAGGAGATCAGCGAGGCTCAAGTCGGCAATCGCGATGGTCTCGGTGTTCGCCGCGGTGTCGGCGGCGACGCCATCACGTGCAAAGGCAAAATCCGAAGGAGTGAGAATCGCGCTTTCGGCATAGTGAATGTCCATATTCTCAACGTTCGGCAAATTGCCGACGACGCCCGAGGTAATGACATAGCATTGGTTCTCGACGGCGCGCGCGTGGCAGCAATAGCGCACTCGCAGATAGCCGCGGCGTTCGTCGGTACAGAAAGGCACGAACAGCATCATCGCGCCCTGGTTGACGAGGTGACGCGCAAGCTCGGGAAACTCGCTATCGTAGCATATCATCACGCCGATCGGCCCGCAGTCGGTGTTGATCGCATCCGCGCCGTAGCCGCCCTTGATGTTCCACCAGCGGCGCTCGGAGGGAGTCGGATGCAGCTTCTCCTGGCGGTGCACCGACCCGTCGCGCAGGAAGACATAGGCGATGTTGCGGATATCGCCGCCCTCAACGCGCGTCGGATGAGAGCCGCCAATGATGTTGATATTATAGCCGACCGCGAGCTTCTCCATGAAGGCCAGGTAGCGTTCGGTATAGTCGGCGATCTTCAGGATCGCCTTTTCGGGCGGGAGCTTGTTCTTGTCGATCGACAGCAGCTCGAGCGTGTAGAGCTCAGGAAAGACAACGAAATCGGCCGCATAATCGGCCGCAACGTCAACAAAATATTCAACCTGCTCCTCAAACTGTTCGATGCGGTCGATCCCGCGCATCTGGAACTGGACGGTCGCAACGCGCACCGATGCGGGGAGGCGGTCGGGCGCCGAACCGCGATGGCGCGCATTCGCCTTCTCGCGCGGCGGGGCGAGGGGGTTTTCCCAGACCATCAGCACGGCATGACCGCCGCTTTCACGGTCGCTCGGCAGATAGTCGTGAAGGATGCCCTTGACCTGATAGCCCTGATTGACCTGGAAATTGATCACCGGGTCGCGAAGCTGCTTGTCGAGGACCGCGGCGAGATAGGCTTCAGGTTCGGGAAATTGACGGCGGCGGCGTGCATAACCCGGCATGCGGCCACCAAAAGCGATGCCCTGAAGCTCGAGTGCCTGGCACAGTTCCTGCCTCTTGCGGTAGAAGCGCTGGCCGATACGAAGCCGTCGATATTCAGGATCGACGCATACCTCCATGCCATAGAGGATCTCGCCATCGGGATCGTGCGGGGTCGCAAAGCCGCCCCCGCTGATTGCGGTCCAGCGATGATCGGCGAGCGCCGCCTCCTCGGGCACGATCAGCGTCGCGCAGAAGCCGACAATTTGGCCTTCATATTCGGCGAGGAACTGGCCTTCGGGAAAATTGTTGATCTGGCCGCGGATCTGCGCCGCCGAATAGGCCTCTGCGCGGCCGTAGACCTTCGCCGACAGGCGCGCGATTGCGGCGGCATCGCGGGTTTCGGAGTTTCTGATGACGAGCTTTGGCCGGGTGGAGTCCATCCGCTTGATATAGGGCGCACAGCGGTGCTGTCCAATCAGCGTTCCCGCCAAATCGAGGGCGCGAAAAAAATGCTCGCTCGCCTGTCGATTTCGCGATCGCTCCTTCGTCGTCTAGAAAGGAGGCCCTGCCGGCCCCTGCGATCAAGGAGATGGCCGATGCGTGTGATGGTTTTTGTAAAGGCGACCGAGGACAGCGAACAGGGCATGACGCCTTCGCCCGAACTTGAGCAGATGTTTGTCGACATGGGCAAGTTCAACGAAGAGCTTGTGAACGCCGGGATCCTGGTCGCAGGCGACGGTCTCAAGCCCTCGTCCTTCGGCAAGCGCGTTGCGTTCGACGGGCCGAGCCGTGCCGTGATCGATGGCCCCTTTGCCGAGACGCGCGAACTCGTCGCGGGCTATTGGCTCTGGGAAGTCAAGGACATGGACGAAGCCGTCGAATGGGTGAAGCGCTGCCCCAATCCGATGCTCGGCCCGAGCGAAATCGAAATCCGCCCGCTTTATGAGATGGAGGATTTTGCCGATCTCATTCCGCCCGAAGCCGCTGCGATCCATGACGGGGTTGGCGAAAAGCTCGCGAAGCGCTGATGCCTTGTCCTGCCCGCCATGCGCCTCTAACGCAGGCGCATGGCGGCTGACCCTACCCACAGGGCGATCGAGGCGGTCTTCCGCATCGAGCGGGCACGGCTGATCGCTGGGCTCGCGCGAATGACGCGCGATGTCGGCCGCGCGGAGGAGCTGGCGCAGGAGGCTTTGCTCGCTGCTCTCACGGACTGGCCGAAATCGGGTGTTCCAGACCGGCCGGGCGCGTGGTTGATGGCGGCGGGCAAGCGTCGTGCGATCGACGGATTGCGCCGCGCGGCGATGCAGGAGCGCAAACACGCCGAGATTGCCCGCGAACGGGATGATGAGCGCTGCATGAGCATTGAGATGATCGAGGCGGGGATCGACGATGATCTGGGCGACGAGCTGCTCGGCCTGATTTTCGCCGCATGCCACCCGGTGATCACACCCGAGGCGCGCGCCGCGCTGACGCTGCGCCTCGTGGGCGGGCTGTCGGTCGAGGAGATCGCCCGCGCCTTTCTGTCGAACGAGGCGGCGATCGCGGCGCGGATTACCCGCGCCAAGAAAGCGATCGCCAAGGCAGGGGTGGCGTTCGAGGTCCCGCGTGGGCAGGCACTCGCACCGCGCCTCGCCTCGGTGCTCGAGGTGATCTACCTCATCTTCAACGAAGGCTATGCAGCGACGAGCGGGCCCGATCTAATGCGCCCGCCGCTCTGCGCCGAGGCACAGCGCCTCGGGCGTATTCTCGCAGGGTTGATGCCTGCCGAGCCCGAGGTGCTGGGGCTGCTCGCGCTCATGGAAATTCAGGCATCGCGTCTTCCTGCGCGCGTCGGACCGGGCGGCGCGCTGGTGCCACTGCCAAAGCAGGATCGCTCGCGCTGGGATCAACTCTTGATCCGGCGAGGGCTGACAGCGCTTGCCCGTGCCGAAGCTCTGGGAGGCGGCGATGGTCCCTATGCACTGCAGGCGGCGCTTGGTGCGTGCCACGCCCGCGCGCGGCGCGCCGAGGATACCGACTGGCGCCGCATCGCCGGGCTCTACGATCGGTTGCGAGCGGTAATGCCCTCACCGGTGGTCGAGCTCAACCGCGCAGTGGCGCACAGCATGGCGTTCGGCCCCGAGGCGGGGCTCGCGCTCGTCGATGCGATCGCCGATGAGGCGATGCTGCGCAGCTACGCCCCGCTTCCCGCAGCGCGCGGCGATTTCCTGCTCCGCGCCGGGCGAAATGCCGAGGCCAAGGCTGCGTTCGAGGCGGCCGCGGCGCTTGCAGGCAATGCGCGCGAGCGCGATTTCCTGCTCGCTCGCGCGGCGTCGTGCGTGGGGAACCGGGGCTGATCCCTTCGGTCCATCCTGTCCGCAACACAGCCCGTCCGTGAGGCCGTGGCGGGCGGGCGGCACGCGGTTCATCAGCGGCCGGGTTCCAATTGGAGTCGCCCCATGACCAGAGCCTTGGGCCTTGCCCTTTCCCTTAGCGCCGCGATTCTCGCTGCCAGTCCCGCGCAGGCCGTCCAAAAGAGCGGCGCGGTTGCGGCGACCGAGCTCACCCCCGGCACCAAGGTCTATGACGTGGACGGAAAGGAGGTTGGCACCGTCGCCAAGGTGTCGGGCGACAAGGTCGCGGTAGCCATCGAGGGAAATGGACTGGTCGTCCCGCGCGCCGCCTTCGTTCGGACCGACAAAGGGCCGGCGCTCAAAGCGACCAAAGCCAAGATCCTTGCGGTGCTCCATGAGGCCGAACGCGACGCTGCCGCAGTCGATGCGGCGCTCAAGGTCGGGGCCGAGGTCCGCAGCGCGGATGGCGCCGCGGTGCTCGGCAAGATCAAGGCGATCACGCCGCAGGGCGCAGTGATGACGACCGGCGAAGGCGATATCACGATGCCGCGCGCCGCCTTCTTTCTCGCAAAATCGGGGCTCGCGGTGAAGGTGACCGCGGCGCAGTTCGCCGAAGGGGTCAAGAAGGCGCGCCAGTCTTCGGGTGGCTGACCCGCCCCTTTCCTTGGGGTCAGCTGAGAGCCTTTCCCATGCGGATCAACGGCACGGCGACACCGTTCGCCTCCGCGGTGACATGCTCGATCGGCGTGTAGCCGCAGGCGCGGTAAAGGGGTTCGCCGGCAAGCGTGGCCATGAGTTCGGCGTGCGCGAAACCCGCAGCGAGCGCAGCCTCTTCGCAGAGCGCCATCACGCGCCGTCCCACCCCGCGGCGGACATGGTGAGGATGGGTGTACATGGCGCGGATACGCGCGGCATCCCTCGCCGGGTCGAGGAACGCAGGATTGCGCAGCCCGGTGCTGTGGTCACCGCCGTAGAGTGTCGTGCGGCGCGACCAGCCGCCGCATCCTGCGATTTCGCCCTCGCGCTCGACGATGAAATAGGTGCCGTCGTCGATCAGCTGGGTGTCGAGACCCATGATGGTATGGCTCGCGGCGATCTGGGCTTCGCTCAGATACCCTTTTTGGAGTTCGCCGATCGCGAGCGCCATTACGGCGCGAAGAGCGTCGAGATCGGCAGGAGCGGCGAGGCGATGCGTCAGCATGACGCTCCTCTATATCCCTTGGCCGGGGCCGCTGAAGAGCTCTTAGTTCTTCGCCGCCGCAATCAGCTGCTCTTTTTCCGCACGCAGCTTTTCGGCGTAGAGCAGCTTGTCGGCCATTCCTTGCCACGCCGCGGCGGCGCGCAGGTTGCGCTCGCGCACCTGGACGAGCGAAGAGGCCGCGGCCTCTTCGCTGCATTTTTCCGCCTGGGCGAGATAGAATTCAATGGTGGCCGACACGGGGACAGGCTCCTTTAGCTATGCAAGGTCAATCGACCATGTCGGCGATCAGGCGCCGAAGCTCGCGGCGCGACAAGGTGGGCGGGCGGCGGCGCAGGGTATCCGGCATCGCCTTTCCGGCCATCGGAAGTGCACGAAGAGCGGGGTAAATGGTGGTATTCTGAAATGTCATCATTTGTATCTTAATTTTACCAGTATTTTCAATTTATTGGGTGTCAGCGCCGCTGGCGCTGTCCGCTGACCGGCGCACTGCCGCGCTCGCGATAGACGAGGCGGCCCTTGCTAAGGTCATAGGGTGTCATCTCGACGCGAACCGCGTCGCCGACGACCGACCGGATGCGAAATCGTCGCATCCGGCCGGCGGTATAGGCGATGATGCGGTGACCATTTTCGAGCACGACGCCAAAACGGGCGTCGGGCAGAATTTCGTCGATCACACCATCGAAGGTGAGGGCTTCCTCTTTGGCCAATAATCAGGCCTGTTCGAGGTTGATCGCCGACACCTTGCCGTTGCGGCCAGTTTCGAGCTCGTAGGAGATGCGCTGATCCTTGTTCAGCCCTTGCATCCCTGCGGCCTGTACGGCGGTGATATGGACGAAGCTGTCGCCCGAGCCATCTTCATTTTCAATGAAGCCATAGCCCTTGTCGGTATTGAAGAATTTGACGGTGCCGATCGGCATGGGTGTTTCCTTTCACGAAACAAGATACCCGCCGGCAAAAGCACCGGCGGAGCTGGTAGCGTGAGAAGGCAAGAATCCACCCGAAAGGGGTATCAAATTTCCGTCGCAGGCGACGATAGCCTCCGCCATATGGAAGCTTTCGTGCGGAAAGTCAAGGAAGTGTCCGGGTTCAGTACATATGAGACTGCTGGAGATTTCCGCAGCTGATGGACTGGAGGTACTCGGCGGGGGTTTTCATGTCGAGAGCCTCGTGTGGCCTGACGTGGTTGAAGCGGTGTGCGAAGGCATCGACGAATGGCTGTAGTTGGTCGATGCGATGGGGCAGGTCGTAGGATTCGTAGAACTCGTATCGCCAGCATCCCTGGTTTCGTTCGACGGCGCCGTTGAGTTGGGGGCTTTTGGGAGGGAGGACGAAGAGCGGGAGGCCGCGGATTTGGCAGGCGGTCTCGAACTCAGCCCTGAACTCGGAGCCGCCGTCGACCTGGATACCGGTGATCGGGAAGGGTGCTTCGGCTATGAGCTTGTCGAGGAGGGCGGTGGCATTGGTGGCGGTGGCGCTGGCGGCGACCTTGCCGAGGGTCCACTTTGCGACGGGATCATAGGCTGTGAAGTGCTTGATCGCCTTGCCGGGTCGGATGTTGATGAAGAGCGTGTCGATCTGGACCAGCTGGCCTGGGAGCGATGGCCTGAGGCCTTTGGGCAGGCGACGGGCGTGTCGTTCCTTGTTGTTGTAGCGGAAGCGGCGTCCTCCGGGTTTTCTGCGCAGCAGGGGCACGGGGACGACTGCTCCTCTGGCGACGAGTCTTCGAAGGATGCGCCCGACCGTCGAGACGGAGGTCATGAAGCCTTCGCGGGCGAGCAGCACGGCGATCTTGCGCTTGCCCCACATGGGGTTGTCGAGCCGCAGTTCCTCGACCGCTTCGGCGAGTGCTGGCGACCAGCGCGGCTGGCGCACCCGCAGTGGCCTTCGGCTCAGCGGCTCCGGCCGCTTCTCCCAGCGGTAGAGGGTTGCGCGCGGGACACCCACGGCCCTCGCCGCGGCAGCGGCGCAGAGCCCTTCGCGGATGGCCTGCCGCCAGCGATGAACAATGTCTCGCCTGATCGCCGCTTCGCTATCGGGGGCTTTCGCGCCGATCAGGCGAGACATCAACTGGGCGGTTCTGCTAACGCGGCCTGGCAGGTGAAATACTTGCATCGGGGGTCTCCTTCAGCTGGTGTGTTGCAACCTCAGCTTCGAAGACCCCCGAGTCTTTCTCAAGCCTCGCGTCTCAAATGTGTCTGGACCCGGTCAGGAAGAAGGCCCTTATGAGCGAGGATGAGCCGGTTTTGGAGGTGTTCACCGCCGGGGCGGGGCGGGGGCTCTGCACCGCATCGCGCCGCTTCCGGAGGGAGAAATCGAGGCAGCAATCGCTTTCGGCGCCCCGCCTGGGCGCGCTCACCCCGTTCGCTGGAATATTGCGACGCCCGCGCGCGGCTGCGCCGCCACCTCCTGGAGGTGGCAGCGCAGTTGCAAAAGGGTCTATGCTCCGTTGGCGGCGCTCAGGATGGCGCGCACGCTGGCGGTCGCGACATCGGTATCGAGCCCGCAGCCAAAGAGGCTCTTTCCGTCGGCCGTGCGGCACTCGACATAGGCGGCTGCCTGCACGTTGCTGCCTTGGCCGATTGCGTGCTCGGAGTAATCGACGATGTCCATCACCGGGCCGCCCGACTCCGCGAGCGCGGCAACGACACTCGACATGAGGCCGTTACCGCGGCCGCTGACGCTGCGTTCGGTGCCGTCGATGGTAAGCTTGCCGGCGAAGATGCGGTCGGTGCCGCTATGCGTTTCGGCCCAGTCGACGAGCTGGAAACGTTTGCCTTCGCTCGCAAGATAGTGGCCCTCGAATGCGTGCCAGATATCTTCGGCGCCGAGTTCGCGGCTCGTCGCGTCGGCGACGGCCTGGACAACATGGCTGAAGCTCGCCTGCATACGCTTGGGCAGCTTCAGCCCCTTGTCCTGCTCGAGAACCCAGGCGACGCCGCCCTTGCCCGACTGGCTGTTGACGCGAATGACCGCTTCATAACTGCGCCCGAGGTCGGCGGGGTCGATCGGGAGATAGGGAACCTCCCACCGCTCGTCGTTCTGGCGTTCGCGCGCGGCAAAGCCCTTCTTGATGGCGTCCTGATGGCTGCCCGAAAATGCCGTGTAGACGAGCTCGCCTCCATAGGGGTGGCGGGGATGGACGGGCAGTTGATTGCAATATTCAACCGTCGCGATGACTTCGTCGATGTCGGAAAAGTCGAGCTCAGGGTCGACGCCCTGCGTGTACATGTTGAGCGCGATGGTCACGAGACAGGTATTGCCCGTGCGCTCGCCATTGCCGAACAGGCAGCCTTCGACGCGGTCGCCACCGGCAAGCAGGCCCAGCTCTGCCGCTGCAACGCCGGTGCCGCGGTCGTTGTGCGTGTGGAGCGATATGATCGCGCTCTCGCGGTTCGGTAGATTCTTGCAGAAATATTCGATCTGGTCGGCGTAGATGTTGGGGGTCGCCGCCTCGACTGTCGCTGGGAGGTTGAGAATGATCGGCTTCGCGGGCGTGGGCTGGAGAACATCCATCACCGCCGCGCAGCATTCGATGCTGAAATCGAGTTCGGCGGTGGAGAAGGTTTCGGGGCTATATTCGAACCGCCAGTCGGTACCGGGCAGACGCGCAGCATTGTCGCGCAGCTGTTTCGCGCCGTCGATCGCGATCTGCTTGATCTCGGGCATTTCCATGCCGAAAACGATGCGGCGCCACGCAGGGCTTACAGCGTTGTAGAGATGGACGATTGCGGTTTTCGCGCCTTCGAGACTGTCGAAGCTCGTGCGGATGAGGTCTGCACGGGCCTGCGTCAGCACCTGCGGCGTCACGTCGTCGGGGATACGGCCCGAGCGGACCAGATTCTGAATATAGTCAAAATCGGTGGCACCGGAGGCAGGAAAGCCGACCTCGATTTCCTTCAGCCCGCATTTCACGAGCAGGTCGAAGAAGCGCGTCTTCTTCTCGGCATCCATGGGGTCGATGAGCGCCTGGTTGCCATCGCGCAGGTCGGTCGAGAGCCAGATCGGCGCCTTGGTAATCGTGCGCGAGGGCCACTGGCGGTTCTCCAGCGGAACCTGCGGGAAGGGGCGGTATTTGGTCGATGGGTCGCGGAGCATGGTCATGAGTCGGTTGTCTTCTGCGTTTCGAGTGGGATGCGGTGTCGATCAGGCCCTTGGGCGTTCGGCCCGCCGCTAGTCGCGCAGGCCAGAGGTCACGCCCAAGGGCGTGTAAGTCGCAGAAGAAGAAGACCGCGCATTTGCATGGCCGTCCTAGTGATGCAAAATATCGCGATTGGCAAGGGGAAAGGTGGGAAAATTGCGCCGGCGCTTCAGAGCGCTCTGGATCTCCGCGTCGCAAAGATCCAGGGCCCGAATGGAACGGCGGTTATTTCTTCTCGAACGCAGCGGTGATCTCGAGTTTCACCTCATCGCCGACGAGCGGAACGCCAAAGCCGAGACCGAAATCGCTGCGCTTTATCACAGCGTCAGCTTCAAAACCGATCGTTTCGACATTGCCCATCGGCGAAGGACCCGCGCCGGTGAAGTCAACGTCGAGCGTCACGGGTTTCGTCACACCATTGAGGGTGAGATTGCCGGTGACCTTTGCCTCGTCGCCTTCCTCGTCAACCACCACCGAGGTCGAAACAAAACGCGCCGGTTGGGGGTTGGCGCCGAAGAAGTCTGGCTTTGCACCGCTCTCGGCCGGCGCGCGCAGGAGGTGATCCTTGAGTCCCGCACTCGCGACGGTGACACTGGCAATGGGGATGCTAATGTCGAGCTTCGCTTCGGCGGGGGCCTTGGGATCAATCGTCAGCGTGCCGGTCACATCGCCGAAGATGCCGAAATAATCATTGAAGCCCAGATGATTGACGCGCCAACCGACGAGCGTGTGATGCGGATCGGCCTGATAGGTTCCGCCGGTGACGCGCGCGGCGTCCTTCGCGCCGGGGGCAGTGGTGGGCATCTGTGCGAGCAGCGGGACGGCAAGCAGCAAGGGCAGAGCAAGAAGGGGGGCGGCAATACGCATGGCGAAAGGCTCCTCATTTTTTCAAGGGCGCAAAGGCTATGCGAAGGGGTGGCGGGACGTCAATCGTCCGCGGCGTCGGCGGCGCGCTTCCTTGCGCGGCGCTCGGCCTGCCATTCGCGCAGCGCCGCCGCCGAGCAGCCTGAAAAGCCGTAACTGCCAACGGGCGAGCAACTGTCAGGACGGGTCGCGCGCGCGATATTCTCATATCCCTCGACCGCCGAGGTCCAGCTGCCGCCGCCGACCGGCGCGTCATCCTTCAGTTCCTCGCGCAATTCCCTGGGCACGCGGTAGCGATCCGATTCGGGCCGCTGCGCGCAAACAACAATCTCGTCACCTTCGGCCTCGGGACAGGGTTCATCGCCATAGGTGTAGAGGATCGAGGTCTTCTGCGGCGGCTGTCCCGTTTGCGCGAGACTTTCATCTTCCTGGGCGAGCGCCGGCGACGCGAGCGCTGCGGCGGCGATGAACGAGAAGAGAAGATGGGCATGGGCCGTCAAGTCGCATTCCTTCGCACCCCCCGGGCGTCCGGTCTATGCGCCGCAGATGAACCTCAGCCGAACCGCGTCTGCCCGCCATCAGATTTCGAGCGATGCGGCAATCGCCGCCCAGATCTCTGCGAGATCGTCGGGCGTGATGCCATAAGGCGGCATCACGTAAATGGTGTTGCCGAGCGGACGGAGCAAGATCCCGCGGTCACGGTAGAACGCGATGAGGCGGGGAGCGAGGCTTGAGAGATAGCCCGCGTCCGTCCGGACGACGTCGAGGGCAGCGATGGTGCCGAGGCGGCGAGGGCATGCGACGCGCGGATCGTGCGCCAGCATCGAAAGATGCGCGCCTTGCGCCTGGGCGAGCGCGTCGATCCGCTCCGCAACCGGCTCGTCGCGCCATATCTCGAGATTGGCGTTGGCCGCCGCGCATGCGATCGGGTTCGCGGTGTAGCTTGATGAATGATAGAAGCTTCGCGCACGGTCAGTCGACTTGTGCGAAGCAAAGATCGGCTCGATGCACAAGGTCACCGCGAGCGGGATCGCGCCGCCCGTGAGCCCTTTCGAGAGACAGAGAATGTCCGGGATAACCCCCGCCTGCTCGCAGGCAAAGCGGGTGCCCGTGCGGCCCCAGCCCGTCATCACCTCGTCGGCGATGAAGAGCACGTCATGCGCTGCACATATGCTGCGCATTTCGGCGAGGACCCAGGCGGGATAGATCAGCATGCCGCCGGCGCCGAGGATCAAGGGCTCCACGATGAAGGCCGCGGGCTTTTGCGCGCAGGCAGCCTCGAGCGCATCGAGGGTCGCCTGCTCCATCCCCTCGCGCGGGAAGGGGATGGTGCCCACGTCGAAAAGCAGTGGCTCATAGGGCTTGTTGAACACCCCGCGCTCGCCGACCGACATCGCGCCGATCGTGTCGCCGTGGTAGCTGTGTTCGAGGACGAGAATGCGATGGCGCGGATCACCGCGGTTGGCGAAATGGCCGAGCGCCATCTTGAGTGCGACCTCGACACTGGTGGAGCCTGAGTCCGAAAAGAACACGCGGGTGAGCGGGCCGGGCGTGATGCGGATGAGCTCGGCGGCAAGCGTTTCGGCGGGTTCGTGCGTCCAGCCGGCGAAAATGAGTTGATCGAGCTTTTCGGTCTGGGCGCGGATTGCGGCCATGATGCGCGGATGCGCGTGACCATGCGTCGTGACCCACCAGGAAGATATTGCGTCGATCCAGCTGTTGCCGTGCGCATCGTAGAGACGCGCGCCTTGGGCGCGGGCGATCAGCGGGATCGGTTCGCCAAGGCCGTGCTGGGTAAAGGGATGCCAGACGGGGGAGGGGGGCGCATGGGTCATCCTTTGGCCCTACACCGGAGCGCCGCGAGCGCAAATGGTCCAAGGCCCGTCAGGGGTAATCCGCAAGGACAAAATGCTCGCGGAATGCGGCGTCCAGCGTCTCCCGCGTCAGGAGATCGAGCCGCGGGAGGCGTCCGAGGCGTTTGGCCCCCGAAAATGCGGCGATGACCGTTTCGCTGTCTTCATGAGGCTCGCCGATGAAGGCGACACCGTGGAGCGGGACACCGCGCGATTTCAGCGCCTCGATCGTGAGCAGGGAGTGATTGATCGTGCCGAGCGCAGTGCGCGCGCAGACAATGACCGGAATCTGCCAGCGCGCGAAAAGGTCGGCATAAAGGATATTGCGCGTCACCGGGACCAGTGCGCCCCCTGCGCCCTCCACCAGGAGGTCGCCTGCGGGCGGAGCGAGCCCCTCTGGGTCGATGGCAATGCCATCGCGCTCGGCCGCAAGGTGCGGCGAGGCAGGGGCGCGAAGGCGATAGGCTTCGGGATGCACGCGTACCCCCGCGAGGCGGGCGACCGTCTCGCTGTCGGTTTCCTCATCAAGTCCCGCCTGGATCGGCTTCCAGTAGGGCAGGCCGAGCGCGCCCGCGAGCGCCGCGCTGAATATGGTCTTGCCGATGCCGGTATCGGTACCGGTGACAAGGTAGCGGCGAGTCATGCCGCAGTCATCGCGGCCGCGAGCGCATCGACCATCGCGTCGATCTCGGGCTCGTCGACGTTGAGGGTGATCGCGATGCGAAGCCGTGCGGTGCCGTGGGGGACGGTGGGCGGGCGGATGCCGCGAACATCAAAGCCCGCGTCCTGAAGCGCGGCCGCGATCTGCATTGTGCGGCCATTGTCGCCGATGAGGATGGGAATGATCTGGCTGCCGCTCGCCGCGATGCCGAGCGGTGCAAGGCGCGTCTCGGCACGGCGGACGAGCGCATGGAGCCGTGCTGCGCGCTCGGGCTCGTTCGCGACGATCTCAAGTGCGTGGCGCACGAGCCACGCGACAAGCGGTGAGGGCGCGGTGGAGAAGATGAACGGGCGGCCGCGGTTGACTACAAAGTCGCGGACGATCGCGGGGCCGCAGAGCAGCGCCCCTTCGCACCCCAAAGCCTTTCCGCAGGTATGCAGAGTGATGATATTTTCACGGTCCGCGAGCTCGTGCGCGAGCCCCTGCCCGGCGGGGCCGTAAACGCCGGTGGCGTGCGCCTCGTCGATGACAAGGACCGCATCGTGGCGTTCGGCGACCGCGGCGAGGTCGCCGAGCGGTGCCCGGTCACCATCCATTGAATAGAGGCTTTCCACGGCGATCCAGGGTGTGCCGGTGCCACCCCCGCGGCGCCAGCGCCCAATGATGTCGTCGAAAGCCTGAGCATCATTGTGACGTGCGTCGACGCGCCCGGCGCGACCAAGTTTCATGCCATCGTGCGCGCTGGCGTGGATCAGTTCGTCGTGGACAACGAGGTCGCCGCGCTGGGGCAGTGTTGCAAAGAGCGCGGCATTTGCGGCAAAGCCGGTCGAGAAGAAGAGCGCGGCCTCGCTGCCATAATGGCGCGCGGCGTGGGCTTCGAGCGCCTCATGCTCTGCATGATTGCCGCGCAGGAGGCGGGAACCCCCGGAGCCTGCGGGAATGCCGCGCTCGAGGCCCGCGGCGATCGCTTCGCTCAAGGCGTAGGAGCCGGCAAGCGCAAGATAGTCGTTCGAAGCGAAATCGACGCCCTTGCGCGGGTTCAAGCTGCGGCGACGGTCTTCGGCCGCGAGCGCTGCCAGGTTCGCGCGGTGGGCGCGGAAGGGGAAGTTGCTGCTCGACACTCGCACGCTCCCTTGAAGAAAGCAGGCTCCACGAACTGTTCGGCCCGGGCTTGCCGAAGGCCGTTCAAGGAATGAACGGTGCCTCGGCAGGTCCGGCACGAACGGCAAAAAGGCTGGTTTGGCCGCTGAGCGTCAGAACGCAAATGCGCCCGATCCAACCCCTCCCCGGATAAGGGGACTTAAAGCGTCAGTTGACCGCCTTGTCCACCAGCTTGTTCTTCGCGATCCACGGCATCATCGCCCGCAGCTCAGCGCCCGTCTTTTCGATCGGGTGAGCAGCGGCTGCCTTTCGGCTCGCCTTGAGTTCGGGCTGGCCGGCCTGGTTGTCGAGGACGAAATCCTTGACGAAGCGGCCCGAGGTGATGTCCGCGAGAACGCGCTTCATCTCGGCTTTCGTTTCGTCGGTGATGATGCGCGGGCCGGTCTTGATGTCGCCATATTCGGCGGTGTTCGAGATCGAATATCGCATGTTTGCAATACCGCCTTCATAGAGAAGATCGACGATCAGCTTGGTTTCGTGGAGGCACTCGAAATAGGCCATCTCGGGCGCATAGCCCGCCTCGACCAGCGTCTCGAACCCTGCCTGGATGAGGTGCGTGATACCGCCGCACAGGACCGCCTGTTCGCCGAAAAGGTCGGTTTCGCACTCTTCCTTGAAGGTCGTCTCGATAATGCCGCTGCGCCCGCCGCCCACGGCAGATGCGTAGGAGAGGGCGATGGCCTTGGCATTTCCCGTCGTATCCTGATCCACCGCGATCAGGCAGGGGACGCCGCCGCCCTTTTGATATTCACTGCGCACTGTGTGGCCGGGGCCCTTGGGCGCGACCATGAAGACGTCGATGTCGGCGCGCGGTTCAATGAGGCCGAAGTGGACGTTGAGGCCGTGCGCGAAGGCGAGCGCGGCACCTGCCTTCATATTGTCCGCAAGGTCGTCGGCGTGGATCTTTGCCTGATGCTCGTCGGGAGCGGCGATCATGATGACGTCGGCCCAGGCAGCCGCTTCCTTGTTCGACATCACCTGGAAGCCCGCACCCTCGGCCTTCTTCGCGGTCGCCGAACCTGGACGGAGCGCGATCGCAACCTCCTTCACCCCGCTATCGCGAAGATTCTGGGCATGGGCGTGGCCCTGACTGCCGTAACCGAGGATGGCGACCTTCTTGCCCTTGATCAGATCCTGGTCGGCGTCGCGATCATAATAAACCTGCATCTCATTCTTCCCTATTGGCGTCGCCCCAAAGCCCGGGGCCGATAGCGTGGTTGAAATTGCGAGCGATCCCGGCCTCGCCGGGTTGTCGATAACGTCTAGAGCGCCTCCGCGCCGCGAGCGATTGCGACGACGCCGGTGCGTCCGACCTCGACCAGCCCGCATTCGCGCATCAGCGCAATGAAGCGGTCGACCTTTTCGCTGTTGCCCGTGATCTCGAAGATGAAGCTGTTGATCGTCGTGTCGACGACCTTCGCGCGGAACACGTCGGCAAGCCGCAGTGCCTCGATTCGCTTGTCGCCCGTGCCCGCGACCTTCACGAGCGCGATCTCGCGCTCGACATGCGCGCCCTGATCGGTGAGGTCGGTGACCTTGTGGACGGGGACAAGACGGTCGAGCTGCGCGATGATCTGGTCGATGATCGGCGGCGGGCCGGAGGTGACGATCGTAATGCGCGACAACGCATGGTCGGCGGTGATGTCCGCCACCGTCAGGCTTTCGATATTATAGCCGCGCGCCGTGAACAGGCCGGTGATCTTGGCGAGCACGCCCGCCTCGTTGTCGACGGTAACGGCGAGCACGTGGCGCTCGCCCGTTTCGGTTGTGATTTTCATATGGGTTACACCAGCGCCTTGGCTTCGTCGTCCATCGTGCCGGTCACATCGCTCGGCTGGAGGATCATGTCGGTGTGCGCTGCGCCCGACGGGATCATCGGGAAGCAGTTGGCGAGCTTGGCCACGCGGCAATCGACTATCACCGGACCCGGCGTGTCGAGCATGGTCTGTATTCCCTCTTCGAGCTCCCCGAGCGTGTCGATGCGCAGGCCCGTCCAGCCATAGGCCTCAGCGAGCTTCACGAAATCAGGCAGGCTGTCCGAATAGCTGTTCGAATAGCGGCTTTCATAGGTCAGCTCCTGCCACTGGCGGACCATTCCCATCCATTCATTGTTGAGGATGAAGATCTTGACTGGCAGGCGGTACTGGCTGACCGTTCCCATTTCCTGGATGTTCATCTGGAGCGAGGCTTCGCCCGCGATACAGATGACAAGGCGGTCAGGTTTGGCGATCTGCGCGCCTACCGCGGCGGGGAAGCCGTAGCCCATCGTGCCGAGCCCGCCGCTGGTCAGCCAGCGGTTGGGCGCCGAAAAGCCGAAATGCTGCGCCGCCCACATCTGGTGCTGGCCAACCTCGGTGGTGATGATGGGATCGCGCCCCCGCGTTGCCTCGAAGAGCGCTTTAACCGCGCGCTGCGGCATGATTTCGGCGGCCCCGTCCTTCTTTTCGGGGAAGTCCAGACAGCGCGTCGCACGCCAGCCGTCGATGCGGCGCCACCATTCGCCAAGATCGCGCGCCCTGTGCCCGCGCTCCTGCCATGCCGCAATCAGCGCGTCGAGCGCGCGCCCGGCATCGCTGAGCACGGCGACATCGACGGGGACGATCTTGTTGATCGAGCTGCGATCGATGTCGATGTGGATCTTCTTCGCATGCGGCGCAAAGGCGTCGAGGCGGCCCGTCACGCGGTCATCGAAGCGCGCTCCGACCGCAATGATGAGGTCGGCGCGGTTCATCGCCATATTCGATTCATAGGTTCCGTGCATGCCAAGCATGCCGAGCCACTTGGGATCGTCCGACGGGAAGGCGCCGAGACCCATCAGCGTCGAGGTTATCGGCGCGCCGGTCAGCCCGACGAGCTGGCGCAGCGCCGCACTCGCATCGGGGCCTGCGTTGATCACGCCGCCGCCGGTGTAGAAGATCGGTCGCTCGGCCGCCGCGATGAGCTCGATCGCGTCGGCAATAGCGGCCGCGTCGGGCTCGACCTGCGGGCGATAGCTTTGATGCTCGATGCGTGCCGGCACCGAATAGGTGCCGACTGCAACCTGCACATTCTTCGGAATGTCGATAACCACCGGCCCCGGGCGGCCGTGGGTAGCGATGTAAAAGGCCTCGTGCAGGATCGGACCCAGGCGGTCGGGGTCCATCACGAGATAATTATGCTTGGTACAGTGACGCGTGATGCCGACCGTGTCGCATTCCTGGAACGCGTCGGTGCCGATCAGAGTCGTCGGCACCTGGCCGGTGAGGACGATCATCGGAATGGAATCGAGCAGCGCATCGGTGATGCCGGTGACGGCATTGGTCGCGCCCGGTCCCGAGGTCACGAGCACGACGCCGGGCCTGCCCGTGGCGCGGGCGTAACCTTCGGCGGCATGGGTCGCCGCCTGCTCGTGGCGGACGAGGATATGCTTGATCCTGGGGTGATTGAAGAGCGCGTCGTAGATGGGAAGGACCGCGCCGCCCGGATAGCCGAACACTGTGTCGACCCCAAGGTCGACCAGCGCCTGAACCACCATGTCGGCACCGCTCATTTCCGTCACGATCTTGCTCCTTTCCTCATCATTCGCCCGCGCGCCAGGGATGCGCTTGTGCGCTGCAACAGTCGGCGGGCAATAGGTGCATGATTCTATCCTGTCAATAATCTATCACGTAATTTTATTGCAATTTCGATTATAGAATCGATCGATAATGATTCGTCATGGCGTGGCCAATCCTGGGGTGGTTGGTGGCGGAACCAGGTATATTGCCGCTTTGCATATTGGCGCGTTGCTGCCTGCGCGCGCTCCAGGGCCTCCTCGCGGGTGGCTTGGCCTTGCAGCCACTGTGCGACCTGCTGCACCCCGATTGCGCGCATGACGGGAAGTTCAGGGCCGAGTCCGCGCGCGATGAGCGCCGCGACTTCCTCGGCCGCACCGGCCTCGAACATTGCCTCGAGCCGAGCGTCGCAGCGCGCGCGCAGCCATTCGCGGGGCGGCAGGAGAACTAGCGGGAAGAGCGCGACCTCGGATGCGATCCCGCCCTCGCGCGCCTGCTGCCAGTGGGCCAGCGTGCGACCGGTGGCGCGAACCACCTCCAGCGCGCGCGAGACGCGCGCCGTATCGGCGGGGGGCAAGCGCTCGGCGGCCGAGGGGTCGAGACGGGCGAGCGCAGCGTGCGCCTCGGCGGGAGGCAGGGCGCGGACCTCGGCGCGGATGGCGGGGTCGATGTCGGGCACGGGAGCGATGCCGTAGAGGAGAGTGCGCAGATAAAGGCCGGTCCCCCCGACGAGAATCGGTACATCCTCGTCCTCCCATGCGCGGGCAAGCGCGCGGCGCGCGTCGGCGGCCCAGCGCGCCGCATTATAGGTATCGCAGCCGTCAACATGGCCGAACAGACGGTGGGGCACACCCGCCATCTCCGCCGGCGTGGGACGCGCCGAGAGAATCGCCAGATCGCGATAAACCTGGCTTGCGTCGGCATTCACCACTTGCGCGCGACCTACCGCCTGCGCCAAAGCGACAGCCAGCGCGCTCTTGCCGCTCGCGGTCGGCCCGGCGATAAGCGCGAGCGGGGGCTTGAGCCCTCTGGAGGTAGAAGGAGACACCATGTTCGTTGCGACGCTGATAGCAGCCGGAAAGCTGACGGGCGAGGTGGTGCGCGAGGCGATCGACCGCCTCGACGCAACGGGGCACGAAGTCGGGGCGCCGCACTGGCTCGACGAGGGCGATGCTGCCGATATCGTCTTTCACGGCAGCCTGGTGAGCGCGCGCAGCGAACTTGCAAAAATGGACCATGGTGCGCTCGACGTCGTGGTCCAGCCGCTCGGCGATCGCACCAAGAAGCTGCTGATCGCCGACATGGATTCAACGATGATCACCTGCGAGTGCATCGACGAACTCGCCGACTATGCCGGGATCAAGGCCGAGGTTGCGGCGATCACCGAGAAAGCGATGCGCGGCGAGGTCGACTTTCGCGGTGCCCTCGAGGAAAGGGTCGCGCTCCTCGGAGGGCTCGCCGAAGGCCTGCTCGCCGAATGTCGAATGGAGCGGGTGCGCCTGACCCGCGGTGCGCGCACACTCGTCCAGACGATGAAAGCCTATGGCGCGCATAGCGTGCTCGTCACCGGGGGCTTCACGGCCTTTGCAAACCCGGTTGGCGAGGCAATCGGCTTTGACCGGGTGGTCGCGAATCAGCTGCTGCTCGAAGGGGGCAAGCTCACCGGCAAGGTTGCTGAACCGATCGTCGACAAGGACGCAAAGCTTGAAACGCTGAAGAGTGAGGCGGCAAGGCACGCTCTGCCCCTCGCCGACACACTCGCGATCGGGGATGGTGCAAATGACATTCCGATGATCACCGCCGCAGGGCTTGGCATTGCCTATCATCCGCACCAGGCGGCCGCGGATGCAGCGGACGCGGTGATCCGGCACCATGATCTGACCGCACTGCTCTGGGCGCAGGGCTATTCGCGGCGCCAATGGGTGCTAGGTTAGGCCGGCAGGGCAGGCCCTTCCCTATTTATCGACTACCAGACACGCCTGACCATCCTTCCTCACCGTCGCGCAGAAGGCGTCGGCCTCGGCCTTGTCGGCAAAACCTCCCGCCTGAAGTCGGGTGAGCTTGCCGCTTTTGACCAGATAGGGCTGACGCGAGGCGAGGGCGGGATATGTCTTTTCAAGGCTCGCCCAGAGTTTGCGGGCATTGCTCTCGATGCCGAAAGCGCCGAGTTGCGCGCGCCACAGGCTGGTTGTCGCAGGGCGAGGCGCGGGCGCGGCAGCAGCGCCAGGTTTCGTCGCGGCCGGCGCGGGAACGTCTGTCATGGCGGCACCGGGTGCCGACGCCGGCGGCAGCGGATCGCCCTCGGGGGGCGGGGCATAGGTTGTACCCGGGGCCGACGGCGCGGCGGCTTTCACCGAGGCCGATACCGGCGGCGGGGCTTCCACCGCTGCAATGCTCACCGCGGTGTCGGCAGCGGCCGTCGCCTCCGCCGCAGCGGCAGCAGCCGCCTCGGCCGCGGGCGAGAGCACGGGTTTGAGCGCCGGTGCGGGCGCGGGCGCGGGCGCGGGCGCCGCGATCACGGGAGGGGGGGTGTAGCTGGTGCCAGGAACCGAGGCGGGCAGATTCGCGGTCTTGACCGGTGAGGGGGCCGGTTTGGGCGGCGGAGGTGCGGCGGCGTTCACCGCAGCGAGACGCGCGCGGGCTTCTGCCTTCTCCATCTCGGGCAGCATTGAAAGGCCCTTTTGCCGCTGCTCAAGCGGGATCAGGCGATCAAGTTGGGCAAGGCGCGCCGAGGCAATCTGGAGCCCCGCGTCGCTTGCGCGCTTGGTCAGCGCATAGGCGAGCGGCCAGTTTTCGGCCGCAAGGTCGCCGTTGAAATGCGCAGTGCCCAGAACATATTGTGCGCGCGGCTCGCCGCGTGCTGCCGACTGGGCGATAAAGGGCATGGCCTCCTCGCGGCGACCGGCGGTGAAGAGAACAAGCCCAAGATTGTCCTCGGCCTGTAGATGCCCCTGTTTTGCAGCGCGGCGATACCAGGCCTCGGCCTGATCCAGATCGGACGGAACACCGCGGCCGAGCTTGTAAGCCTGCCCAAGGTTGAACTGGGCATCGGGATCGCCGGCAACAGCGAGCGGGCGCCACTGGACGACGGCGCTCTGATAATCCCCCTTTTGCCAGGCCTCGACCCCATCCTTGACAGAGGCGGCAGCCGGCGCGCCGAGCGATGCGGCCAGGATCGGCAGCGCGAGCGAAGCGATGGTGCGAAATGAGCGCATCGAATTCTCCATGACCCCGCCGCCTGGAGGGGGCGAGCAGTTCCCGAGGGAAAGCCCCTAACCCCAAAATGGCTAACACGCCGTTAGCAAGAAACAGGGCGACCCCGCTCGTGACCCGATCTGGCACAACATCATCTCAAGCCTTTGGTTACCATAGCCCTCCATCGTCCGTTCACCCTCTTTTTATCATCGTTAACCCAATTTTAGCGCCCCGCATGTCATTCCTTCGCCCGATTTTGGACATTCAGGGGGACAGTCGTGCGCGTTTTGGCATTGGCTTCACAAAAGGGCGGGTCGGGGAAAACGACCTTGTCGGGGCACCTTGCGGTGCAGGCCCAGCTGGCGGGCGCCGGGCCCGTCGTTCTGATCGACATCGACCCGCAAGGCTCGCTCGCTGACTGGTGGAACGAGCGCGAAACCGACCTTCCGGCCTTTGCTCAGACCACCGTAGCGCGGCTCGCGTCTGACCTGGAAATCCTGCGCCAGCAGGGCTTCAAGCTCGCGGTCATCGACACGCCGCCCGCCATCACCATGGCGATTCAGAGCGTCATCAGTGTCGCCGAACTGATCGTCGTGCCGACGCGTCCTAGCCCGCACGACCTGCGCGCCGTGGGCGCCACGGTCGACCTTTGCGAGCGCGCGGGCAAGCCGCTGGTGTTCGTTGTCAACGCGGCGACCCCCAAGGCCAAGATCACGAGCGAGGCCGCGGTCGCGCTCTCGCAGCATGGAACCGTTGCCCCGGTGACGCTGCACCACCGTACCGATTATGCCGCGTCGATGATCGACGGCCGTACGGTGATGGAGGTCGATCCCAATGGCCGCTCGGCCGAAGAGATCCGTCAGCTTTGGACCTATATGAATGACCGGCTGGAGAAGAATTTCCGCCGCACCATTTTCGCATCGCCGCTCCCCACGCAGGGCAACTACGGCGCGGTTCGCCCGATGGGCGGGGGCTTCGGCCGCCGCATCGCTGGCCAGTAAGGGGAGGACATGATGGGCGAACCCAAACCTCTCGCATCGCTGAGTGCCGGTCTGCTTGCCCGCAAGGGCGGTGCGCGGCCGGCCATGCGCCGCCAGCCGCTCGGCAGCGGCCCGGGGCCGCTTGTCGGGGCCGGCTATGACGATCTTGGCTGGAATGACATGGGCTATGATGTCGATCCCGACCAGAGCGCTGAACCGGCCCATATGGTCGACCTGAAGCCGCTACTCACCGGATCGGTGCTCGCGCACAATGTCGAGGCCGAACAAGCCGTCGAAGAAAGCGCTGAGCCCGCAATCGCCCAAACGCCGCTTGCGGCCGAGCTCGGCGAGCCTTTCGCTCCCGAGGTGCCCGAGGTCGTGCGCCAACAGGAATCGCTGATTGACCGCGTCGCCGCTGTCGCGCGCAAGGTCGAGCAGCAGCCTTCGGCCAAGGCGAAAGCACCCCGCGCGCCGCGGGCCCGCGAAAAGGCTGCTTTCACGCTGCGCCTCGATGCCGAGCGTCACCTGCGCCTGCGTCTTGCGAGCGCCGTCACAAACCGCTCCGCGCAGGTCATCCTCACGGACTTGCTCGACCAGTATCTCTCGTCGCTGCCTGAAATCGACGCGATGGCGAGCCGCCTGCCAGCGGCGCGCCCTGCGCGCCGGACGGCCTAGCACCGGACAAAATGGGGGGACCTTCATGAACCGCAAAATGCTGATGAAAATCGCCGCGTCGGGCTTCGCCTTGGGAATTACGGCGACCGGATGCAGCGGTACAGGACCGCTCGCGGTTGCCTCGTCGAAGGTCGCCGACAAGGCCGATGCCGCCGCGAAGTCTGCTGACCGCGCGCGCGCCGCGCTCGAGAAGGGCAGGGCAGGAAAGGCCGTGAGCTTTGCAGAAGCGGCGGTCGCAGCAAGCCCACGCGATGCGGGATATCGCGCACTGCTCGGCCAGGCCTATCTCAGCGATGGGCGCTTTGCGTCGGCCGCAGCGGCGCTCGGCGAGGCCATGGAATTGGGCGCGCGCGACGCCAATACCGTGATCGCACTGACGCTCGCGCATATCGCCCGCGGCAACAACCCTGGTGCGTTGGCGCTGCTCAAGAACAATAGCGATGTCGTTCCCGCTTCCGATGCGGGCCTTGCGCTTGCGCTGGCGGGGGACAGCGAGTCGGCAATCTATGTGCTGACGGCCGCGGCTCGGGCGCCAGACGCCGGCGCGCGTACCCGCCAGAACCTTGCCCTCGCGCTTGCCCTCTCGGGTCGCTGGGCGCAGGCGCGCATCCTCGCCTCGCAGGACCTGTCGCCCGCCAAGATCGAAGGGCGAATGACGGAGTGGGCGAAACTCGCCGAAGCGCGTGACCAGGCGATCCGCGTCGCGAGCCTGATCGGCGCCAAGGCGAAGGCCGACGCCGGCATGCCCGTGCAGCTTGCGCTCGCCAATTTTGGAGACACGCAAATGGCGAAGGCTTCGGCAGATGCGTTGCTGCTCGCCAGCGCCGATCCCGCGCCGGTCGATAACTATGCACCGCCGCCGCCCGTGGCTATCGACGCGGGCGGTGCAGACGCACCGATCCGTACGGTCGAACTTCCGATGCCCGAGCGGGTGGCCGGCGTCGCCATGCCGGTCACAGAGCTTCCTTCGCCGAGCGCCGCAGCGCCGGTGATCACCGCCGATGCAGCGCCTTATCGCCACGCGCCGCGCGTGGCCGCGCCCTCCGCAGCCGACGAGGTCCCCGTCCGGCTGACGGCACAGGCGTTTGATGCCAAGAATCCATCGGGCTGGGCCGTCCAGCTTGGCGCCTATGACAGCCTGGGCATCGCCAAGGAAAAATGGGGGCTGCTCAAGACGCGCAACGGCCAGCTCGCGGCCTTCCCGGCGTCGAGCCATGCCGCGACGGTCAAGGGCCGCACCTATTATCGCCTCACCGTGAATGGCCTTAAGAGCCGCGCCGACGCGAGCAAGCTCTGCGGCGAGCTCAAGGCGCGCGGCCAGAGCTGCTTTATCCGTCGGATGGGCGGCGAGACGATCCAGTGGGCGGCGAAAGCGACCCCTGTTCGTATGGCATCGCGCTAGGCCTCACCTGACGGCGGGAACGCTCCCGCCTCGTCATGCCAAAATGCCTCGAGGGCGGTCAGCGGATGCGCTGGCCGCCCTTCCACATTGCCGTCGCGCGGCCCTGCACCGGCATGCCGTCGAACGGCGTGTTGCCTGCCCAGGCTGCCATTTTCTTCGCGTTGACCTGCCACGGGGTGTCGGGATCGACGAGGATGAGGTCGGCCTCCTTGCCGACCGCGAGCTGGCCCGCATCGACCCCAAGAAGGCAGGCCGGGGTAGCAGCTAGCAGCTCAAAGAGGCGACCGGGCGCGATATGCCCGTCGCGCACGAGGCCAAGTCCGAGCGCGAGCAATGTTTCAGCGCCCGCCATGCCGGGCTGGGCTTCGGCAAAGGGAAGGCGCTTGTCTTCGGGACCACGCGGGTCATGGCCCGAGGATAGAATGTCGATCGTCCCGTCTGCGATCGCGATGAGGCAGGCGCGGCGATCCTCCTCTGACCGGAGCGGGGGCGAAAGGCGCGCGAAGGTGCGAAAATCCCCGATCGCCGTATCCGAAAGCAAAAGATGCGCAGGCGTGATGCCGCAAAGAACCGGGAGTCCTTTCGCTTTTGCCGCGCGGATGAGGTCGAGCCCGCGCGCGGTTGTGACCTGGCGGAAATGAACGGGCGCGCCGGTTTCCTCGACGAGCGCGAGATCGCGCGCGATCGCCATCGCCTCGGCAATTGCGGGGGCAGAAGCAAGGCCAAGCCGCGTTGCCATCTCGCCGTCGGTCGCGACCGCGCCCGCCGTCAGCCCCTCGTCCTCGGCATGGATGATGGTCACAAGGCCCAGCGAGGCTGCGTAAGACAGCACGCGGCGCATCACGCCGCTGTCGGCTATGCGCGCACGCCCCGTGGCAATGGCGCGCGCGCCCGCCTCTTTCATCAGCCCGATCTCAGCGAGCTCCTTGCCCGCGAGCCCCTTCGTCGCGGCGGCGAGCGGATGCACCCAAAGGTCGGGCTTGCCGCCCTTTGCGGCGCGCTCGACGAGACCGGCCCCGTCGAGCGGGCCGCTGTCGGGCATCAGCGCAGCGCGTGTGATCCCGCCGAAATGAAAGGCTGGCTTGTCGGTTGCAAAGACGCCAAGGTCGATGATGCCGGGCGCGAGCCACTGCCCCCCCGCGTCGACTGTCTCGCTGCCGTCCGGAACGTCGGCAGGATCGAGCGCGGCGATGCGGCCGCCGATGACGAGCAGGCTTCCCGGGCGCGGCGCGCCGCCTTCCACGAGCAGCGCCCCGGTGATGTGGAGCGGCCTCAGTTCCATCCCGGCACTCCTCGCTTGCGGCGCGTCAGAATGTCGAGACACGCCATGCGCACCGCCACGCCCATCTCGACCTGCTCGGTGATCGCCGAGCGCGCGGGATCGTCAGCGATACTGCTGTCGATCTCCACTCCGCGGTTCATCGGGCCAGGGTGCATCACGATTGCATCGGGTTTCGCCCTTTCGAGCCTTTGGGGCGTCAGGCCGTAGAGCGCATGATATTCGCGCGCCGAGGGAAGATAGGCCCCGTCCATTCGCTCGTTCTGCAGGCGCAGCATCATCACGACATCGGCGCCTTTGAGCCCCTCATCCATGTCGGTGAAAGTCGCGACGTGCATCCGGTCCATCGCAGGGGGGATGAGGGTCGAGGGCGCGACGACGCGTACCTCGTTGCCAAGCAGGGTCAGGGCGAGGATGTTCGAGCGTGCGACGCGGCTGTGGAGAACGTCGCCGCAGATCGCGATCGTCAGTCCCTCGACCTTGCCCTTGCGGCGGCGAATGGTGAGCGCGTCAAGCAGCGCCTGCGTCGGATGCTCGTGGCGGCCATCGCCCGCATTGAGCACCGGACAGTCGACCTTGTCGGCGATCAGTTGCACCGCGCCCGAGGCCGAATGGCGAATGACGATCGCATCGGCGCGCATCGCGTTCAGCGTCATCGCGGTGTCGATCAATGTTTCGCCCTTCTTAACGCTCGATTGCGCGGCGTGCATGTTGACGACGTCGGCGCCGAGCCGCTTGCCCGCGATCTCGAACGAAAGAAGTGTGCGCGTCGAATTTTCGAAAAAGGCGTTGATGATCGTCAGCCCGGCGAGCGCGTCGTCATGCTTGGCAGCGCCCGAACGGTTGAGATCGACCCACTGTTCGGCAGCATCGAGAATGTAGGAAATTTCCCACGGGGTGAGCTGCGCGATGCCGGTCAGATGGCGATGGCGAAAGGCATCGCCGCCGGGCGGATAGTCGCTGGCGGGTCGGATGGTTGCGTTTGTCATTAAAGCCGAGCCTCTAGGCGTCGGCGGCAATTTTCGCAAGCGCCGAGACGATGAACGGCCCCGGCAGTCCGAGCGCCCAGGGAAGGAGCAGGATGATGTTGACCCCGAGCGAGATCAGCATGCAGTTCGCAAAGGGCTGCTTGCGCGTCTTGCGGCGCATCAGGCGCGCGGCGAGTATGGAGCCCAAGGCGCCGCCAAGAAAGGCCCAGAGGAGCAGGGTGGACTCGCGCGTCCGGCGCATGCCGGCCTTGGCATATGCCTTGTCGAGGACCATCAGGAGAAATGCGATCAGATTTGCCGCAGCGAGCCACATGAAAATATAATCGGTCATCAAAGAGTGACTTGGCGGAAATGTGTGAAGCGCAGCATCGAAAGTTGCTCCCCCCGATGGGGCTTAGCGCACCATCGCGTCGATCGCTCCTTGGAGAATGAACGCCGCTGCGGCGCTGTCGATACGCTCGGCGCGCTTTGCGCGGCTGACGTCGGCGGCGATCATCGCGCGCTCGACCGCGGCGGTCGACCAGCGCTCGTCCCAGAGCAGCACCGGCAGCGCGAGGGGAGCAAGGTTGCGCGCGAAGGCGCGCACCGACTGGGTGCGCGGACTGTCGCTGCCGTCCATGTTGAGCGGCAGCCCCACGACGAACCCGACAACCGATTGCGCCGCAACCAGCGCTTTCAGCGCATCGAGATCGGCTGCGAATTTCTTGCGGATGATCGTCTTGTCGGGCGTCGCAAAGCTCCACCCTGCATCGCAGAGCGCGGTCCCGATCGTCCTGGTGCCGACGTCGAGCCCAGCAAGGCGGCCGCCGCCCGGCAGCGCGCGGGCAAAATCGGAAGGGGCGGTCGTGATCATCCCTGCGCTCCTTAGCCTTGGGTGCCGAGCGAAGTCGAGACGGGCCCGCATGCTCAAGGCCCTAGTTTGCCGACACCTGCCCGGACCTGGCCCAACGCGCGCCCGGCCTGCGTTACGATCCGCCTTTTGCCCCTGGCGTGGCAACCGGCACGGCATCTTCTCCTGCGGGCTTCGCGAGAGGCGCCGCGGGTGGCGGGACGGGCGAGGGCTTGCCCTCGAAGCTCGCGAGCCGGCGCAGCACGTCGGCGCGGACGTTCGCCCAGAAGAGGGTGATGTCGAAGACGTGATAATTGTTGCCGGGAAGCACATAGCTTGGCGCATAGTCCTTCGCGATTTCGGCGTCGCCAATCATCAGGAAGCCGCGCGTGTCATCGCAGCGGGCGCCAATGACGCCGGGGACGAGCTGGCCCTTCTTGAACCCATCCTCGGGTTTCAGCGTGCCGATATTCGCCGCCGGGGCTGCTTCGGTATCGGGAATGCCAGTGATCGGGTTCGTGCACAGCATCCGCGTGTCGCGTCGCGGGCGGCCGTCATAGCCGATTGTGCCGTCATAGGCGTCGGTGACCATCGAAGTGTCGGCGGGTTCCGCGAAGGTCGCCCAGCCGAGAATGCAGTTCGCCTGTTCGGCCGTCTCGCAGGCGGGAAGGCCAAGCGCGGCGAGGTCTGTGTCGCGGCTGATCGGCCAACCGACAATATAGGCCGCGGCGACTCGCTTGGCGAGCGGGGTGCCCGCGATGCGGTTCTTGATCAGCGTTTCGATATGGAGCGCGCCCTGGCTGTGGCCCGCGAGGATGATCGGCCGGTTTTTGGGCTGCGCGGCAAGGAAGGCGTCGAAGGCCTGCTCGACGTCGCGATAGGCGGCATCAATCGCCTTGCCCGCCGTGACGCGGTCGGTCGCGAGAAATGCTCCGAGTGTCGCCTGGCGATAGCGCGGCGCCCACACTTCGCCGCCGTCGGCGAAGGCGCTCGCCATGCCGCGCATGAAAAGGTCGGCGCGGTAATTGGCATCGCGGTCGTCGAGCGGCGCGTTCCAGCTTGACTTGCTGTAGTAGCTCGTCGGGTGGACGAAGAAGACCGCAGCGCTGCCCTTTTGCGCCGCAGTCGCCGCTCCCGGCTCAGCGGCTCGGGCGGGCGGGATCAACTGATCGCGCGACTGTGCCTCGGCGCTATCGGGCGGCGGCGTTGCATCACCGGCGAGTTCCGGGCGCCAGGACGAGGGGTCGTTTTCAAGCCCGGGGCGCGCGAGCCACATCGCCGGGTCCTCATAGGCGTTGGGCGCAATCGCTGCCTGCGGTTCGAACTCGGTCGAGGGGACGAACGCGACGCGGCCGAACCACCCGGGGGCGAGCTGATAGGCGATGCCGACACCAAGGACGAGGAGAATGATCGCAGCGATGAGATAAAGAAATTTGCGGGCCAAGCGGGGCTCCATGGGAGAGAAGGTGCGCTCGCGCTATCTGGCTTGCGCATGCGCCCGAAACAAGCCCAGATGTGGGGGATGAACGAAGCCTCCGCAACCCCGCCCGCCCCCGAGTCGCCCCGGTCTGTCTCGGCTCGTCTCGACGATAACGACGCGCCTTGGCCGCTGCGGCCCTGGATCATGGCGGCGATCTGTGCGGTCGCAGGTCTGATTTTCCACCTGCTGATCGACCGGACTTACGATGCGCCGCGCGCGCCCGGGCGCGACGCGCTGGCGGCATTTGTCGCGATCGCGGCGGTGGTTTTCGTGCTCGGGGCCGAGCTTCGTCGCTGGCGCTGGGCCGCTCTGTTCGCGCTGGGGTGGGGCGGGATGATGGGTCTGATCACCTGGTATTCGGCCGGGTACAACCTCAACGGATCGCCGGTAGAATGGCCCTTCTGGTCCGGAATTCTGGCCGTTCTCGTCGCCACCCCGCTGTTCCAGACACAGCGCGACGTCGCGCCGGGCGCGCGCTTCTGGAGGCTTTGGCAATTGCCCTATGCGCGGATGCACAGCCATGCTTGGACCGACGCGGTGATCGGCGCGGCGAGCCTCGCCTTCGTCGGAGTCACCTTCCTGCTCGTTCTGCTGATCGGCGAGATGTTTCACTTGATCGGGATCGACCTCATCCGCGACCTCCTGCGCGGCGAATGGTTTGGCTGGATGCTTGCAGGGGCCGCCTTCGGCGGAGCTGTCGGGCTCCTGCGCGAACGCGACAAGCTGGTTTCGACGCTTCAGCGACTGGTGATGATCGTCCTCGCTGTGCTTGCGCCAGTGCTGGCCGCAGCGCTCATCCTGTTCCTTCTCTCACTTCTCGGTACGGGCCTCCAGAAATTGTGGGACGCGGGCTTCTCGACGGCGGGGCTGATGCTCGGCATCTCGGCCTTCGCAGTGCTTCTTGCCAACGCCGTCATAGGCAATGGCGACGAGGATCGATCGGGCAACCGGGTGCTGCATGGCGCAGCGGCAGTGCTCGCGGTGGCCGTATTGCCGCTCGCGATCATCGCCGCGATCTCGATGCAGGTTCGAATTGCGCAATATGGCTGGACGCCCGAGCGTATCTGGGGGGTGATCGCCGTCGGGATCGCGCTCGCCTATGGTATCGCGGGACTGGTCGCAATCGCGCGGGGGCGCCGGGATTTCGACGATGTGCTCCGGCCGTTGCAGCAGAAGCTCGCGATCGGGCTCATGCTGCTCGCGGTCGCGCTGGCGCTGCCGATCCTCGATTTCGGGGCGATTTCCACCCGGGACCAGCTTGCCCGGCTCGAAAGCGGGGCGGTAAAGGCCGAAGAGTTGGACTGGGCGGCGCTCGCCTTCGATTTCGGGCCGAGCGGGCGGCGTGCACTTCAGAAGTTGGCCGTCTCGCCGCAAGCCGAGCGAGCCAACCTTGCCAAATGGGCCTTGGCCGCAAAGAACCGCTGGGACCTCAGAGGCCCCGGCGAGGTTGACGCTGAGGATGCCGCCTTCGCAGTGCGGCCGATCGAAGAGCGGGTCCGGGTGCTTCCCGCGGGCGCCGTGCTTCCCCCTGAATTCTACACCGCGATTGGGAAGGAGAGCGCATGCCGGACCTCGGCTTGCGCCGTCTATGTTCTTGGCGAAAGCGGTGTCGTGCTGATCGCGCGCGGATCCGATCCTCGCTTCTTCGTCGCCGGCCCCAAGCCGGGTGAATGGAGGGAGACCTATGACATGACGCACGGTGCCGAGCAGCCTCAGAAGACCGACCCCGATCTCGAAACCGCAACAATCGAGCTTCGCCCTGTGGCCCGGCGGCAGCTCTTTGTCGACGGCAAGCCCGTCGGTGATCCCTTCGAGTGACGCGCTTTTCTGGTCCGACCTTGAAGCGTCGCAAGCGCAGTGCTAGCGGCGCAGCTTCTCCCGCAAAGGCAGGAATCAATGGCAATCGATCAGGATACGGTAAGGAAGATCGCGTCGCTGGCGCGCATCGCGATCAGCGATGCGGAAGCCGCCGCGATGGAAGGCGAACTCAGCGGCATCTTGGGCTGGGTCGAGCAACTCGGCGAGGTCGATGTAACGGGGGTCGAACCGATGACCGCGGTGATCCCGAACAAGCTCCGGCTGCGCGACGATGTCGTCGATGCAGACCCGCTGACCGGCGGCAACCGCCGCGATGATATACTCGCCAATGCGCCGGCGCCGCAGCACGGCTTCTTCGGCGTTCCCAAGGTAATCGAATAATGAGTGATCTTACGAACCTGACCGTCGCGCAGATCCGCGACGGACACCGCGCGGGCGAATTCAGCGCCGTCGAGGTCGCCGAGGCCTTCAACGCCAATGTCGCGGATGCGAAGGCCTTGAACGCCTTCATCGTCGAAACACCCGACCATGCGATCGCCGCGGCAAAAAAGGCCGACGCGGACCGCGCCGCGGGAACGCTGAAGCCGCTCTCGGGGGTGCCGATCGGAATGAAGGATCTGTTCGCGACGAATGGCGTCCAGACCACCGCGGCGAGCCACATGCTCGAGGGCTTCGTCCCGCGCTACGAGTCCACCGTGTCGCAGAAATTGTGGGATGCGGGCTGCGGTATGCTGGGCAAGCTCAACCTCGATCAGTTCGCGATGGGCTCGTCGAACGAGACGAGCTATTTCGGCAATGTCATCAGCCCGTGGCGGCGCAAGGACGGCGGTAACGCCGCGCTCGCCCCAGGGGGATCGTCGGGCGGCAGCTCGGCCGCGATCGCGGCGCGGCTCTGCCCCGCCGCCACCGGCACCGACACCGGCGGCTCGATCCGCCAGCCTGCGGCCTTCACCGGAATTTCGGGGATCAAGCCGACCTATGGCCGCTGCTCACGCTGGGGCATCGTGGCTTTTGCAAGCTCGCTCGACCAGGCAGGGCCGATGGCGCGCGATGTTCGAGACTGCGCCATCCTGCTCGAGAATATGGCGGGTTTCGACCCCAAGGACGCGACCAGCCTCGACCAGCCGGTGCCCAATTGGGAAGCAGCTTTGTCGAGTGATCTCAAGGGCAAGAAGGTCGGAATTCCGAAGGAATATCGCCTCGACGGCATCGATGCTGATATTGCCGCGATGTGGGACGCAGGGATTGCCATGCTGAAGGATGCGGGCGCCGAGGTTGTCGATATCAGCCTGCCGCATACCAAATATGCGCTCCCGGCCTATTATATCATCGCGCCGGCTGAAGCCTCGTCGAACCTCGCGCGCTATGACGGGGTGCGTTATGGCCTGCGCGAATTGCCGCAGGGCGCGGGCCTTCAGGACATGTATGCCGCGACGCGCGCCGAAGGCTTCGGGCCGGAGGTCAAGCGCCGTATCATGATCGGGACCTATGTGCTCTCGGCGGGCTTTTATGACGCCTATTATACGCAGGCACAGAAGGTGCGCACGCTGATCGCGCGCGATTTCGACAATGCGTTTGGAAGCTGCGACGTGATTCTTGCTCCCACCGCGCCGTCCGCGGCGTTCGGGCTGGGCGAGAAAACCGCCGATCCGTTATCGATGTACCTCAACGACGTGTTCGCCGTGCCGGCAAGCCTTGCGGGGCTGCCCGCGATGTCGGTTCCCGCAGCGCTCAATCGCGAAGGTTTGCCGCTTGGTCTGCAAATCATAGGCAAGGCGTTCGACGAGCAGGGCGTGCTCAACGCCGGCCTGGCGATCGAGGAGCGCGCGGGCTTCACGGCGCGGGCTGAGAAGTGGTGGTGATTTAGCGGCGTGCTCCCGCGAAAGCGGGCGCCCCGAGCGGCCGCGCGCCGCCCCGCACTGGGTCTCCCGCCTTTGCGGGGACACATGAAGGAACGAAAGATGTCTGAATACCGCATCAAGGGCGAAACCGGCGAGTGGGAGGTCGTGATTGGCCTCGAGGTCCATGCGCAGGTAACCTCCAACGCCAAGCTGTTCTCGGGCGCCGCGACAGCGTTCGGGGCGGAGCCGAACACGCAGGTGTCGCTCGTCGACGCCGCGATGCCGGGGATGCTGCCGGTGCCGAACCGCGAGTGCATCCGCCAGGCGGTGCGCACCGGGATGGCGATCGAAGCTGTGATCAACAAATGGTCGCGTTTCGACCGCAAGAATTATTTCTATGCCGATCTCCCGCAGGGCTATCAGATTTCACAGCTTTATCACCCGCTTGTTGGCGAGGGTTCGCTGACCATCGAGGCGGATGAGAAAGCGGGCATCCCGCAGGCAAAGCGGATCGGGATCGAGCGTATCCATGTCGAACAGGATGCTGGCAAGCTGATGCACGATCAGCACCCCTCGATGAGCTATGTTGACCTCAACCGCTCGGGCGTCGCGCTGATGGAGATTGTCTCGCGGCCCGACATGCGTTCGCCTGCAGAAGCGGGAGCTTATGTCCGCAAGCTGCGCTCGATCCTGCGCTATGTGGGTTCGTGCGACGGCAATATGGAAGAAGGCTCGATGCGCGCCGACGTCAATGTCAGCGTGCGGCGCCCGGGTGATGAATTCGGTACGCGCACCGAGACGAAGAATGTCAATTCGGTGCGCTTCGTGATGGCGGTGATCGAGAGCGAGGCGAAGCGGCAGATCGAACTCATCGAGAGTGGCGGCACGGTGGTGCAGGAAACCCGGCTTTACGACCCCGACCGCAACGAGACCCGGTCGATGCGCTCGAAGGAAGACGCGCATGATTACCGCTATTTCCCTGATCCCGACCTGTTGCCGCTCGAACTCGACGATGCCTTCCTCGAGGAATGCCGCGCGAGTCTGCCCGAACTGCCTGACGCAAAGCGCGCGCGCTACATAGCTGCCGGGATTTCGGCCTATAACGCCGATGTGCTGACGGCCGAGGTTGAGGCGGCGCGCTGGTTCGATGCGCTGCTCGAGGCAGGCGCGAAGCCGGTTGCGGCGGCGAACTGGGTGACGAGCGAATTGTTTGGCGCGTTGAATCGGCTCGGCACCGACATATCGAAATCCCCCGTGAGCCCGGCGCAGGCGGCCGAACTCCTCGGTCTCGTCGCCGACGGCACGATCTCGGGCACGATCGCCAAGCAGGTGTTCGAAAAGATGCTCGAGACGGGTGACGGCGCCGCGGATATCGTTGAGCGCGAAGGTCTCAAGCAGACGAGCGACACGGGCGCGATCGAGGCCGAAATCGCCAAAGTCCTCGCCGCCAATGCCGACAAGGTCGAACAATATAAGGCCGGTAAGGAAGCGCTATTCGGTTTCTTCGTCGGCCAGACGATGAAGGCGATGCAAGGCAAGGCAAACCCGCAGGTGGTAAATGAGCTGCTGAAGAAAGCGCTTGCGTGAGGGGTGGTCGAGACGAGGCAGGACCGGGGGGCGGAGTCCAGGGCCCGTGCATGGCGTAAATTAGGTCAACCTCGTCGGAAGGCACGTCTTTCGAGCGAAGCTTCGAACCGGCGGGCCTCCGGCTCGCCGCACGCTTCTTCCGACGGGTGCGGACTGATCTTGATCAACCTTGTTTCGGCGGGCGAATTCACACCTGCCCGGGCGGCACCTCGCTAGGGCCGCGGCCGGGAGCATCGAAATCGTCGCCTCCCGGATTGGCGGGGATCTCGGCAGGCTGGCCTGCGGGGTCTTCGAGGGGCGTCGGCTGCACCGGCCTTTCGGGCGGCGACTGAGGTTCGATTGTGTCGGGTTTGGGTTTGGGGAGCGGATCAGGCGTACTGGACATGGCAAATCTCCTTGCCTGATCAACGTACCGGCGCGATCGCCGTTCCGGCTTCCCCGAATATCGGGCGTTCGCCCTTGCCCTCGGCTCCCCGTCTGCTATAGCGCCGCCCGGCCCGCACGGGCGTGCGCGGCAGCGCATGGCTTCGTGCACCCGGCTGACAGCTTTTCACGCGGGCGTGGCGGAATTGGTAGACGCGCTGGTTTTAGGTACCAGTATCGCAAGATGTGGGGGTTCGAGTCCCTTCGCCCGCACCAGTTCCGCTGACGCAAGGCCGGGAAACATACGAGTTTTTGAGCAAGGACAAGATCAAGGCAATGAAGACCGTCGAAACGCTGAACGAAGGCCTGAAGCGCGAATATCGCCTGACCATCACCGCGAAGGATATCGATGCGCGCGTCGATGACGAAGTGAAGAGCATTGCCCCCACGGTGCGCATGCCCGGCTTCCGTCCCGGCAAGGTGCCGCCGAACCTCATCCGCAAGATGCATGGCGAAGCGCTGTCGGCCGACGCGCTCAACAAGGCGATCGATCAGGGCGTCCGCGACCTGATGGCGAACGAGAAGCTGCGCCCGGCCTTGCAGCCTGCGGTCAGCCTCGCCGATGGCTATGAGCGCGGCAAGGACGCCGAAATCACGGTTGCGCTCGAAGTGCTGCCCGAGATTGAAACGCCGTCGATTGACGGACTGAAGCTTGAGCGGCTCACCGTTCCCGCTGATGAAAAGGCGGTAATGGCGAAGATCGAGGAATTCGCGGCGCAGATGAAGCGCTTCGAAGATGCGCCGAAGACGAAGAAGGCCGCGAGCGGCGACCAGGTCATCATTGACTTCGCAGGCAGCGTCGACGGCGTCGCGTTCGATGGCGGTACCGGCGAGGACATGGCGGTCGAGATTGGTTCGGGTCAGCTTATTCCCGGTTTCGAGGATCAGCTCGTCGGCGCGAAGACCGGCGACGAGAAGACCGTCAAGGTCAGCTTCCCCGAGGATTATCCTGTCGACACGCTGAAGGGGAAGGCGGCCGAGTTCGCGGTTACCGTGAAACAGGTCAAGGTTCCCGCCGAGAGCAAGATCGACGACGAGTTTGCAAAGTCGCTCGGGCTTGAAAGCCTCGACAAGCTCAAGGAGCTGATGCAGGACCAGGTCGAACAGGAGCTCAACGGCCTGACCCGGACCTATATGAAGCGCAAGCTGCTCGATCAGCTCGCGGCGAACCACGACTTCGAGGTTCCCCCAACGATGGTCGAAGCCGAGTTCAACCAGATCTGGCAGCAGCTCGAGCATGAAGCGAGCCACGAGGAGGACCCCGAGGCGGCAAAGGCCGAGCTCGAAAAGGATCGCGACGAATATCGCGCGATTGCGGTCCGCCGCGTCCGTCTTGGTCTGCTTCTCTCGGAAATCGGTCAGGCGAACGGCGTGCAGGTTTCGAACCAGGAAATGCAGCGGCTGATCATGCAGGCGGCCCAGCAGTATCGCCCCGAGGATCGCCAGCGCTTCGTCGAATATGTCCAGCAGGACGCGCTCGCTGCCGCGCAGCTCCGCGCCCCGCTCTATGAAGACAAGGTCGTCGACTTCCTCTTCGAAAAGGCCGAGATCACCGACCGCGAAGTGACGCGCGAGGAGATTGAAGCAGCGATCGAGGCAGATGACGATCACGTGCACGGCCCGGGTTGCGGTCACGACCATGACCACGACCACAAGCCCGCGAAGAAGGCTGCTGCGAAGAAGCCGGCGGCCAAGAAGGAAGCGGTGAAGGAAGAGGTCAAGGCCGAGAAAGCCCCCGCCAAGAAGGCGCCGGCGAAAAAAGCCGCTGCGCCCAAGGTCGAGAAGGGGGCCGCGGACGAAAAGCCTGCCGCCAAGAAAGCGCCGGCGAAGAAGGCTGCAGCCAAGAAGTAAGCGCTGCGTGGGTGAAAGTTCGAACGGCCGGGTGGAGCGATTCACCCGGCCGTTTTCTTGGCCGGTCGGAGATGCCGCCAGGCCCGCGACAAGCCACTGATCGCTCGCCCGATCCCGGCAAGCCGCGGGCCTATAGGCTCCGCGTCCAATACTGCAGCTCGTGCGGCTCTTCCTCCAAGCCGCCCACCGTTTTCCATTCGAACCGGGCGGTCACACCATTGAGCGGTGCGTAGCCGCGTTTGCGCCAGAAACTGTCGAGCGGTCGGTAAGCAGCGGGGCGGGCAGGGTGATCTTGCGCGCGGATGACGCTGCAGAAGGCAGCGGTTGCGGCGCCGAGCGCGCGCGCCTGCGCCTCACGGTGGTCGAAAAAGGCGTGGCCGATCCCGCGTCCGCGACAGCTTTCGAGCAGCACCGATTCGCCGAAATAGAAGGTCCGATCTATGTCAAAGCCAGCCAACGCGAGCGGCTTTCGCCAGGCCGCGTCCTGGGCTGCGAGCGGCGCCGCGGTCGCGGCGCCGACGATTTCAGTTCCGTCGCGGGCAACAACCACGATGGCGCCTTCGGCCGCCGCAAAGGCCGAGAGATAATCGGCCTCATATTCCGCATCGCCGTCGTAGAGATAGGGAAAGTCGCGGAACACCGCGATGCGCAGCCTGGCGAGATCCGGGATAAATTCGGCTAACCGGGCGCCGGTGACCGGCAATACGGTGAGTGTCATGCCCCGACCTGCCGCAGCCAGTCCGCAAGATTGTAATAGGTGGTGATGCGTTCGATCAGCCCGGCATCATTGATTGCCAGGAAGGCTCCGGCGGGTAGGCGATAGGTCTGACCAGTCGCCTCGGGCAGGCCTTCGTCGGTCGCGAGATAGGTGCCGTTCACGACAAACTCTGCGGCGGCGCGGTTGCCCTCGGCAAGGATTACCATGTCGGTGAGCTCTTCGCGGTAGCAGCGCGTCATGTGCGCGTTGAATTCTGCGAACAGCGCCTTGCCGCGGCGCGGTGCGCCCTGGTTGACATCGTGGCGGAGATCATCTGCGACAAGTGCGAGCATCGCGTCCGTATCGCCCGCGTTGAAGGCGGTGTAATAGGCGGCGACGATCTCGCGGGTGGCGGTCATGCGAATCTCCCGAAAAGCTGTTCGCGGACCCCTTATCAGATCACAGCCATATTGTAGCAGTGCCAGCTGAAGATTGCCGCCGCGCCCCGGTGCGGCCGCCAGGGTTCAGCGAGCATGCGCACTGCCTTTTCTCTCGGACGCTCGCCGAGCTGCAATATGCGGCCCACCGCTTCCTGGACCGCAAGATCGCCCGCGGGCCAGATGTCGGGGCGTCCTTCGGCAAACAAAAGGTAGATTTCGGCCGACCAGCGCCCGATTCCCTTGACCTTGGTGAGGAGCGCAATCGCCTCCTCATCGTCAGCGGGGAGCGCGGCGAAATCGAGTTCCCCGTCAAGGATGAGCTGCGCGAGGCTCTTGGCATAGCTTTGCTTCTGCGCCGATAAGCCACAGGCACGCAGCGCATCGAACTCTGCCGCGGCCATGACCTCGGCCGGGCAGCCCGCGCCGAACGCCGCCTCGAGCTTGTTCCAGATCGAATTGGCGGCAGCCACGCTAACCTGCTGTCCAACGATCGTGCGAAGCAGGGTCGTATACCCCGGCTCGCGAATGCGCGGTTCAGGATAACCGGCATGGCCGAGCGCGCGCGCAAAATGCGGTTCGATCCTTGTCAGCGCGTCGATTCCGGCGTTCAGCTTATCCTGGGTCAATCCCATCCGATATTCCCTTTTTGTTCCTTCAGTCGCTCTTAGCAACGCTTGATTTGCCGTGCAACGCGGGACATAGCCCCATGCGAATCGAACGATATGGGGACGAGCATGGCCAAGCTGATTGTGGTGACGCGCGACGGGACCGAACATGAGATCGAAGGCGACGCCAGCCTGACCGTGATGGAAAATATCCGTGATGCGGGCTTTGACGAGCTGCTCGCGCTGTGCGGTGGTTGCTGTTCGTGCGCAACCTGCCACGTTCATGTCGAGGCCGGCAACAAGGACGCGCTGCCTGCGATGAGCGAGGATGAGAATGACCTGCTCGATTCGACCAGCGATCGCGATGAGAATTCGCGTCTGTCGTGCCAGATCCCGTTCAGTGACGCACTGGACGGCCTCAAGGTGCGGATCGCCGAGGAGGACTGACCTTCCCCTTCATCCCGGCGAAAAGCAGGTTTTCCAGCCTCGCAAAGAATAATTCGCTCCCAGCATTTGCTGGGAGTATGCCTATGCTCCTGCGGTCGCCACCGCGTAGAGCGCGATTGCCGCAGCGTTCGAGATGTTGAGGCTTTCCATCCGCGGCGAGATCGGCAGCCGCGCGAGAACGTCACAATGTTCCATGACATTGTGGCGCATCCCGTCGCCTTCCGAACCAAGAACGAGCGCGACCTTGCTGCCGTCGAGGGTCTCGCCGAGCGTGGTCTCGGTGTTGCCGGTAAGCCCGATACGCCAATATTGCGCCTCGGCGATTTCCTCGAGCGCACGCGAGAGGTTGACGACCCGCACCCACGGCACGGTTTCAAGCGCGCCTGACGCTGCGCGCGCAATGACGCCGCTTTCAGGCGGGCTATGCCTGTCCTGCGTGACGATCGCGGCCGCGTCGAACGCCGCGGCCGATCGTAGCACCGCGCCGATATTATGCGGGTCGGTGACTTGATCGAGAACGACGATTGGGCGCCGGCTTCCAGCGTCGCTTTCCTCCTGCAATATGTCGCCAAGATAGGGGCTGTCGAGCGGGTCGACTTCGACGACCAGGCCTTGGTGCGGGGCATCGCGTGCAACAAGCCGTGCAAGGTCCGTGACGTCGGCATAGCTGACGGGGAGCGCAGAGGGCAGGTCGAGCTGACCGATTGCCTCGCGCGTACCCCAGATGCGCTTGACGCGCCGTTCAGGATTGCCGAGTGCGGCGAGGACGGCGTGGCGGCCCCAGAAACGGATGCCTTGGCCCTTGGGTGATGGGCCGCCGGGACGGCGGTGGCGGGAAAATTGTCTCATATGGCGCGCCTTTCCCATGACTGCCATTGACAGGCAAGCGCCGTTTCGCCATTGGACCGCTTCCCCGCAGGGGCCCCATGGACAGGTGGCCGAGTGGTTAAAGGCAGCAGACTGTAAATCTGCCCGGGTTTCCGTACGCTGGTTCGAATCCAGCCCTGTCCACCATCCTCCCGTGGTCCGTACCGGACACATCGGTTACAGTTTATTCCGGAGACATAGGTAACAGTTTTGGGCTCTTCCCCGTGAACGGGGGATGAGGGTGGATCAGACCCGATTGATGACGCCATTCCAACCGCAAAGAGCGAGCACGCGCAAGCGGTAGTTGTGAAAGTTGCGGAAGCCGAACGCGCGGCGCGAGATCATCTCCATCTTTGTGTGAAAGCCCTCGGTGATTCCATTGTTCCTGGAAAAGCGCCACATGCGGGCGACGGGCTCGAGCCAGCTGGTCAGGGTATCGGCGAGGGACTTGAGGGGGCTGGCGGCGAACTGATCGATCAGCCTGAGCAGGTCGGGGATAAGCTGGCTGGCCTTTTTGGCATTGAGGGATTTTTGCGTCAGCAGGAGGGCCATGTCCTGCTTGGCAGTGTAGAGGGCTTCGAGCACCGGATTGGCTTTCAGGTAGACGGCCAGCCTTTTGCGCTGTTCTTCGCTTAGCTTCCATCGATGGCGCCGCATCGAACTGAGCAGCCCGCGATTCTTTCGGCCCTCGGGATCGAAGCGCTTCCATCCTTCGAGGAAATGCTGGTTGAGCAGCCGAATGACATGGAAGCGATCGGCGACGATCTTCGCGTTCGGAAAATATTTGCGGGCGATTGCGCGATAGGTTTCCGACAGGTCCATCACGATGACCTTGACCTTGTCGCGCCCTGGCAACCTTCGCAAATAGCTTCGTAAACTGTCTTCCGAGCGTCCCGGGACGACATCGTGGACCTTGTGATTCTTCAGATCGACAAATGTCGTCGCATAGCCTCTCTTGCGCGAGAAAAAATGCTCGTCGATCCCCAGGACCTGCGGGCAGGGCCGACCGGACAGCTCCGAGACGCGCTGTTCGATGAAATGATGATACCAGCGCTCGATGGTTGCACTGCCGATCGCATGGGTGCTCGTCAACTGGCTTTGGCTGATGCCTCCGTGGTGACCGTCGAAGACCTCAAGACGGTACGTCTCCGTCGCGCGATAGCGCGGACGGATGCCCGAAAAGCGATGACGGAAATAGCGGCCGCAACCGGCACAATGATATTTGGGCACCGCAAGGTGCACGATCAGGATCTGGTTGCCTTGACGCGTGTGCTTGAGATCGCGCTCATAAGTCGCCTTGATCCGCAGCCCCCCGTGGCCGCAATAAAGGCAAACAGGCCGCTTCGTTGGCCGCGCCCACACACGAATGTCGCGTCGCCGCTCGACACGGACAATCTCAACATCCGACAGCCCTAATATGCCGTCGATTCCCTGATCAGCCTTCTTCTTCATCAGACTTGTCCTTCCTATGACAAGTCTAACCCAATTTCCCTCATCCCCCGTTCACGAGGAAGAGCCAAAACCTCTAGAGGCCGTAGAAAACCTAGGGTATTATCCCTGGTCGGTCCTCTGCATCTCACGCCGTATCACTGCAGCGCAGAGAAAAGTGGGGGGAGATGTGGGGGTAGATTTTACCCCCCTTCAGAATCGGCCCTCCAAGTGTGGGGGCAGAAATTGGGGTTAACGCTATGAAAAAGCTTACAGCTTTGGCAATAAAGGCCGCGTGGGCGAATCCCGGGACCTATCAGGATGGGGATGGACTATTTCTGAAGGTGGACAAACGCGGCGGCGCTTCCTGGCTTCTGCGTCTTCAACATGACGGCAAGCGCCGGGATATTGGGTTGGGCAGCGCCAAATTGCTCCTGCTCGTGGAGGCACGGCAAAAAGCCAGCGAGCTGCACAAGGCGATCAAGATCGACCGTCGCGATATTCTGGTCGAAAGGAAGAATGAAGCTGCCGCCAAGGTGACGTTCCGCGAGGCAGCGCACCAATATCATAAGGAAAATGCGGCAGGCTGGAAGAGCGCCATCGATGCACGGCAGTGGCTCGCCAGTCTCGAAAGTCACGCCTTTGCGAAATTGGGCAATGTTCCGACCGGGGGAATCTCTGCGGCGGATATCATCGATGTATTGTTGCCGATCTGGCAGGAGATCCCGGCGACGGCACGTCAGGTGCGCAACCGAATTTGCGTCGTCCTGGATTATGCTCACGCGAAGGGCTGGCGCTCCAGCGAGGCTCCGTCGGGCAATGGCAGCCTGAAGGCGGGGAGGGGACTGCCCCGGCAGGTAAAGTCACGGGAAACTCGCAAGGCGATGCCTTACATCGCGCTCCCGACTTTCATCGCGACTTTGCGTCGAAAGCCGGCCTTCGAGCGGTTGGCGCTCGAATTGCTCTGATCATTCGCATTCTGTACCGATTCCAGCCGGATCACCGCGCCCTCGGCAAAGTCGTTCACATGCGCCGCGCAATCGCCGATCGCATAGATGTCGGGCAGGCTCGCCTTGCAGAAGCGGTCAACTAGGACGCCGTTGCCGCCCTCGGCGCCCGCTGCGATGAGCGGCTCGACCGCCGGGACGCTGCCGATGCCGACGATGACAGGGTCGGCGGGGATCACCTCGCCGCCCGCCAGCCGTACGCCCGTGACGCGCGTGTCGCCCTCGATCGCCTCGACGCAAACGCCAAGCCTGAGGTCGACACCATGATCGCGATGTTCCTGCTCATAAAAACGCGACAACTCGACGCCTGCAACGCGCGCCAGCACGCGGTCGAGCGCCTCGAGCAGCACAACCTTCTTGCCCGCCTTGGTCAGTGCCGCCGCGGCCTCAAGCCCGACATAGCCGCCGCCGATGACGACGATCTGGCTTGCGGTTTCCGACGCCGCCTTCATCGCATCGGCATCAGCTTTCGTCCGCACGCCTTGCACCCCGGGGAGGTCGCCGCCCGCGATCGGCAGCATCCGCGGGCTCCCGCCCGTCGCCCAGACCAGCTTGCCATAGCCGATTGTCTCGCCGGCGTCGGTCGTGACGCTGTGCGCGGCGGAATCGCCCCACACGACGCGCTTGCCCAGCAGCATCGTCACCGCGCGTTCGTCCCAATATTTGGCGGGCCGCAGCTGGATGCGTTCGAATTCCTTCTCGCCCGCGAAATATTCCTTCGACAAAGGCGGGCGTTCATGGGGCAGTTCGGGTTCGTCCCCGATGATTGCGATGCTGCCCTCGAACTTCTGCGTACGCAACATCACCGCAACCTGCGCCCCGCCATGTCCGCCGCCGACAATCACCACGTCGCTCTGGTTCATTTACTCGCCCAGATTTAAACGCATTGCCGGATATGCGACGCAGGTCAGCGGCGACCGGGAAAACGAGGGATGTCGATCTGGTCGAACATACCTCCATAGCCGAGCGCCATCGGCATATCCCACTCGAGCATACTATAGGGGTGTCCGGCGTCGAAGGCGCTCGCGGCGTCCAGTTCCGCCAGCACATCCTGATCCAGCACGAGGTCGATCGCCCGAAGATTGTCGGTGAGCTGGTCGGGGCGCGTTGCCCCGACGATGGGGATGACGCCGCGCGACATGATCCATGCAAGCGCAACTTGACCGGACGTCGCGCCCAAGCGATCTGCGACGGCGTCGAGTGCTTCGGCAATCTTGCGGTTTCGCTCGTCGAGTGGTTGAAGCTGCATACTGTCCATGCGGTTGTTGCCGCCGGACTCCGCCGAACGTGTATATTTTCCGGTCAGGATGCCACCCGCGAGCGGCGACCAAGCGGTCACGCCGATGTCATGAGCCGCTGCGAGCGGCAGATGCTCACGCTCGATCGAACGCTGGACGAGGCTGTATTCCAGCTGCATGGCGGCTATCGGAACCAGCCCGCGCAGATCGTGAAAGGCCTGTGCCCGCGAGACTACCCACGCCGGGACGTCGGAAAGCCCGACGTGGAGGATCTTCCCCGCGCTGACTGCATCGTCGAGCGCTCTGTGCACCTCTTCAACCGGTGTGGTGAAATCCCACCAGTGAACGAAATAAAGGTCGATATAATCGACGCCGAGCCGCTTGAGGCTGGCATCGAGCGACCGCGTCAGGCTTTTGCGATGCATACCGGCGGCATTGGGATCGCCCGTACCCGGTACTGCGTTGGCATATTTGGATGCGACGACGTAGCGATCGCGGTCGGCCTTGATCAACCGGCCTACGATCCCTTCGCTCTCGCCGCCCGTGTACATGTTGGCGGTGTCGATGAAGTTACCGCCTGCTTCGGTAAAAGCGTCGAATACTGGCCGGCATTCTTCTTCGGGCCGCGACCATTCGACCGCGGTCCCAAATGTCATGGTACCGAGCGCGATCTGCGATACGCGCAGGCCGCTTTTACCAAGCAGGCGGTATCGCATCAGACGGGCTCGCCGAGGCCGGGGTTGTCCCGCCAAGCTTCGTCGGGGAACGGAATGACGCCGAGTTGCATCGCGAACTCCCGGAAATTCCAATGCGTGCGGCAGCGGACGATCTTGCCGTCGCGGTAAAATTGCGTGGTGGTGCCGCGCGTGTAGGTCGTCTTGCCCGCGGCTGGGATGCCAAAGAAATCCTCGTTATGCGTGGCTTTCCAGATCCACTGCATATAGCCCCACTCGTCATATTCAAAGTCGGCGCCAAGGAAGATATTGTCGGAGTAGCGACGATAGACGTCCTCGGGGAAATCGCCAGGCGTCGGGCCCGTCCGCGTCTGGGCGTGCTGACGAGGACAGCGACCGCCGTCATAGCTCAGTACCTCGAATTTGTGGACGCCGAACGGCGAATCGGGCCCCGAATTGTTGAACACAACGAACGCCTTGTAGAGGTCCTCCTTCGTCGTGATCGTTTGCATGAACTCAATGTCTTCCCAAACGAAATCGTCGGCGTAATAGCCAAGAACTTCCTCGGCCCCCTTGTCGAAGAATGCCGTCACCCAGTCTTGCGCGCTGTTGAAATCCTTTGGCCGCGAGTTGTGCGAGGGCGTTTCGGTGCCCGTCGACATCGACGGCGCGCGCAGGCCGCGCAGCACGCGCTGCTGGCCAGGCGTCAGATGGTCTTCGGTGACATGGGCGGCATACAGAAAATGCATGTCTCTATCCTCTCTTCAATGCACGACTATGGCGGGTTCTTCCCGTACTTCGTTTCCGCAAACTATCTCTCTTCATGGCCTTTGCCACGGCAGAAGGGGTCACGGCGAGGCCGAACGTGCCAGCGCCTTCAAATCTTTGGCACCATCTGCTTTTTCGTGGCACGGCTGGCCCTTCGGGGCGGCAAAGGCTGGCCATAGTCTTTCATTCAACCAGATAGGGATGGCGCGAATGCACCATACCGACATGCGGAGAGAAAAATGAGCGAAGTCCTTCTCGACCCCAGCGCGGCCACCGATACCGCAGAGCGCGTCTATGATCCGCTCGACCCGGTCGTAAAACACGAACCCTATCCCTATTATGCGAAGCTGCGTCGCGACGACCCGGTGCCGTGGCTGCCGTCGCTCCAGGCGTACGGCGTCGCTCGCTACGACGACGTCGATACGTTGCTGAAGAACGGCAAGCTTTACAGCAGTTCGATGTTCTGGCCGGCGTTGCTTGGCGAGTTCGATCCGGTTCCGGAAGTGCCGCCGATGATCTCGATGGACCCACCGGGGCACGTCCAGCTGCGTAAGCTAGCGAACAAGGCCTTTGTACCTTCGAAGATCAAGGTCCTAGTCGACCGAACCTACGAAGTCGCGAACGAGCTGATCGATGGCATCATTGCGAAGCATGGTGTCGAAGGCGAATTTGACTTCGCGACCGATTTCTGCGCGCTTTATCCCGTGACGGTGATCGCTCAGGTTCTGGGTGTCCCGACAGCGCGTCGTGCCGAGTTTAAGATCTGGGTCGACAATATTCTCGCGGCCGCAAACCGCGCTGCCTATGGGCCGGAACGGCTTGCCGAGATCCAGGATAGCTCGGACAAGGTTCGTGCATTCTTCGAAGAGCTTTATGACGAGCGTGCGGCCAATCCACAGGATGACCTCATCTCGCAGTTCATCGTCGCCGAGATCGACGGCCAGAGAATGTCGCGGATCGAAGTGATTCAGATGTCGATCCTCCTCCTGATCGGTGGCGTCGAAACGACGACCAACCTGCTGGGCACGACACTCATCGAACTGAAGCGGCACCCCGAAGTGTACACCCGGGTTCGCGCCAATCCTGAGCTCATTCCGGCGCTGATTGAGGAAGTGCTGCGGTACAATCCACCGGTTCAGATCATTTTCCGACACACGATGGAGGACACCGAACTAGGCGGTGTGAAGATCCCCAAGGGATCGACCGTAATGCCGCTACTCGCATCGGCCAATCGCGACGAGACCAAATTCTCGAACCCCGAGGTGTTCGACATCGATCGGAAGATCACCGTTCCTCTCATGTCGTTCGGACAGGGGCCGCACTTCTGCCTCGGCAACTATCTGTCACGAATGGAGGCGCGCTCCGCGCTGGAGACGGTTTTCCAGCGCCTCGAGCTGTTGGAGCCGGTGTCCGACGAGGTCGAATGGCTCGACTCATACTTCGCGCGTGGTCCCCACCATCTGAAGGTTCGCTTTCGCGCTCGCGGCTGAATCGCAGACGCGCTGACTCGAACGGGGGAGTAGCCGATTATGCCCAGGCTGACGCAGTGCTATGGCACTGCCGATTATGAGGTCGCGGCCCGGCGGCGGCTTCCGCGTCCGCTTTTCGATTATATCTGCGGGGCTGCAGATGATGAAAAGACGGCCGCGGCGAATGTCGAATCCTTCGATCGATATGATCTGGTTCCGCGGTACTTGGCAGATGTGACGAAGGTCAGTGCCGCGACCCGCGTGCTGGGCTGCGATCTCGCCTGGCCGCTGATCCTTGCGCCGACCGGCATGAGCCGCATGTTCCATCCCGATGGCGAACTGGGCGTAGCGCAGGCCGCGGCCGATGCAGGCTGCGGCTATGCGCTCTCGACTATGGCTACCACCTCGATCGAGGACATCGGCGCCGCCACGACCGGCCCCAAAATCTATCAGCTCTATCTTCTCGCCGACGACGCGCTGAATTTTGCGAGCATCGACCGGTGCAAGGCTGCGGGCTTCGACGCACTGTGCATCACCGTCGACACGATCGTGGCGGGAAATCGGGAAAGGGACCTCCGTTCTGGGCTGACCGTTCCACCGCGGCTCTCCCCGTCGTCACTGGCAGCGTTTGTGAAGCATCCGGGCTGGTGCCTCGGTTATTTGGGCGGTGGCAAATTCTCTTTGCCGAACGTGACTGCGGGGGGGGAGGGCGATCTTTCGACGTTGGCGTCCTTCTTCGCATCGAAAATGGAACCCCATATCAGCTGGGAGCGGATTGAAAAAATTGCGGCCTATTGGGATGGCCCCTTCGCGATCAAGGGGCTTCAGTCTTCGGCGGACGCTTGTCGTGCCGCCGATTCCGGCGCGACTGCGGTCATCATTTCCAACCATGGTGGGCGCCAGCTCGACGGAGGGGCAGCGACGATCGATCTGATCGCTGACATCGTCGATGCAGTCGGCGACCGGGTTGAGGTCATCCTCGACGGTGGCATTCGCCGGGGCAGCCATATTCTGAAGGCTATCGCCATGGGCGCGCGCGCCTGTATGACCGGGCGGCCTTATCTTTACGCGCTGTCGGCGTTCGGAGCCGAGGGTGTCCAGCGTTGGCTCGGCACGATGCAACAGGAAACTGTGCGCACCATGGCCCTGCTGGGGTGTCGGTCACTTCCGGATATCGGTCGCGATCATGTACGGCTGGCGAGTGCAGCGCCTGCCTTTCTGAGCGGCGACGCGGAACGGCGCGCCGACTGACTCGAAGTGTCGGTGGACGCAGGTTAGATATCGAGCGTGCGGGCGACCTCCACCACTTCGTCCGCTTTCATTTGGGCGATGACACTGGGGCGGCGGCCCGTCCAGCGCTTGAATGCACGGGAAAAAGTGCCTTCGTCGGAAAAACCCAGCATATATGCGATGTCCCGAATGACCAGATCGCTGCGTTGCAGATATTGAAACGCCAATTGAAGCCGCACTCGATCAAGTACGTCCGAGAAGGTCGTTCCTTCATCTTTGAGGCGGCGCAGCAGCGTGCGTTCGGTCATGTGCAGGCTTTTGGCGATGTCGCTTTTTCGCACCATTCCGTCCTGCATCCGGGAAAGAAGGGCGTCGCGCACCCGGACGGCAAAGCGCCCGGCCATTCTGGTCTCGAGATAACGGTTCGCCACGCCATCGAGCAGGGCGGCCAGCTCCTCGTCGGCAACCAGGATCGGACGATCGAGGTCGGCGCGTGCGAAAACAATGGAATCCTCGGGTTGGCTGTAATGCACCGGACAGCCAAAGAAATGCTCCAGACCAGCGCTCTGTCGTGGCTTCGGGTGCGCGAGGCTCACCGAGATCGGGGTTATTTCGGTACCTGCAATCCAACGAAGATATGCCAACACTGAAGCGAGCACAGTTTCGACTGTTTGATAAATGGGAGGCTCGCCGCCGGTGTCAAAAACAATGGCGAGGATGACCTTCTCGCCCGACTCGGTGAGCGTTGCGGTCGCCGAATCGGAAATAAGGCGACAGTAAAAGGCAAAGCGGTTGAGCGCGCGCGACAGCGTGGCCGAACAACTCATGGCATAGCCCACCACATGGAAGGTCGAGGGACGTACTTCCGCCGCGACCCGGAGAGCGAAGTCGGAATCGCTCAGCGCCACCGCCTCGCGCCACAGCTTGCTGATCTGTTCCTGCGAGTAGCGACCGTAGCCGCCCTCCAGCCGCGATGGATCCATGCCGATATCGCTCAGCACCTTGTCGGGGTCGATTCCGCTCGCGCGCATCGCCCTGACAATGGCCAGAACCCAGCCGGTCAGCCCCGACTTTGAAACTGCTTCTGTCACGCGACCCTCGCAATATTCTTCTCGCGCCAGGCGTTTAGGGCATTCGGCCGCCTAAGTCACGTTGAGGCCCCGCGCTCGCCTTTATGCCGAACGTGTCGCTTTGTCCCGAACGGCCTTTCCTTGGCACGACGCGCTCTGTCGTTTTTGGCTGCGATCTTCGATGTACCCTCCGACGAAGGTGGAGCGGACCCGCACGGCCGCTATTGCCAAGAATGGGAGAGAATTGATGCGCTACAAGGGCTTTCTATTTCGCGCGTCGGCGGCGTGGGTCGTCGGCATGTCGCTCACGGTTGTGCCGGCAGCGGCTCAGACCGAATCTGGCGCGGTCACCGAAGACAGCGGCCCGGCGGACATCGTCGTGACAGCCACCAAGCGTAACGAAAATCTCAGTCAGGTTCCTATCGCGATTTCGGTCACGACCGATGCGGACATCGCAGCAAAGGGTATCGTCCGTCCGCAGGATTATCTGGTCTCGACGCCGAACGTGACATTCATCGACGAGGCCACTGGCGACAGCTTCACCAATATCCGCGGCCAGACGTCGGTTCGTAACTCCGACCCGAATGTCGCCGTCGTGATCGATGGTGTTCAGTTGTCGAGCCTCAAGCAGTTCAACCAGGATCTGTTCAACATCCAGCAAATCGAAGTGCTGAAGGGTCCGCAAAGCGCAATTTACGGCCGCAATGCGGCGGCAGGTGCCATCGTTGTCACGACGAAAAAGCCGCGCGACGAACTCGGCGGCTCATTTCTTGCCGGCTATGGCAGCTGGAATACGGCACGCGCCCAAGCTGAAGTCAGCGGACCACTCACCGATACGCTCGGCTTTGGTCTCGCGGCGTCGTTCCGCGACACGGACGGTCCGTTCACCAATATCACCACCGGTGAAAAGCCGTACAGGCTCCGTACGGTGCTGGGGCAGGGGCGTCTTTATTGGGAGCCGGCTGACGGTTTGACTGTCGACTTCAAGGTGAGCGGGCATGACACCAAGGGTGGCTCGACCGCGCTTCAGTCGCAGTTCGTTGGGCTGCCGATCGGCGGCATTCCGGTGAACGAGCTCGACGCCGATCGGACCGATCTTCCCTTCGTGACCAACGTCCAGGGGCAGCTCGACGAATGGCTCGTCGCGGGATCGCTAAAGGTGGATTACGACATGGGCTGGGCAACGCTCACCTCGGTGACCGCGGTTGACAAGCTCTACCAGTTCTTCGGTGGAGACTCTCCGCCCTACCTTGCGGATTCTGGTGCCCCGGGGTCGACTGTCCAGGGCTATAAATATCGCGACCGCAATTTCTCGCAGGAGCTTCGCCTGACCTCCGACAGTGCGCAGCGGCTGCGTTGGCAGGTTGGTCTCTATTATCTGAACTTCAAGCGGGGTCAGATCAGCGAACTCAACCAGGATCTCGTCGGCATCGTTCCGGTATCCGACGGCATCGATCTTCCTGGCGATCCCGTCATCGGCGCAACCGTCAGCTATGCGCGGCAGGCCTACAAGACCGAAAGTTTTGCACCCTTCGCGAGCATCCAGTTCGACGTGACCGATCAGCTTCACCTGAATTTGGCGGGCCGTTACGACATCGAGAAGCGCAGCGTGGTCGAACTCGCACCCGACGCGATCAACCCGGTCACCGGTGCCAATTATAACCTTTGTATCCAGGCGCGCGGTGCGGGCACCACGCTCGCCGACTGCAAGGCCTCAGAGACCTTCAAGGAGTTCGAGCCCAAGGCGAGCATCTCCTACGATCTCGGCCGTACCGGTAGCATTTACGCGAGCTACGGCAAGGGCTTCAAGAGCGGCGGTTTCAACCCGCTGGGCAGCCGCGCAGCACTGCTTGCGGTAGCGCCTCCGGGATCGCAGGTGTTCGTGCAGGATCAGTTCGCAGCTGAAAAGTCGACCTCGTGGGAAGTCGGTACAAAGCTGCGCCTGTTCGACCGGTCGCTGAGCCTCAACCTCGCGGCCTTCACCACGGACGTGTCGGGCGCTCAGCAGTTTGAATTCTTCCCGACCGCAGGGCTTCAGACGACGACGTCGATCGACAAGGTTCGCTTGCGCGGCTTCGAGGTCGACTTCAACTGGCGCATCCCCGGTGGGCCGCAGATTTTCGGTGCCTATGGCTACACCGACGGCAAGGTGCGCGCATTCGCCGCTAACCCGGCCTTTGTCGGAAATCGTGCGCCCAACGCCGCGAAATATAACCTGAATGCCGGCATTACGCATGACTTTGAGCTCGGTGACGACCTGCTGCTGACGCCGCGCGTCGAATATACGCGGATCGGCTCGATCTGGTGGGATGCCAACAACACGCCGGGATCGCGGCGCAGCCCCGTCAACCTCGTCGATGCGCGCCTGACGCTGGCCAAGGAAGATCGTTGGAGCCTGTCCTTCTTCGGGAAGAACATCTTCAATGAAAAATACAATCGATCGGTTCTACCGCTGCTGGGCGTGTTCCAGCTGACGTCGCGTGCGGAAACCCGTCACCTCGGTGTTGAAGGGCGGTTCAACTTCTAACCTCTCCCCTTGCCGTCCCCGGCATTTTTGGCGGGGACGGTAATTTTTGGTTAGGTGCGACGATGCGGTGACATCGACGTTCCGCATGCTGAATTGAGCCACGGAGATACGTAATGAACAAGCAATGGGCGCAATATTGGATCGGGCTTTTTGCCAACGGGACAGACGAGTTGATGACGCTCTATGCGCCCGAGTTCGAATTTGAGGACGTGAATTTCGACTTGCGGATCAATAATGACCTTCCGGCGCTGCGGTCGTTCTTTGAGGGCTTTATTATCGAGGACCCGTCGCAGAGTTATAACAAGTTCGATGTATTCGACTATGTCGGTGACAACCGTCTCGGCTCCTTCCAGTGGACCTGGGAGACCAAGCATGCCGGCGATTTCCTGGGTGTCGATGCGAAAGGCAAGGTCACCAAAACCCGCGGCGTCACCGTCATGGGGTGGGACGAAGACGGCAAAATCATTCTGGAGCGCAGCATCTGGGACGCGATCCCTGTTCTGCAGCAGCTTGGCGCCATCCCCGGATAATCGCAGCCATGACCGACAAGAAAGAATATCGCATCGGATCGCTGGCCGCCGTCGAGGCGGGGGAAGCAATCTTGGTCGAGGCAGGCGGACAGGATGTTGCCCTGTTCATGTGTCGGGGCAAGGTAGTTGCCACCAACGGCCAGTGCCCGCACGCCGAGGGGCCTCTTCACGAAGGAGAGGTCGATGGAGCAATTTTGACCTGCCCGTGGCACGGTTGGACCTTCGATCTGGAAACCGGCGAATGCCAGGAAGATGATTCCATCATCCTCGAGCGCTATCCTGTCCGCATCGACGGCGACGATGTGTTCGTGAGCCTGTGACAATGCAGCACGCCCTCCCTGCCGTGCCGGCTGCTCTCATCGAACAGTTGCGTGCCGTCGTCGGCGAGACGGGCGTGCTGACTGGCGAAGAGGTCGCAGCCCGCTATCCGGGCTATTTCATGGACCGGATAGCCGCCGACGCGATTGTGCGCCCACGCACGACCGAAGAGGTCTCCGCCGTGCTGCAGCTTTGCAATGCCGCTGGACAACCCGTGGTCGTGCAAGGCGGTATGTCGGGCTGGGTGCGCGCGACTCAGACAAAGGCCGGTGAAATCGCCTTGTCGCTAGAGCGCATGGCCGACATCGAGGAAATCGATACAGTCAACCGCACCGCAACGGTGCAAGCGGGTGTCATTCTCGACACGCTGGAAACCGCGCTTGCTGAGCATGGCCTGACATTTCCTCTCGATCTGGGTGGGCGGGGATCGTGCCAGCTAGGCGGCAATGCGTCGACCAACGCCGGAGGTATGCGGGTCATTCGCTATGGTATGATGCGCGAACAGGTGCTGGGGATCGAGACAGTGTTGGCGGATGGCCGCGTCATCTCATCGCTGAACCAGATGATTAAGAACAACGCCGGCTATGATCTGAAGCAGCTATTCATCGGTTCGGAAGGCACGCTAGGCGTTATCACCCGGCTGGTCCTGCGTCTTCGCGAACGTCCGACCAGCTCCAATACGGCGATCGTCTGCGCATCGGACTTCAGCCAGATAGTCGACCTGTTGCGGTTCGTCGATCAGGGGCTCGGCGGACTTCTCAGTGCGTTCGAGTTGATCGACAATAATTTCTACAACGTGAACACAGGCGCGGGAAAGCATGCAGGTCCGCTTGCTTCCGATAAGCCATATTATGCAATCATCGAAATGCTGGGTTCGCAGCAGGACCGCGACAGCGAACTTTTCGAAACCGTGCTCGGCGAAGCGGGAGAGCGGGGCTACTTTGACGATGCCGTGCTCGCTCGCTCAGAGACGCAGCGCGAGCAGATATGGAACATTCGCGAGGACCTGGAGCATGTCGTCCGCGAATTCCAGCCCTTCTATGCCTTCGATGTATCGCTGCCGGTGGGCAGGATGCAGGACTATATTGCGGCGGTGACCGAAAAGCTGAAGGGGCGATGGCCCGACAGCAAAATCGCTTTCCTTGGCCATATGGGTGACGGCAATTTGCATATCGCGATAGGCGCAGGCGGGGAAGACGACCGGCACGGCGTCGAAGCGTGCGTCTATGAGCCGCTGCGACCCATTGGCGGATCAATCTCTGCCGAGCATGGAATCGGGCTGGAGAAGAAGCCATGGCTCGACGTGTCGCGCTCGGCGGATGAGCGCAAGCTGATGAAGGATATCAAGCAGCTTCTTGATCCTGGCAATATCCTCAACCCCGGCAAAATCCTGGACCTGCATCCGTGACCGTGCTTCGCCTGCTTGGTTATCCCGTGAGCAATTACGTCAACATCGTTCGTGCTGCGTTGATTGAGAAGGGATTGGAGCACGAATTCATCGTTACGCGTTCGTCGCAGGAACCAGCGTTCCTGCAATTAAGCCCGCTCGGCAAGATCCCGGTCCTGGAGACGAGCGAAGGGACTTTGACTGAAACTGTCGCCATTCTCGACTATCTCGATGATGCCTTCCCTGACGTTCCGCTGCGGCCCGAAACGCCCTTCGCACGGGCACGGGCGCGCCAGATCATCAATATCGTCCAGGTCTATGTCGAAGCTCAAGTGCGGCAGCTGTTTCCCGGCGTGTTCATGGGCGGCGAAAACCTGGCGACGACCGAGGTGGCGGTCCGTTCGATGCTCGACCGCGCGACAACGGCACTGGCGCGGCTGCTCGAACCCGGACCATTTCTGTTCGGTGACCGGCCGATGCAGGCGGATCTGTTCACTTTCTACAATATGGACATCGCCGATCGCGTCACCCGGTTCACCTACGCCCGATCGATCGTCGAGGAGATCGGGGGACTGGAGCAATGGTGCGCCGCCATGCGGGCGCGCCCAAGTACCAGAACTGTAACGGCCGAATTCGAAACCAGTTTCGAAGCCTATCTCGCCGCCCATTGCGCCACTTATCGGCCGGACGAATACAAAAGGTCTCTATCCCATGCGTGACGTCAAGCTGACCGACAAATACACGATCGATGAAGGCACCGTTCTGATGACCGGTACGCAGGCGTTGGTGCGCTTGCCGATGCTGCAAAAGGAACGCGACACGCGGGCCGGGCTCGACACGGGCGGGTTTATCTCGGGGTACCGCGGCTCGCCGCTCGGAAGCTATGATCAGGAATTGTGGCGCGCCAAGTCGCTGCTCGAGACTATGGACATCATGTTCCAGCCTGGCGTGAACGAGGATCTGGCCGCGACAGCAGTGTGGGGAACCCAGATGCTGGCCGGTATTCCCAATCCCACGAAGGATGGGGTTTTTGCCATTTGGTACGGAAAGGGACCAGGCGTCGATCGGTCGGGCGATCCGTTCAAACATGGCAATATGGCGGGTTCGCACCCCAATGGTGGTGTGTTGATCGTCGCTGGCGACGATCATTCGGGTAAGTCATCGACCGTCGCGCATCAGAGCGAAGTGGCGCTGATGCACGCTGGCATGCCGATCCTCGCGCCGTCCAATGTGCAGGACGTGCTGGAATTTGGCCTGCTGGGCTGGGCGATGTCCCGCTACACCGGGCTCTATACTGGCTTCAAAATGTGTAACGAGGTGCTGGAGCAGACGATGACCGTCGAGCTTCCGCGTCTCGACAACGAACCGGTGCTGCCCGATCGCGGGACCGCACCCTTCAATGGGTTCCACAATTTCCCGACGCATCTCGACCGCGTTCAGTCGGAGATCGTGGCGAAGCGATATCGTTGGCCGCTGGTCGAAAAGTTCGTCCGCGCGAACGGTATCGATCGGCTGTTGATCGACACCGGCATGCGCAAGCTCGGCATCGTCGCGTCGGGCAAGGCGGTCCAGGATGCGCGTCAGGCACTGAAACTGCTCGGCCTCGACGATCAGGCTGCGGCCGCCTTCGGCATTTCGCTCTATCAACTTGGCTGCGTATACCCGGTCGAACGCGAGGGACTGGCGGAGTTCGCTGCGGATCAGTCCGAATTGCTGTTCATCGAAGAAAAGGACGGGCTGACCGAGGCGCAGGCAAAGGCGATCCTCTATGGCCGCCCTGGCGTTCCGACGATCGTCGGCAAGACCGACGAAACCGGCGCGTTCATGATCCCCAGCGACGAGCAGCTCGATCCGCTCCAACTTGCCCTGGTGATTGCAGAGCGGCTGCGCCGGCTCGGCATGGAGAACCAGGCCATCGCTGATCGCGTCGTCGCGCTGCGCAGCGCGATGACAAAGGTTGCGAGCCAGAAGGCGGGAGATGCGGTGCGCGCGCCCTATTTCTGTTCGGGTTGCCCGCACAACACCGGCACCCGTTTTCCTGAGGGAAGTCTCGCCGCGGGCGGCATTGGTTGCCATGCCATGGCGATGTATTCGGGCCCCGAAATGCTGCCCAACACCCACATGGGGGGGGAGGGCGCGCACTGGTATAGCCTCGCCCATTTCACCGAGACGCCGCATATCTTCCAGAATATCGGCGACGGCACCTATTATCATTCCGGGCTGCTGGCGATCCGCGGAGCGGTCGCGGCCAAGGTCAACATCACTTACAAGATCCTGTTCAACGATGCGGTGGCGATGACGGGCGGACAGCCTGTCGATGGGCCGCTGACGCCGGGCGACATCACGCGCCAGGTGCTGGCAGAGGGCGTTGCGCGCTGCATCGTCGTCACCGACCGGCCCGAGCTATATGACGCAAATAGTAGGCTCGGCGCGGGCGTCACCGTCCATCACCGCGACGAACTCGACGCATTGCAGCGCGAACTTCGCGAAGTTAAGGGCGTCACAGTCATCGTCTATGAACAGACATGTGCAGCGGAGAAGCGGCGCCGCCGCAAGCGTGGCAAATTCCCCGATCCGGCGAAGCGCATGTTCATCAATAGCGCGGTCTGTGAAGGCTGCGGCGACTGCTCGGTCCAGTCGAACTGCGTCAGCGTCTGGCCCAAGGAAACCGAATTGGGCCGCAAGCGGCAGATCGACCAGTCGAACTGCAACAAGGATTACAGCTGCGTCAAAGGCTTCTGTCCCAGCTTCATCACCGTACTGGATGCCGAACCGCGCAAAGCGAAAGCCTCGGCGCTGGCGGGTGAGGTGCAAACCGACCTTCCTGAACCGGCACTCGCGGCGATGACGGATGGTGCATTCAACATCATGATATCCGGGATCGGCGGCACCGGGGTCGTTACCGTTGGTGCGCTTCTCGGCATGGCCGCGCACCTTGAAGGTCGCGCCTGTTCGGTCTTCGACATGACCGGGCTGAGCCAGAAGAATGGCGCAGTCTACAGCCATGTCCGCATTGCGGCCGCTGCCGACGATCTCGCGGCGCAAAAGCTCGGGACCGGCGAAGCCGATCTTGCGCTAGCTTTCGATGCGGTGGCGGCCTTGTCGAAAGAGCCCGTCGTCACCCTCTCTGCCGAACGCACGACGACCGTCGTCAATGCCCGGATCACGCCGACCCCAGCATTTCAGCGTAACCCCGATCTCGTCCTCGACCAGAGCCTGATTGTCGGCCGTTTGCAGAAGCTGTCATCGACGTTGCATGGCGTCGATGCGACCGGGCTGGGGCTGGCGTTGTTCGGCGACACGATAGCCGCCAATCTGTTCATGCTCGGCTATGCATCGCAGCTTGGCCTGCTGCCCGTCTCGCCCGCCGCAATCGCGCGCGCGGTCGAAATCAACGGCGTCGGGGTACCCTTCAATCTATCGGCATTCGCATTGGGCCGCCTGCTTGTCGTCGATCCGGACAAGGTGAATGCGGCCGCCGCGGCGACCAAGACGACGCCCGAGTTCAAGCCGCTAACCGATTTGGCGGATATCGTCGCACACCGGACCGCGTTGCTGACGGCCTATCAGGACGCCGCTTACGCTGCACGCTATCGGGCGCTCGTCGATGTGGTCGCCGCCGCCGAGGAGCGCGTTTTGCCGGGCAGCACCACGCTCGCCGTCATGGTCGCGCGCAACTTCGCCAAGCTCATGGCCTATAAGGATGAATATGAGGTGGCGCGTCTTCATTCCGACCCGGAATTCCAGCGCGAGCTCGCTGCGACATTCGAGGACGGGGCCAAGCTGCGCTATAACCTCGCGCCGCCGCTCTTCTCGAAACGCGACCCCGAGACTGGCCATTTGCTCAAGCGTGAATTCGGTCCTTGGGTCGGCAAGCTGTTTCCGCTACTCGCCAAGGGCAAACGGCTGCGCGGGACGAAGTTCGATCCATTCGGCCACACCGCCGAACGCAAGATGGAACGCGCACTGATCGATGAATATGAGGCGCGTCTGCGCGACATGGCGTCGGCTCTGACCGCCGCAAACCACAAATTCGCAGTCGAGGCGGCAAGTCTACCGGGCCAGATCCGTGGTTATGGCCATGTGAAGGAGGCATCGGTCGAACGCGTGCGGGCGCTGGAGGCGAGCGTTCTCGAACGTTTCCACAATGCCGGCAACACGACGGCGACGAACGCTGATGACAAGCGGGTCGCGTTGACGGCCTGATATTGAGGAGATTGAAATGGCTCGGATGCTGATTGGTGGAGAGCTTGTCGAAGGGCGCCGGACGATCGACGTGTTCGATCCCTGCACGGGCACTGCCTTCACCCAGGTCCCGGACGCGGACGCGGACGATGTCGCACGTGCCGTTGCGGCAGCGAAGGCGGCTTTCCTGGCATGGCGCGACCTGTCCGCCGCGTCCCGCGGGGACATTCTGCGCGCGATGGCGGCAAAGATTACCGAGAATGCTGACGAGCTGTGCTCATTGCTGATCCGCGAAACCGGTCGTCCGATGGCGCTCGCGCAGTTCGAAATCCTGCATCTCGCGACCGGCTATCTCAACTATTATGCCGGACTGGAGGTCCAGCCCGAACTGATCGTCGAGGATGAGACGCGGCGCGTTGAACTGCATCGCAAGCCGTTGGGCGTTGTCGGTGCCATCGTCCCTTGGAACGCACCGGTTTTCATCGCGTGCAATAAGATTGCGCCTGCGCTGGCCGCCGGCAACACGATCGTCGTAAAGACCGCGCCGACCACGCCCTTGACGACTCTCCGCCTTGGCGAACTCTGGGCAGAGGTCGTCCCGGCCGGGGTGGTCAACATCCTGTCGGGTGGCAATGAGGCGGGCGCGGCGATCGTCGCGCATGATGATGTGGCGAAGATCACCTTCACCGGATCGACCGAGACCGGCCGCAAGATCATGGCGGCGTCGGCGCCGACGCTGAAGCGCGTGACGCTCGAACTGGGGGGCAATGACGCGGCCATCGTGCTGCCCGATGCTGATGTCGCTTCCATCGCGCCGGCGATCTTTGCCTTTGCCTTCTTCAACTCCGGGCAGGTGTGCGCCGTCATCAAGCGACTCTACGTCCACGACAGCCTGTACGACGCCATGTGCGACGCGATCGCGGCTCTCGCCAAGGGAGCGACGGTTGCACCGGGGAGCGACGCCGCGGCCGAGTTTGGTCCGGTGCAGAACAAGGCGCAGTATGAGAAGGTTCTTCACTATCTCGAACAGGCTCGCGCAGCGGGTCGGATCGTCGCGGGCGGCGAGGCCGCGAACGGCGCTGGCTATTTTGTGCCGCTGACCGTCGTGCGCGACGTCACCGACGGGACGGCGATTGTCGACGAGGAACCCTTCGGCCCGATCCTGCCGATCATCCGCTACAGCGACGTCGACGACGTCGTAGCGCGTGCGAACGCATCACCCTTTGCGCTTGGCGGCTCGGTTTGGGGCAGCGACATCGCGGCGGCGACGCAGGTCGCCTCGCGGCTTGAAAGCGGAAGCGTCTGGGTGAACCAGCATTGCGCGCTCGATCCGCAAATTCCTTTCCCGGCGAACAAGCAGTCGGGCTTTGGCGTCGAGGGCGGGGTGGAAGGGCTTTACCCCTATCTTGCGCTCCAGACGATCAATGTAGCCAAGCCGGCGACCGCGGCATGACGAGCCTCTTCGATCTCGCGGGCAAGACGGCTGTCGTTACCGGCGGCGCCAAGGGCGTCGGCGCGATGATCAGCCGGTCGCTGGTCGCTGCGGGCGCGCGCGTGCTCATCATCGCCCGACCAAGTGCCGAAAACCGCGCCTTTGCCGAGGCGCTAAACGGTGAGGGGAGGTGCCAGCTGCTCGAGCACGATCTCGCGACCAGCGAAGGCGTGGCAGCAGCGGTGGCGGCCGTAGGCGGCGCGGCGTCCGAGGTCGATATCCTCGTCAACAATGCCGGCACCTTTACGGCGGCGGCCATCGACGAGATCACGCCTGAGCAATGGGACCGAGAACTGGCCGTCAATCTGCGGACGCCCTTCTTTCTCGTCCAGGGCCTTCTTCCGAAGCTGATGGCGGCTGCGCGCGAGGATGATCCGGCGCGCGTGATCAATATCGGATCGATCGCGGCGCTTTGGGCGAAGAGCAGCAGTGCCTATGCCTACAGCGCCGCGAAAGGTGGACTTCACCAGCTTACTCGAGCGCTGGCATCGGACCTGACCCGCAAGGGCATCAACGTAAATGCAATCGCACCGGGCTTCTTCCCGAGCGACATGACTGACGGATTCTTTACCGCCGTGCCGGGACTTAAGGAGCAGATGATCGAGGGAATCCCGGCAGGGCGCCTCGGACGCGAGGCCGATATAGGAGGAACGGTGGTGTATCTTGCGTCGGGCGCTGGATCCTATGTCTCAGGCGCGATAATCCCTGTCGAGGGAGCCCTATGGTCGGCATAAGCACCGTCGCGCTGATCGAGCGGCGCGTCGATATCAGCCGCTCGCTCTTCACACGCTACTGGCGCGATGTGCATGGGGTCATGGCGGCACGAATTCCCGGGTTTGCCAGCTATACGCAATATCATGTGACCCCGATCGATGCTTCCGCCGAACCGTTCGAAGGCATCGCGATCGTAACCTATCGGACGGAGGATGACCGGGCCGGTCTCATCCATAGCGAGGTAACCCAGCACATCCATCTCGACGAGCAGAATGTATTTCGCCGCGCGCTTCTCTATAATCTGGAGGAGGGGGCATCGCGACATTTATGCGGCAGCGCAGAGGCCGAAGGGCAGGTGATGTTTGTCGTGGTCGAGGCTGGCCATGACAGCGATGCCGCGCTCGCGGCGCTGAACGACACGGCTATCTACCTCGCGGCTTATGATCTTAGGGGGGGCGATCCATCGCGGTGGAATCTAACCGATGCAGGGGAACGCATCTTCATTGCGCTACTGCACGGTATTTGGCCCGACCGCGACAGCGCGATTGCGGCCTCCCGATCGTGCGATGGGGTCGCCTATCTGCTCGATGAGCGACATGTGATGGTCAAGGACGGCAGGGCGACACCCGTCGGCCTGCGCGGGCTCGATGCCGTGAAGACGATCGAGGAGGCTGGGGCTGATAACCAGCTTACCGATGCAGTGGTGCGGGCTGTGTACGGAACATCGGCAGCGCCATGACCCTGCCGGGCGAATTCGGCGGGAAGAGCTTCCTGCTCGCCAGCGCGGCGCTCGGTCTGTCGACCGGCATGACAGCGACGCTGTTCTACAGTCTGGGTAGCTTCATTCCCTCTCTCGAAGCAGAGTTCGGCTGGAGCCGTGGCGATATCTCGCTCGCGGTCGCGTTGATGACGCTGGCCGTATTCCTATCGGGGTGGGCTGCCGGGCGTCTGTGCGACCGGTACGGCGCCGCCAATGTCGGGGCGGCGAGCCTGGTCGCCTATGCGCTCGGGGTCATCCTTCTCGTCACCACAGCGCGGAGCATCGAACTCTTCTGGGCATTTTACGCTGCCATCGCGCTCCTAGGCGTAGGATCGACGCCGATTGTCCTTGTTCGGCCGATTGCGGCAGTGTTCGAGAGGCAACGGGGACTGGCGCTGGGGATCGCGCTGACCGGCGCGGGGCTGGCCGGCTTTTGGGTTCCACAGCTCGTCGCGGCAGTCATCGAGGTTGCCGGCTGGCGGGCTGCCTATCTCGCGCTGGCCGCGATCGCTATCGCTGCCGCGCCCATTGTCTGGTTCGGATTCCGGAGCGTGCCGCAGGGCAGGAGGGCCGGCCCGTCCGAGGCCGCGGTCAGCGGCATGACGGCTGCAGAAGCGCGGCGGACCGGCCGCTTCTGGCTGCTCACGGTGATTTCCTTTGCGATGGCGGCCGGCCTTGGCGGGGTGGTCGTTCATCTCGTGCCGCTGTTTCAAGATCTTGGCGCAGATCCGCTCTCCGCGGCGCGTACCGCGTCTCTCGTCGGACTGTCCAGCGTCGTCGGGCGGCTCGGGATCGGCCTGCTGCTTGACCGCTTCCCTGCCGCCATCGTCTCGCTGGCAATTCTGGCTCTTGCTGCCTTCGGTATCACGCTCCTGCTTCTCGATGGACTCGTGATGGGGACGCTCGCGGCCATTCTGCTCGGCATGGCGGCGGGCGCCGAAATCGATCTCCTCGCATATCTAACCGCGCTTCATTTTGGGCAGCGCCAATATGGCGCGATCTACGGCTGGCAATATAGCGTCTTTGCGCTCGGCTATGGGCTCAGTCCATTTGCGCTCGGCAAGATGCGCGACGCGGCCGGCGACTATGATGCCGCGCTCACGGTTAGCGCGCTACTTGTCGGGATTGCCGCGCTGCTCATGCTGGGCTTGCGACAACAGCGACCGTTCGAAGACGATTGTCTCGGGCCTATGCCCGTGCCATCACCCCCGGCATGACGCTGAAAAAAATCGACCAGCTGGGCGTTGGTAAGAGCGCGCTGTGGTGACCGCGATAGGCGGTTCGGGCTGGTTGGCACTTGCGATATTGTGCGAGGTTCTCGCGACGTCGTTCCTCAAGAAGGCTGACGGATTCACGCGTCCGCTACCGTCGGCGGTCGTCATCCTGGGTTATGTCCTCGCCTTCTATTGCCTCTCGATGGCGCTGCGCAGTATTCCGGTCGGCGTCGCCTATGCCATATGGTGCGGCGCCGGCATCGTTCTGGTGACGGCTATCGCCTGGATCGTCTACGGGCAGAAGCTCGATGCTTGGGCGCTGACGGCTATCGGGCTTATCCTCGTCGGCACGCTGATGCTCAATATGCGGGCGTCGGCGGGCGGCTGACCCCCGCCCCTCATCTCCCTGGCACGAGGGCTGTTGGCATGGGTGTGCCTGCGATCGCCGCCTGAATATTGGCAACCGCCATCGCGAATAGCGCGCCGAGGTTCTCCTGTGTGTGCGATATCTCGTGATTGGTCAGAATTGCGCCGGGAAGATCGCGGAGGGGGCTTGCGGCGGGCAAGGGCTCGGTGACGAAAACGTCCAGAGCGATCGGTCCGAGATGAGCGACCACCTCGGGGTCGGCCAGAGCCGTTTCATCGACGATCGCGCCGCGGGAAAGATTGATGAGAATCGCGCCCGGTTTCATCGCCAGCAATCTTGAGCGTGACAGAAGATTGTCGGTGTCCGGCGTCAGCGGCAGCAGCGGCAGGACAACATCGCTTTCGGCGAGCAGCGTGTCGAGATCGCACTGTTCGAAGGCCGAAGAAGGGGCAACCTTCGAGCGATTGTTGAGCAAGATGCGGGTGTTCCAGCCGCTCAGCCGTTCGATCAAGGCTCTGGCGATATTGCCATGGCCGATGATCCCGACGGTTTTGCCCTTCAGCATGCGTGCGCGCGGTGGCCCGGTTCGGGTTTCGCCGCGGCGCAGCCGCTCTTCGGCATCGCGAACCGCGTAAAGCGACGTCAACATGAAGAGCATGGCTGCTTCAGCGACGGACTCGAAATTCTCGGCGACGCGACCATTGGCGAAGGCGATCCCGCGATGATGCGCCGCGTCGACGTCGATGCCTTCATAGCCGAGCGACGGCGTGATAATTGCCCTGAGTCCGGGCGCTGCATCCATTTCGGCTCCGCCACAGGGAACCCCGAACGAAACGAGGATTTGCGTTTCGCTCCAGCCTGGCGCCTCGGCCGGCGTGTCCAGCCCGATCTGCAGGTCGACATGAATTTTGTCTGATTTTATCGTGGAAACAAGCTTCTCGAGAAACGCCCGTCCGTTGGGCGCGCCCGCAACGAGTAACTTCGTGGTATTCATCGACATCTCGTTCGCTAGCAGGTTCAAACCGACTTGCATCAGGGCGACGCCTATGCCGATTGGCAAGGGGAGAGAGCGATTATGGCACGTTGGGACATGGTCTGGCTCGCATGGAAGTTCGACGGGTCCTGAAATCGCCCTCAGAAATCAATCTTCGGCTACTGGGTCTGCTCGCTGCGGGATCGTGTGCGGTTCTGGTCTCCCTTATCTTCCTTCACCGTAGTTCCCCGCCGCCAAGCGCACGGAGTGAATTCCGCCGGAGAGTGCCTTGCTAGAACTCCGGGAGATGGCGTCGCTGCTCGGCCGGTCGACGAAGCATGCGGAAAGCATCAATGAACGCCGGACAGTGCGGCCCACCTGACGAGCGAACGAGGTTCCGGGTCTATCTCTTTGTCGGGAGTGGGGCGGTTCGGGTCCGTAAGCTTGTCATTGATCGACTCGGACGAGACGCATCTTTGAAAGCCCCCGAATACCGCTTAGATGGATGTCGAATAGGGCTTTTTGAATGCGGATTCCGACGATCGCGCGCATGTATTCCGATCTGATGCCGCGCAGCGTTCCGATTTGATCGCGCGCAGTTGGAGCACCTGATCGTCGGGTAAAGATGTCATGTTGCTAGTGGCCGGGTCAAGCTGCTGCGACGGCGAGTTGCCTGCGCATGGATTCTCCGGTGAGTTCGAGGCGGTGAGCGTTGTGAACGAGGCGGTCCAGGATGGCGTCGGCGTAGGTTGGATCGCCGATCAGGTCGAACCAGCTGGCCACCGGGAGCTGACTGGTCACGAGCGTTGACCGGCGGCCGTATCGGTCTTCGAGGATCTCGAGCAGATGGTGGCGGGCATTGCCGTCGAGCGGTTGCAGGCCCCAGTCGTCGAGGATGAGCAGGTCGACGCGGGCGAGGCTCTTCATGCGGCTGGCGATCCGGCCATCGCCTTTGGCGAGCGACAGGTCGTCGATCAGGCGGGGCAGCCGGGTGTAGAGCACGGAGCGATTGTCGCGGCACGCCTTGTGGCCCATGGCGCAGGCGAGCCAGCTTTTGCCGACGCCTGCAGGCCCGATGATGGCGCAGTTCTCGTGGGCGGTGATCCAGTCGCCCCTGAGCAGCCTCTCGAACAGCCGGCGATCGAGCCCGCGCTGCGCACGGTAATCGACGTCTTCGGGAACAGCATGATGGCGCAGCTTCGCGTGGCGCAGGCGAAGGGCGAGACGCCGATCGTTGCGGTATGTTGCTTCATGATCGAGTAGCAGCCCGAGCCATTCGGCATGGCTGAGGCTCGTCGCATCGCCATTATGTTCGAGCTCGCAAAACGCGTGCGCCATGCCGGAAAGGCCGAGTTGGTTCAGCTGATCAAGTGTCGGATGTTTGAGCATTGTCGTCCTCTCAGTGGTAATAGCCAGAGCCCCGGATGTTGGTGTGCAGGATCGGCGCGCGCTCCGGGGACTGGCGCACGGGAACCTGGTCGAGCCCCTTTTCGAGGATCGATTTGACCGAAGGATAATTGCGCGCCTGGATCTCCAGCGCGCGCAGCGCGGCCGCCTCGAGGCGCTCAGGCCCGAAGCGCCGGGCAAGGCCAATACTCCCGACGCACGAGCGATAGCCCTGCTCGGGGTGCGGGCGATCCTCGATGATTTTCTCGATCAGAAGCGACAGCATCGGCCCGATCCGCGCCGCCTCCTCGCGGATTTTCGCCGGCGTCAACTCGCCGTATCGCCGGTGGCTCGAGGGCATGTGGTCGGCAACCGTCGTATGCCGCCCGTTGCCCGAAGCGCGCATATGGACGGCGATGCGCTCGCCACCGAGGAAGATCTCGACCGTGCGCGCGGTGACGCGGACGTCGACCTCGCGCCGCGCGAAGCGATACGGCACCGAGTAATGATGGCGCTCGATGGCAATGTGATAATCGAGCCCGACCCGGCAGCGCTTCCATTGCGCACAGACCCATGGCTCGGCCGGGAGCGGCTTCAGGTTCGGCGCATCGATTTCCTCGAACAGCTCCCGGCGTGTCTTGCCGAACTGGCGCAGTACCCGCTTGTCGTTGAGCTCAGCCAGGCATTCGGCGATCGCCGCATTCACCTCGGCCAGACTGTAGAAAATCCGGTTGCGCAGCCGGCCCAGAAGCCAGCGTTCGACGATCCTGACGCAGGCCTCCACTTTCGCCTTATCCCGCGGTTTTCTCGGCCGCGCCGGGAGCACCGCCGTGCCGTAATGGCGTGCCATATCGGTATAGCCACGGTTGACCATCGGATCGAAGTGACAGGCCTTGATCACCGCGACTTTCGCATTGTCGGGGACCAGCAGTTGCGGCACGCCGCCGAAGAAAGCGAAGGCGGCATTGTGCGCCTCGATCCAGTCGGCAAACTGCTCGCTCCATGAGGCGCAGGCAAAGGACAGGCTCGAACCGCCGAGCACCGCGACGAACAAATGGGCCGCACGCTCCTCGCCGGTTCGGCGGTTCACCACCACCAGCACCTTGTCTCCTGCATAATCGACGAACATCTTTTCGCCGCCCGCATGGGCTTGCCGCATCACAAGCGGCAACCGGCCCTCCCAGCGCCGGAACAGATCGCACCACCGGCTGTACCGGTAACCGTCCGGGTTCGCCGCGATATACTCCTCCCACAGAATCTGCAGCGTCACGTGCTTGCGCTTCAGCTCGCGCGCCACCACAGACCAGTCCGGCTCCGGCTGCTTGCGCCGACCAGGCTTCACACCGCAGACGCCATAGAGCCGCGCCTCAAGATCCGCGTCGGTCATCGCTTCCGGAACCGGCCATGCCAGCCCCGAGCGCGCGAACCGCTTCAACGTATCGCGAACCGTCGTCGGACTAACCCCGACCCGCTCACTGACTACCCGCGTCGACAGCCCTGCCAGGCTCAGACGCAAAATCTCGCGCACATGGCGCATCGCAATCCTCCTCGTCGGCATCCATTCCTCCAGTCGCTAAACAACCGGAAAAATGGTCCTACGATCAGGATTCTCCATCTCGAAAACTGCGCGCGATCACATCGGAACGCTGCGCGGATAATTCTCGGAACGCCGCGCGCCATCATCTCGGAACGCTGCGCGCGATCACATCGGAATCCGCACTTTTTGAATATCGAACGACAGTTATGGCTGCAAAAATGTGGGGAAAAATGTGGGGGAAAGGCACTCTCGACCGAGAATTAAATATATAAAAATCAATAGTTAATCGATCAGTTCGAATCAAGCCCTGCCACCACCCTCCAATCCGAGGGCATCCGCTGAAATCCCGGCTCTTCCCCGTGAACGGGGGATGAGGGTGGATCAGACCCGATTGATGACGCCATTCCAACCGCAAAGAGCGAGCACGCGCAAGCGGTAGTTGTGAAAGTTGCGGAAGCCGAACGCGCGGCGCGAGATCATCTCCATCTTTGTGTGAAAGCCCTCGGTGATTCCATTGTTCCTGGAAAAGCGCCACATGCGGGCGACGGGCTCGAGCCAGCTGGTCAGGGTATCGGCGAGGGACTTGAGGGGGCTGGCGGCGAACTGATCGATCAGCCTGAGCAGGTCGGGGATGTTCGTCGTCAGAACATTCGGCACAACTCGCGGCGTAGATTAGCGGAGTGCGGGCCTCGTCTGGGGGTTGATGTTAGGCGGCGAGCTTGCGGTGCTGCAAGCGCCGATATTCGATGGTCTGTCGCTTGATCCTTTCTCGTCGTTCGATGATGGCCGGGGCCCTGCCGAAGTAGGCGTCGGCGGGCGTCACGTTATTTAGGCTCTCGTGATAGCGCTGGTGATTGTAATGTTCGACGAAGGCCTCGATCTGGGCTTCGAGGTCGCCGGGCAGGAAGTAGTTCTCCAGCAGGATGCGGTTTTTCAGGGTCTGGTGCCAGCGCTCGATCTTGCCCTGGGTTTGCGGGTGCATGGGAGCGCCGCGGACATGGCTCATTTTGTTGGCCTCGATATATTCGGCCAGTTCGCCGGCGATGTAGCTGGGGCCGTTATCGCTGAGCAGCCGGGGCTTGTGCAGCACCGTGGCGCTGTCACAGCCGGAAGCCGCCAAGGCGAGGTCCAGCGTTTCGGTTACATCCTCGGCACGCATGTTGGTGCACAACTTCCAGGCAATGATATAGCGCGAGAAGTCGTCGAGCACGGTCGAGAGGTACATCCAGCCCCACCCGATGATCTTGAAGTAGGTGAAGTCGGTCTGCCACATCTCGTTCGGGCGGGTAGTCTTGGTGTGGAACTGATCGGCGGCCTTTATCACGACATAGGCCGGACTGGTGATCAGATCGTGCGCCTTGAGCAGGCGGTAAACCGTGGATTCCGATACGAAGTAGCGCTTCTCGTCGGTGAAGCGCACCGCCAGTTCGCGGGGGCTGAGATTGGTCGCGTCGGCTTCCAGCGCCATTTCGATGATCTGGTTCTGGATGTCGTCACCGATGCGGTTCCACACGCGGCTCGGCGCCGATGGCCGATCCTGTAACGCTTCCGGCCCGGCCCCAAGATAACGGTCATACCAACGGTAGAACGTCCGGCGGGCGATGCCGAGCTTGTCCAGCGTGCGTTTGGCGGGCAGGTGCGACTGCTCGACGATCCGGATGATCTCGAGCTTTTCGGATGCGGGATACCTCATTCGTCGTCGCCCCCATCCGCGATCATGCTTTTTTTCAGCAGACGGTTTTCGAGTGTCAGGTCGGCCACGCATTCCTTCAGGGCACGCGCTTCGCGGCGCAGATCCTGCACCTCGCCGGTGGTCGCGGCACGGGCAGTGTCGCCCGCCAGGCGGCGCTTGCCCGCTTCCATGAACTCCTTCGACCAGGTGTAGTACAGGCTTTGCGCGATGCCTTCCTTGCGGCACAGCTCGGCAATGCTGTCCTCGCCGCGAAGGCCTTCAAGCACGATGCGGATCTTGTCCTCGGCAGAGAAGTGCCGCCGGGTCTGCCGCCGGATATCCTTCACCACCTGCTCCGCAGGGGCCTTCGACGGCGATTTTGAATAGGAGGATTTGGGCTTCATCTTCGTTCCTTCGTCACTACGACGAAGCCCAAATCCTCCTTAAATCACAACCTCAAATCTGTGCCATTGGTGCTGACGGCGGACAGAACGGATCGCGCGGGCGCTCGCGGGCCACGCGCTCAGCCGGAATGCTGAAGGCGATCTCGCGTCCGCGGGTCCGAGCGTCGATGCGCTGTGGCCCGAATATAGCGACGCCGCGCTTGCCGTGCTCAAGACGCTGCGCGAACCGAGCGGGCGGATGCTGGCGGTCGGGGATGCCGAGGTCTGGGACCGCATGATCCACGCGGCAATCGAGGATGAAACCATCTCCGAAGCCTGAAGGAGCGTTCGCATGCGCCTGATTCGCGACAATAGCCTGACGATCGTCTTGATGCTGCTGTTCGCGGGCAGCATCACCGGTCAGTGGATATCGGGTTGGCATGTCGCGACGCAAGACGCCATCCGCCATGGGCAGGCGGCGCTTACGCTTGCCGCCTACACCACCAGCCCTGCCTTTCTTTCCAGCGTATTCGAGAATTGGGAGAGCGAGTTTCTCCAAATGGCGGCCTATGTCGTCCTCACCGCGATCCTCATCCAGCGCGGCTCATCGGAATCGAAGGATCCTGACGCGCCGCCGCGCGATCGCGATCTCGCCTCGCAGGGGCATGAACCCGGCGCGCCTCGCGTCCTTCGCGCGGGGCGCCTTGCGCGCGCGCTCTACGCGCGCTCGCTCGGTATCGTCCTTGCGATGCTCTTCCTGGTGTCTTTCGTACTGCATTGGACACAGAGCGCGCAGGCAGCCGCCGAGGAGGCCATCGAGCATGGCGAGGCGGCCCCGAGCGTGATTGCCTATCTCGCGAGCCCGCAGCTCTGGTTTGAATCCTTCCAGAATTGGCAGAGCGAATTTCTGTCGACGGCTGTGCTCGTCGTCCTTTCGATTTTCCTCCGCCAGCGCGAGTCGCCCGAATCCAAGCCGGTCGCGGCGCCCCATGCCCAGACCGGCGAATGACGCGGTTGATACCGCACATCAAGGCGAACATCGTCCTTTATGGCGCGCTGTTTGCGAACCTTGGCATTGCCGCCGCAAAGTTCGTCGCAGCGGCGATCAGCGGATCCTCCTCGATGATCTCCGAAGGGGTGCACTCGCTCGTCGATAGCGGCAACCAGATCCTGCTTCTCTATGGGCAGGGCAAGGCGGCGCAGCCTCCCGATGCAAGTCACCCCTTCGGTTACGGCCGCGAGCTTTATTTCTGGGCGTTCGTCGTCGCGATCCTGATCTTCGCGATCGGTGCGGGTGTTTCGCTCTACGAGGGATGGACCCACATTGCGCACCCCGAGCCGCTGCGTGATCCGGTGATCAACTATATCGTTCTCGGCATTGCCTTCCTCCTTGAAGGCACGTCGTGGACGATCGCGGTGCGCGCATTCAGCGCGGCGCGGGGCGGCGCAGGCTGGTGGCAGGCGGTGCGGCGTTCAAAGGACCCCGCGGGCTTCATCGTCCTGTTCGAGGACAGCGCTGCGCTCGCCGGACTGCTTGTTGCCGCGATCGGCGTCTATCTCAGCCACGCGACGGGGGATGCGCGGATCGACGGAGCGGCGTCGATCATCATTGGCATCATTCTCGCCGTGGTCGCAGCACTGCTCGCGCGCGAGGCCAAGGGGCTCCTGATCGGCGAAAGCGCCGACCCCGAGCTGATCGCGACCATAAGGACGATTGTCGGGCGCTGTCCGGGCATCGTTACCGTCAATCACGTGCGCACTGTCCACAGCGCACCCGAGGCGATCTTCGTCGCGATCAGTGCTGATTTCGATGACGCGATCAGCATGGGAGCGGGCGAAACGCTGATCGAGGACATAGAAACCCAGCTGCGCGAGGCGGTGCCGCAGATCAGTTCGGTCTATGTCCGCCCCGAAAAGGCGGCCGATGCGGCGATCCAGCCGGGCTGGAGCTATTAGCGTCGCGCCAGCACATCATAGTGCCGGCCGAAACCGAAGCGATCGAAGCGAGCAAAGCCTGCGGCGCGAAGACGCGCCTCGATAGCCGCAGCGTCGGTCCAGCGCGTATCGACCTCGTAAAAGATTGCCGCCATACGGTTGCGGTGCCGCGAAGCTGCGAGCGCTTCAACGACAGTCTCTTCGTGGCCCTCGACGTCGATCTTGAAGATCAGCGGCTCGTCACCCTCGAGGAGAGTATCGACCCCGGTAATGCCGAGAATGCGGATTTCCTCGCCGGCGGCGGGGACAGACGAGGCATCGCGCAGGCTTGCGGTTCCGCTGTGCCTGCTGTCGGTCGCGATCAAGGCCATGCCCGAGTGGAGCGAGACCGCGGCGTGGACGGGCCTGATCCGCCCGGTAAACCCGTTGAGCGCGATATTTTCGGTAAGGAGGGCGTAAGTTGCTGCGACGGGTTCAAAGGCGATTGCGGCGGCGCAGGCGGGGTTTCGTGCTGCAAGAAGGCTGTAAAGCCCCTGATTGGCGCCGATATCGACAAAGACAAAGCGCCCGCTCTGCGCTGCGAGAAAATCCGAAAGATCGCGGCCATAGGTCGCGGCCTGGCAGTATTGAAACGTACGGTCACCCCAATTCGCCCGCATCTTCACGCCGTAGCGTGACGTGACCACGCCCGCGCTGCGCGCGCGGGGAAAGACTGCGCGCACGCGCACCCACGCCTTGTGCAGCGTCTTGCGCACGCCATAGTCAAAAAAGGCGGCAAGCGGCGATGGTTGCTCAAGCGTCGGGACCATGATCATGCGCGCGCGATGAAGGAAAGGATCGCCTCGGCGGCACGCTCCGAGGACGGACGCTCGGCAAGGTCAAAACTGTAGCGGAACATCTGCTCCTGCCTCTCGCGCATTGCGGGCGTCAATCGCGGAACGTCGGCGAGCGCGGCCTCCAGCTCGTCGATCGTCGCGGCGACCGTTCCGGCCCGCCAGTGCGCAAAGTCGGGGTCGCCCCGCCAATGCAGACGGCGCGGGTTGAGGAAGAAACAGGGGCGCGGTCGCCGGATGAACTCGTAGACCTGGCTGCTTGCGTCGCCGAGATAGATGTCGGCAGCATCGGTATAGGTCATATCGAGACACGCAGCGCTACCCGTGTCGATCAGTATATGATCATGCTCATAATGGTCGGGACGCGGGCCGTAATTCCAGCCCAGCGCAAAAGGAGAAAGCGACGCCGTCACGCGCTTTTTGAACAGCATGACATGCGGTGCGAAGATGAGATTATAGCGGCTTTGCGCAGCGAACCAGTCGAGGACCTGTGGTCCCATCGCATACCAGGATGAAAGGGCGGGCGAGGGATGCGGGTTGTAAAGGACCGTCGGCCGGTCCTTGGGAAAGAGCCGCGGGCCACCGGTGCGCGGGGGCAGATCGAATTTGGGATAGCCTACGATCGCGTGGCCATCCTCCTTGAGCAGTTCCGCCTGCGCCAGCCGATCGCGGATTTTCTCGCCTGACAGAAGAACAAGATCGAACTGTCCGCTCGCCTTGTCGAAGCCGATCGCCCGGTCGCCGGCGCCGTGGCGCGTGTGAACGAGCTTGAGCGATTTCAGCCCGAAAACTGTTTTCAGGAGCAGCGAGGTCTTCTCGGGGACCACCAGCGCGTCGAGCGCACGGAAGCGGTCGAGATTTCGGTGGAGGGTCGATATGATATCGGCGGGGACAGCGCGGCCCGTTGCCCGGTGTGCTGCGCGCGCGAGCGCAGAAGGGGGACGGAGGCGGACGATTTCGGGAATGGGACCGCCGCTCACAGCGGCGAGGCGGCGCACCTCACCCTCACAGCCTTGGGATACGAATATGCTGACGCGCGCGTTGCTGCCGCGGCGGAGGATCGCGAGCGCGACGGGGAGGGCGTGCGCGACCTGATGTCCGCCGCTGTGATTGAAGAGAAAGCCGATGTGCATGGCTGTCAACGCGACGCAGCGCGCCAATCGAGGATCGGCCAATGCCGTTCGGCCGCGACCGCGCGAAGTGCGCGCGACGGGTTCACCGCGATCGGCTCATCGGCGAACTCGAAGAACGGAAGGTCTGAGATATGGTCTGAGAAGAAACGGATATGTGCGGTTTCCCGGGCGATACCCGAATGGCTGAGAAAGGTCTCGATGCGTCCCTTCTTGTCCGAGCCGTAACAGTTCGCGCCCTCTATGGCGGGGGTCAGGCAGCCGCCCCGCCAGGTCGAAGCGGTGGCGATCACGTCGGCAACGCCGAGACGGCGAGCGAGGGCTGCGGTGTAAAGATCCGGCGCGGCGCTGGCGATGACGACGCGGCGCCCTGCTGCGCGTTCGCGCTCGATCCGCTCGATGCCCTCGCGATAGAGACCGCGAGCGATCAGGTGGCGCGCAAAGCGGTCGGCAAGCCGAGCCGCGTCACGCTGGGGCAATGCACCGCCGAGTGCGACCCAATGCATTGTCTGCTTCATCGTCCGGCGGGGAACAAGCTTGAGCGCATAGAGAAGCGCGACGGGTAACAAGAGCGGTACAAGAAGAAGACGCCACGGCGCGCGGTGGCGCGCCGCGAAGAGCAGGAACCGGCTATAGGTTGGCAGGACAGTAAGCGTGCGATCGAGGTCGAAGACCGATAGGGCGGTGAGACGTGGGACGGGCCCGGCGGCGCCCTCGACCTTTCGCTGCGGCTGTGCCATTGCATCCTCCTTCGGGGCCTCGATCATGGCAGCGCGAGATGACGCGGCGATGACGCCTTCATTTGTTTTTCGTCATCATCGCCGAATGGATGGCCGCGGGCCTGATCTGCAGTTATCGAGGGGGGCATGCACATCCTGGTGATCGAGGACGATGCGCGCGTCGCGGAGCATATCGGCAAGGGGCTGAAGTCGGCCGGGCACCTTGTCGATGTCGAGAGCGACGGACGTGCAGGACTGCTTCGTGCCGCAGCCGAGACCTATGATCTCATCGTGGTCGACCGGATGCTCCCCAACGTCGACGGGCTGACGATAGTCCAGACGATCCGCGCGACGGGCGATACGACGCCCGTGCTGTTCCTCAGCGCCCTCGCCGAAGTCGACGAGCGCGTCGCGGGGCTTCGTGCGGGCGGCGACGATTATCTCACCAAGCCCTTCGCCATGTCCGAGCTCCTCGCGCGCATCGACGTCCTCAATCGCCGCGGACCCGCGATCGTCGCCGAGACGAAGCTCAGTGTCGGCGACCTTGAAGTCGACCTGTTGGGGCAGGCGGTGCGGCGCGGCGGCCGGCCCATTGACCTTACTGCGCGCGAATTTCGCATCCTTGCCTATCTTGCGCGCAACGAAGGGCGCGTGGTGACGCGCTCGATGCTCCTCGAGCATGTGTGGGACTATCATTTCGACCCCCAGACCAACATCATCGACCAGCATGTCAGCCGTCTGCGGCAGAAGGTCGATCGCGGCTTCGACACCCCGCTCATTCATACAGTGCGCGGCACCGGTTATGTGATGCGGGCGGACGGATGAGGTCGCGCGGACGGGGGCGGCTGTGGCGCAGCCTGACGCTTCGGCTTGGCGTCATCTATGTGGCGCTGTTCCTGACGTCGACCGCGCTGATGTTCGGTGCCGCATACTGGATGGCCGTATATCGGCCGTTGCAGAACGAAGCACAGGCCGTGCGCCGCGAAATGGGGGATCTGGCCGCCATCGACCGGGCAGGCGGTCGCGACGCGCTGATCCGCGCGCTCATAACCCGCGAGGCGAGCGGGGCAAAAAAGCCCTTTCATGCGCTGATCGCGCCTGATGGCAAACCTGTTCTCGCCAATCTGCCGAGTTGGCCCGACGAGGCTCTTGACGGCTGGACGCTTCTTGAAGCCGATATTTATCGGGGTGGCCAGGAACATGATTATGAAGCGCTGGTCGTCGAAAACCGGCTCGACGATGGGGCGCGGCTTATCGTCGGCCGTGACGTCGAGAGCATCGATGACCGCGACGAACTCTTTACCATCGGGTCGGCGTGGCTGATCCTCGTTGCAGCGTGCCTGGCAATCGGTGGCAGTGTCGCGATGAGCGCCGCGGTCGGTCAGCGGATCGATGCGGTGACGCGCACGGCGCGCCGGGTGATGGCGGGCAGCCTGACCGAGCGGATCCCGCTGCGCGGTACCGGCGACGACTTCGACGAGCTTGCTGCAACGCTCAACATGATGCTCGGCCGGATCGAGGAGTCGGTCGAGTCGGTCCGGCGCGTGTCCGACAATGTGGCCCACGAACTGCGCACACCGCTTGCGCGTCTGCACGCGGACCTTGACGAACTCAGCGCCGCGCGGACTGCGGCGGAGCGCGACCGCCTGACGGAACAGGCGCTCGCGGAGGCGGAACGGCTGCAGTCGATCTTCGACGCGCTGCTGCGCATTGCACGGATCGAAAGCGGCCGGCATCTCGCCGGGATGAAACCGGTCGACATGACGCTGCTTCTCGCCGACGCGATCGAGTTCCACATGCCCGAGGCCGAGGCGCGGGGCCAGCGCGTCGAGAGCGATGTTACGGCAGGTCTTGTGATTGAGGGGGACCCAAACCTGATATTTCAGGCTGTCTCGAACCTTCTCGACAATGCGATCAAATATGGCGGCGAGGGCGGCCTCATCCGCGTCGCGGCGCACCGGGAGGGGGAGGAGGTTTCGATCTCCATTGCCGATCGCGGGCCGGGGATCGCGCCCGAATATCGCGAGCGCGTGCTAGAACGTTTCTTTCGTGTGCCGGCAACCGCGGCGACGCCGGGCACTGGTCTTGGTCTTGCGCTCGTCAACGCCATTGTCGGGCTCCACAACGGGCAGATGGAGATCGGCGATGCGGCGCCCGGGGCTTTGGTGACACTGCGCTTTGGAGCCGCCTGATCCGGCGCGCGCCGAAGATATTGTTCGCGCCTCGAGCTCCGGCCCACATCGGCCGGGCGGGGAGAAGGGCCGGGACTACTGGTCGATAACCATCGTGCCGGGGTGATGCTTGTCGAGGTGACGCTTTATGATCTTCAAATTCCGGCTGTTCGACCGGAAGACCAAGTCGAAGGCATCGCCCACGAGCGGTATGGCGCCGAGCGCCGTATCGACGCCAAGGTTTCCCACCATGCGCCAGATCTTCCACCTGGGCATGCCAAGATTGCGCGCTTCCCAGATCAGATAGGCGCCCATCAGCGCGGTGATCACGTCGCCGACAACGGGTACAAGCCCGACTATCGCGTCCAGCCCGACCGGCCGGTTGATGCCTGGAATCGTGAAACTGCGTTCGAGCAGGAATTCGAGCGTTTCGACCCGCTTGCGCAGCGCTGCGGGGTCACGTTTGTCCTGGATCAGCGCTTCGAAGATCGCATCGGTGTCGGGAGTGGAGGGGGCCATGGGCGTTCTTTTTGCAGACGCGCACAAATGCGTGCGCGAGGCTTAGTTGGGAGCGGCGATCAAGTGATTCAATGGGTGACGGGCGCGGCCGTTCGCGCGCAGTCCCGTAAGCCGCGGCGAGGCCACCGACCAGCGTAGGGGGGTCGCGAGAGGGATGAAGGGGGTATAGCGTGCCAGCACGGCCTCGGCCTCGCCGACCAGGCGCGCGCGCTCGGCAGGGTCGCTCGCCGCCACTGCCTCGTCGATCTTGCGCTGCGCTTCGGCGTTGCACAGCGTGTCTCTCCGGCACGACAAGCGGCGAAGACCCCAGACGGCATCGTCGTTCGGCATGACCATGTCGATGAGCTTGAGGTCGGCCTCGCGGTCCATGTCGACGCGCTGGCTCGGAATGCCAATGCGGGCGAAATCGGCTGCGACATAGGCATAAAGAATGCGCCCGCCGGGCGACTCGGGGATTGCGATCCGTAGCGGTTCAATCGGGCGGCCCGCGGCCTTCCACGCGTCGACCACGCGCTTGGCCTGCGCGAGGCGCGATGCATCATCATAATCGGCCCAGGCCGGAATGAGCGGCGCCGGGCCCCCGTCGCGGGAATAGAGCGCGGGGCGGATCGTCACTTGCGGCTGCCATTCGGCAAGCCCGAAGGCGTCTATGAGCCGGTCGCGCCGGATTGCGCGCGACAGCGCCTCGCGATTGGCGTCGGTGGCGAGAAAGCCCTCGGCGCGCACGAACAGGAGTCCGAAAAGGCCCGGAACGGGATCGACGACGAGGCGCGAACGCCCGATGTTCGAGGCGACGAAATAGGGTAGCGACGAAAAGCGGCCGCCGAGCACGCCATCGGCATAGCCGTTCTTGAAGCGCGCGAGCGCCCGCGGTGCGGTGACGCCCACGAGCTCGATCGAGGCGGCCGGGTCTGTCGCTGCGGCCTCCGCCTCTTCGGGATCCTCAGCAAGTGGGTCTGCAACTGGGGTGAGCAAGATCGCGCGGCCCTGCGTTTTCGGTCGCATAGGGCCCCAGCCCATGCCGCGATGAACGATCGCCATCGAGGGGAGGGCAAGCAGTTCGAGAATGTCAGGCTGGGGCACCGACAGGCGGATTTCGATCACGCTGTCGGTCATCGCCTTGATCGTCTCGATCTCGGGAAAGTCGTCGCGCAGAACATGCTTGCTGCGCGCTCCCAGATAGCCGCGCAGGATCGATGCGACATCCTCGGCAGTCACCTTGTCGCCGTTCGACCATTTTGCTTCGCGGATGCGGAAGATGTAGCTCAGTCCGTCAGCGGTGACCGTCCAGCGCTCGGCGAGGCCGACGTCGATCTGGCCTTCGCCGTCGTAGCTCACGAGCCCCTGCGATGTCGCCTCGAGGAGGGCTGCATTGGGGGGCGACAACTCGCCGTTCGCCGGCGTCGCGGCGGGGTTCAGGGGGCCGATTGCGGCGATGCGGACAGGCCCGCGCTCGCTGAAGAGGTCGCAGCTGCTGAGACTGAGGAGGATCAGCGCGGCCGCGATACGTCGCGCCCCTGTGCCGGCCTTCATTCGTCTACAACTCCTGCGCCCATCGCTGCTGGTGCGGACGGCGGGACTCGAACCCGCACACCCAAATGGATAGCAGATTTTAAGTCTGCTGCGTCTACCGGTTCCGCCACGTCCGCGCACCCTTGCCCGTCAAGCGGATGGGCGGGGGGAGGTCAAGCGCTGTTTGCGGGGTTTCGCATGCCATGGGGGTCGGGTAGAGCAGGGGCTATGCAAGCTGTACTCTCCATCTCCGGCCTCGGAAAAACCTACAAGAGCGGTCACAAGGCGCTGAGCGACGTCAATCTCGATATCGCAAAGGGTGAGATCTTCGCGCTCCTCGGACCCAACGGTGCGGGCAAGACAACGCTGATCAGCATCGTGTGCGGTATCGTCATGCCGAGCGAGGGGGTGGTGAAGGTTGCCGGGCACGACCATCTTCGCGACTATCGCGCCGCGCGCTCGTTGATCGGGCTGGTGCCGCAGGAGCTCCACACCGATGCCTTCGAGACCGTGCTCACGACGGTCAGCTTCTCGCGCGGTTTGTTTGGCAAGGCTCGCGACCCTGTTTTCATCGAGCGGCTGCTTCGCGACCTCTCGCTTTGGGACAAGCGCGACGCGAAGATCATGGAATTGTCGGGCGGGATGAAGCGCCGCGTGATGATCGCAAAAGCGCTTAGCCATGAGCCTGAAATCCTCTTCCTCGATGAACCGACCGCAGGGGTCGACGTCGAGCTGCGCCGCGATATGTGGACAATGGTACGCGGGCTTCGCGAGCGCGGCGTCACGATTATCCTGACGACCCATTATATCGAAGAAGCCGAGGAGATGGCCGACCGCGTCGGGGTGATCAGCAAAGGCAGGCTGATTCTGGTCGAGGAGAAGCAGGCGCTGATCAAGAAGCTGGGGCGCAAGACGCTGACCCTCAACCTCGCCGAACCACTGGCGGCCATTCCCGCAGAGCTTGGCGATTGGCGGCTCGAGCTTGCGGGTGAGGGGCACGAGCTCGTCTATGAATTCGACAGCCAGGCCGAGGCGACGGGGGTCCCGTCGCTCCTGCGCCGGATGAGCGATCTTGGTATCGGCTTTAAGGATCTCAACACGAAGCAGAGCTCGCTTGAAGATATTTTCGTCGGGCTGGTGCACGACAGCCAAGCGGAGCAGCCGGCATGATTTCGAATTATCGGGGAATCCGCGCCATCTATCAGTTCGAGATGGCGCGCTTTGGCCGCACTTTCTGGACCAGCCTGATCTTGCCGGTCATCACCACTGCTCTCTATTTCGTTGTCTTCGGCTCAGCGATCGGCAGCCGGATGAGCGAGGTAAGTACGGTTCCCTATGGCGCGTTCATCGTTCCGGGCCTGATGATGCTGACGATGTTCACCGAGAGCATCAACAACGCCTCCTTCGGCATTTACATGCCCAAATGGACGGGCACGATCTACGAGATGCTATCGGCGCCGATGTCACCGCTTGAACTGCTGATTGCCTATGTCGGCGCAGCCGCGAGCAAGTCGGTGATCATCGGCTCGATCATCTTTGCGACCGCGCATCTGTTCGTCGACGTGGAAGTCGCTCATCCCCTGTTGATGGCGGCGTTCATGATCCTGATGGCGGTGACCTTCTGCCTCTTCGGTTTCATCATCGGTATCTGGGCGCAGAGCTTCGAGCAGCTCCAGGTGATCCCGATGCTCGTCGTCTATCCGCTGACATTCCTCGGCGGCGCATTCTACTCGCTCGAAATGCTGCCGAAAGCGTGGCAGGCCGTCACGCTTTTCAATCCCGTCGTCTATCTGATCAGCGGGTTCCGCTGGACCTTCTTCGGACAGGGTGATGTCGCAATCGAGGTGAGCATGGGCGCGGTGGCGCTGTTCCTTGTCATTTGCCTCGGCGTGATCTTCTGGATGTTCCGAACCGGGTACCGGCTCAAGAATTGACAGAGGCGGGCGCAGCCCACCCGCCGGCATTCGGCGCAACACGACGCCGTCCCGCCCGAAGGCTGGAGGCCGCTTCTTCGCGGGGCACAAGGAAGGATGAGAAAAGCCGGCCGCTTAGTCGTTAAGCCGCTCGCGCATTTCCTTGCCGGGCTTGAAATAGGGCACATTCTTGGCCTTGACCGCGACGGGCGCGCCTGTGCGGGGATTGCGGCCAGTGCGCGAGTCGCGGCTTCGCGTTGAAAAAGCCCCGAAACCACGCAGTTCCACCCGGCCGCCGGCGGCCAGCTGGTCGACGATGGAATCAAAGAAAACATCGACAATCTTTTCCACCTCTTCGAGGCGCAAATCGCTGTTTTCGTTCGCGATCTTTTGAACCAGTTCAGACCGGATCATGTGCTTCCCCTACTATCACGCCTGTCCCGCCATGGCGGGGATGTCCGGTCGGTGCCGGTTCGGATGCGTGAGACCCCTCCCAACGCACGCAGAACCTACCATGAAACGGGGCGCGTTCAAAATATATCCGGCAAGGAAAAAGGCCCGCCGAGGGACACTCGACGGGCCTAGTCATTCGTTTGTCGAAAGGGGGGAAGGCTTAGCCCTTCTTGCCCGCCTTCAGCGCCTCGCCAAGGATGTCGCCGAGCGACGCACCCGAATCCGAGGAACCATATTGCGCAACGGCCTGCTTCTCTTCCGCGATCTGCATCGCCTTGACCGAGAAGTTCGGCTTTTTCGAACGATCGAAGCCAGCAACCATCGCGTCGAACTTCTGGCCGACCTGATAGCGATCGGGGCGCTGTTCGTCGCGGTCGCGGCCGAGGTCGGCGCGCTTGATGAAGCCAGTCGCGCCATCGTCGCCTGCCTGCACTTCGAGACCATTGTCACGGACTTCAAGGACCGTGACGGTGACGATGTCGTTCTTCTTCAGTGAGCCCGCTGCGGCACCGGCGCCGATCGCGGGAGCACCCTTCTCAAGCTGCTTGATGCCGAGGCTGATGCGTTCCTTCTCGACGTCGACGTCGAGCACGACAACCTGGACCTGCTCGCCCTTGCGGTGGAGGTGCAGCGCTTCTTCGCCCGAAATGCCCCAGGCGATGTCCGACATGTGGACCATGCCGTCGACGTCGCCGGGCAGACCGACGAACAGGCCGAACTCGGTCGCATTCTTGACTTCGCCCTCGACCACGCTGCCAACCGGGTGCGCTTCTGCAAAGGCGCCCCAGGGGTTCGACTGCGCCTGCTTGAGGCCAAGCGAAATACGGCGCTTCTCGCTGTCGACCTCGAGGACGATGACCTCGACTTCCTGGCTGGTCGAAACGATCTTGCCGGGATGAACGTTCTTCTTGACCCACGACATTTCGCTGACGTGGACGAGGCCCTCGATGCCGGGCTCGAGCTCGACGAACGCGCCGTAATCGGTGATGTTCGTGACCGTTCCCTTGAGTTTCGCGCCGACCGGATATTTGGCGGCAACGCCTTCCCAGGGATCGCTCTCGAGCTGCTTCATGCCGAGGCTGATGCGCTGCGTATCGCGATTGATGCGGATGATCTGGACGCGGACGGTGTCACCGATGTTGATGACTTCGCTCGGGTGGTTGACGCGCTTGTAGCTCATGTCGGTGACATGGAGCAGGCCATCGATGCCGCCGAGGTCGACGAACGCACCATAATCGGTGATGTTCTTGACCGCGCCTTCGATGATCTGGCCTTCTTCCAGGTTCTGGATCAGGCCCGAACGCTGTTCGGCGCGCGTTTCCTCAAGGATGGCGCGGCGCGACACGACGATGTTGCCGCGGCGACGATCCATCTTGAGGATCTGGAAGGGCTGCGGCAGGTCCATGAGCGGGCCGACGTCGCGCACCGGGCGGATATCGACCTGCGAACCTGGAAGGAACGCGACGGCGCCGCCGAGGTCGACGGTGAAGCCGCCTTTGACGCGGCCGAAGATAACGCCTTCGACACGGGCTTCCTTGTTGAATTCTTCTTCGAGGCGGTCCCAGGCGGCTTCGCGGCGGGCGCGATCGCGCGACAGCATGGTTTCGCCATTGGCGTTTTCGACGCGGTCGACATAGACTTCGACTTCGTCACCGATCTTGAGATCGGCCTTCTGGCCCGGCATGGCGAATTCGCGAAGCGGCACGCGGCCTTCGCTCTTCAGGCCAATGTCGATCACTGCCAGGTCGTTTTCGATGCCGGTCACGGTGCCTTTGACAACGCGGCCTTCAAAGCCGCCGTCGGCGCCGCCCAGCGATTCATCGAGCATCGCGGCAAAATCGTCGCGCGTCGGAAAAGCCGTAGAGGCCATATGGGTTCGTCCTTATTTCATTGTTCCGGCCAAGCGGTTGGTTCCGCTGGTCTTTTGGCCGATCCGTCCCGTCCGCCGGATGCAAGGCGGGACATCCGCGGGAACGGCGTCGCGGCGCGGCGCAGGCAAAGCAAAAAGGGCGCGACAGGTGCGTCCCGTCACGCCCGACGCTCGTTTTCGAGCGGCGGCCAAGCTGCGCCACAACCGACAAAATCGCCCGTTGGACGCGGCGCATATATGAGCGAACGGGCCGCGAAGCAAGGCGAAAGGGCGGGTAAACCAGGGCTATCGCATTTGACCGAGGATGGTTTTGGCGAAGGCGTTGGACCATCCGGAGCGTTTCCGTTTTCTCCTGATGGAGATATCGGGTCTGGCGGTTCGCAGGACATTGAGGGCGAGCTTGCGCAAGGTTGCGAGATTTTCGGGGGCATGGTCCTTTCGGCTGCGGGCGCGATCTTCATCGAATGTCATGTCGAGCACCCAGTGGAGACCATTTTCGATCGACCAGTGGGATCTGGCGGCGGCAAGATATTCTTCCGGGCTCAGCGTCCGGGATGAGAGATGATAATGGCGGGTCGTTGTGGTCTTTCCATTGCGGGTGACCGTGGCCTCGATCATGCCGAGACAGGCAAGAGCGGGCATGTCCACCGGTTCGGTGCAGGCGCGCTTGGGACCGTGCAGCCAGCCAAGGTCATGGCTGACAAAAGCCCGCCGCTCTTCGAGACGTCCATGATCGGCATCGCTTGTCTCAGTCGTGGCGAGACCGGCAAGGATATCCGGTGCAGCGAAGTAGCTGGCCACCGCCTCATGCAGGGCCGGTCTGTTCGCCTTGAGACGTAAGAGATAATCGCCGCCACGATCGAGGATCAGCTGCGCAGTCTCGGTCTGGCAGTGCAGGGCATCGGCGGTGACAAGCTGGCCTGTGAGGTTCAGGCATTCGAGGAGCGCTCTTGCGGCAAGGATTTCGCTGTCGCCTTCCCCCGGACGGAAGCTTTCCTGGCCGATGACGGTGCGTGTCGACGAGGCAAAGGCCGTCACCACCGCCAGCGGCGATCGGCCGGCTGCCGTGTCGAACGAGCGCCGCAGTGTCTTGCCGTCGATGGCGACAACACCGGCACCCGCTTCGCCAAGAGCGGTCAGAAACTGCTCGAAGCAGCGTGCAAAGGCTGCCGGATCCAGCAGCCGGAAAATCCGGGAGAAGGTGTCATGGCTGGGAACCCCATTCTCAAGGCGCAGAAACTCCCGGAACAGATCCTCGCGATCCACCGCGAAATCCGCAAAATCCGAACAACTCTCCGCCCCGCAAATCGACGCCGTCAGCGCCATCGTCAGCACTTCCAGCAGATCGTGACGGCGCGCGTTGCCCGTTCGCGGATCGCGAAGATCATCAAACGCCGCGGCAAACCAGGACATGGATATCCTCCTTACTATGAAGGACACCCAAAGAATCCATATCAACTCATCGCGCTACTATATTTTTCAAATGCGATTCCCCTGGCGGGTAAACGCCATCGTAAGACCTTTGGGGCGATAAATTCGTTTCATCGAGGGGGCTCTTATGCAAAGGAAATCAGGCGGCCGATTCGTCGATCGGGCGGTCGAGGCACGGTTTCAGATCGCCGCGCGCACGTTGCGGCTGCCCTTCGTGCGTATCTATGGCGTCCTCTTCATGCTCGTCGCGCTCGCCTACACGATCGCGAACCCGATGCTCCTCAATCCGCATGATACCGCGGCGCTGGCACTGCTCCTGGGCTGCACCCTGCTTCTTGCCGGAGCCTATGTCGGCTCGACCTTCTGGCCCTCCTATATCGAGCAGCCAGCCATCGATTTTGCGGCGCTCCTCGGGATCATGTTCCTTGTCGGACACATCAATCTCGTTCTCTTCGACGAGCTCATCGACATGCACGAGGACATGCATGCCGTTGGCGTCATCAACCGCCTTTCGGTGAGCGCCTTCGCGGCTGTTGCCCTTGCGGGTCGGCCGCGGCTCTTCCTCCTGTGGCTCGCGCTCGATTTCACGGTGTTCCTCGCCACGGTCCTGCCAGTGCAAAGCCATAGCGCCGGGCTGTGGTACGCGCTTCTCAGCTATGGAAGCGGCGCGATGATCATGATCGCGATCAACCTCGCGATTGACCGGTCGAGCCGGGGCGCCTTTGCGCTTTCCGAATCGCTGGAGGCCGAGCGCAGGAAGAATGAGGAGCTTGTCTACAATATGCTGCCGCCCGCAGCCGTCGACCGGATCCGCGACGGGCGAATGGTTGCCGATGCCTATGCCGAAGCGAGCGTGATCTTCATCGATATGGTGGGTTTCACCAGCCTCGCAAAGCGCGTCTCGCCCGGGCATCTCGTCGAGGTGCTCAACGCCTTCTTCAACCATGCCGATGCTTGCGCGGCCGAGCACGGGGTCGAAAAGGTCAAGACGATCGGTGACGCTTATCTCGCCATCGCAGGCGGCAATGTAACGAGCGGGAACAGCGCCGACGCCGCCATCGCCTTCGCGCGCGATGTGCTGGCGGGGGTTTGCGACCTCAAGAGGGTCGCCGGCACCGACGTGGGTCTGCGCGTTGGCATCCACAGCGGCCCGGTCGTCGGCGGAGTGATCGGGGCGACGCGCATGGCCTATGACTATTGGGGCGAGACCGTGAACATGGCAGCGCGGCTCGAAGGGACGGCGCCTGTCAATGGCATCGCGATCTCCGAAAGCACCTGGCTGCGCGCGCGGGATCGCGCCGACTTCGGCCCGCCGCAAACCGAGATGCTGAAAGGGGTGGGCGAAACCTGCGTCTATCACGCAAAGGCGGCGCCCGAGCGCGCTCGCCTGCCCGAGTTCAACTGGGTCGCCTGACCTTTTCGCTCACGAAAGCGATTGCCGCGGCGATCGCTTCGCCTACCCCCATGTTGCTGTTGTCGAGGAGCAAGGCATCCTCGGCGCGAAGGAGCGGCGCGTCGGCGCGGCCCGTATCGCGCGCGTCGCGTGCGTGGACGTCGGCGAGCACGGCCTCGTAACTGACCTCGACCCCGCGCCCCAGCATCTCGGCGTGGCGGCGGCGCGCGCGCTCTTCGGGCGTTGCCGTAACGAACAGCTTCGCGTCGGCCTGCGGCGCGATAACCGTGCCGATGTCACGTCCGTCGAGCACCGCGCCGCCCGCCTGGTTTGCAAAGTCGACCTGTCGCTGGAGGAGCGCACGCCGCACCTCGGGGTGTA